>JAUIIP010000143.1 GCA_030431555.1 bacterium
ACGATGTAGAGGTGGCCGGTGTTCTCGGCGACACCAGCATCTTCGTTGCTTGTGAGAAGCAGCGCATGGGCCACGCCGGGGACTTGCTCCGCGCGAATCTTGAAGTCCTCTCGTGTGACGCAGCGGCTGGTGGCGCGGAGGGAGAGCGGCGCTCGCAGGCGAGTCTCCTCAATAGGCTCTCGGTCGCGACCGCCGGTCGCCGGGTCCGGGTTTGTGACTTTGATGCGGACGGCCCGTCCAGTCGCATCTACTGAGGTCCCGTCCATCCGCACAATGCGGTTTGCAGGCACGTTGCCAGCGACGCCGCCGCCGGACTTGTATGCGATATCCAGCACTCCCGTCGGGGCGATGCCACGGCGGCCGTCGCCAAAGACAAGCGTCGCGCGTTCGTCGTTGTTCACGTCCACCCTGAAATGCCGGCTTGTCGGCTCTGAGTCGATGAACGACTCCACTTCCACGAACGGGCCGGAGGCATGATGGACCTCGATGGACCCGTCCAGGTAGGGCCGGTGGTCAAGGATGACCTGCAAGTTGTGAGTTCCACGCGCTTGGTACGAAAGCTGGCGCCGTCGCGAGTGTTCGACCGTCCCCGCTGCGCTTTGTTGCCCCGCCGGAATGATGACGTGCTCCTGCAGCTCGAAGCGCACGCCGGATTCGGTCCGCAACACACGTCCTTGCTCCACATGCACATCGGAGCTTGCCGGCGAAGCTAGCTCGAAACGAACACGAGCGCTGGCCGCGCTGGATCCGGGCACGGCGTAGCCTAGCATCTCGGCGAGCATACGGATGTTCTGGCGTTGGGTGGCGGTGGCGAGGTGCGCCTCGCGGGACTGTGCCGCCTGCTCGGCTTGGAGTTCTTGAGCGACATAAGCGACCAGCTCAATCAAGATGTTGCCGAAGTTGGCGGTCTGAAAGTCGGTCCACTCAGGGAAGGCGGAGACCACAAGCGACTTGAGCCGCGTGTGGATCTCAGGAAACGTGTGTAGTGTCATGCGAGTTCCAGCTGAAAGCGTGTGCGCGTCGCCGCGGTGACGACAGTCAGCTCGACGGCATGACCCAGCGCTACTTCAACGTCGGCAAGGAGGACGAGTACTTCAACGGCAAGCTCGAGCGCGAGATTCGACCGGAAGTTGAAGTTAAGGTCGACGGCGGTCAGATCATTTTGTCGCGGAAAGAAGAAACCAAGAAGGGCCGAGCCTTTCATGGTATGGAGCGAGCACTCGTGAACAACATGGTTCGCGGAGTGGCCGAAGGCTTCGAAAAGCAGCTTCAGTTGATTGGGGTCGGTTATCGGGCGGACTCTAAGGGAAAGAATCTTGAGCTAGGACTCGGATACTCACACCCTATTACGTTTGAGGTTCCGGAAGGAATCAAAGCCAGCGTGCTGAAGGAAGGCCGAGATATTTTTGTCAAACTTGAAGGCCCTGACAAGCAGCAGGTCGGGCAGGTAGCCGCTCAGATTCGCAGTCTTCGTCCGCCGGAGCCTTATAAAGGCAAGGGCGTTCGTTACAGAGACGAGCAGGTACGGCGCAAGGCTGGTAAAGCCGGTAAGTAGCAACAGTAAAGAGGCTAGTAGAAAATGAAGTGCGCAGCAAAAATTCGCAAGAAGGCTCGGGATAACCGCCGCGTTCGAGTGCGCAAAAAAATCGTCGGAACTGATGTTCTTCCGAGGCTCAATGTATTTCGCAGCGGTAAGTTTACCTACGCGCAGCTTATTTCTGATGAGTCCGGAAGGGTCTTAGCTGCCGCCAGTACACGATCGATTGTGGCGGACGGGAAGTCGCCGAAGTGCACAGAAAGCGCGAAGGAGCTCGGAAAGAAAGTTGCTGAGTTGGCAAAGGGACAGAAAATAGAGCGCGTTGTTTTTGACCGCAACGGCTATGTTTATCACGGGCGTGTTAAAGCTGTCGCTGACGGCGCGCGCGAAGCAGGATTGACGCTCTAGCGAGCAAGGCCCCCGGTAGGAGGAGAAGAGACGAGATGGGATCAAAATATCCGCGTCCAGCAGAGAGAAAAGCAAGCGCTTCTGATTGTGAAGAGCTTAACGACAAGGTTGTTTTCATCAACCGTGTTGCCAAGGTGGTTAAAGGCGGCCGCCGTTTCAGCTTTAGTGCACTCGTCGTCGTAGGCGACGGCAAGGGGCATGTCGGTTATGGCCTTGGAAAGGCCAACGAAGTCCCCGAAGCAATTCGCAAGGCGAAAGAAGCCGCGACGAAGGGATTAATTTCAGTTCCGCTCGTCGACAATACTCTACCCTTTGAAGTGCTTGGAAAGTCCGGCTCAGCGACTGTCCTGCTCAAGCCCGCTTCTCCAGGAACCGGTGTAATCGCGGGCAGCGCGGTTCGTGCTGTGCTGGAGCAGCTCGGCGTTCAAGATGTTTTGACTAAGTCGTTCGGTTCGCAGAACCCGCACAACGTGCTTGCGGCAGTATTTAACGGCTTGTTGCAGCTCGAGCCGCCTGAAGCTGTCGCGGCGAGACGCGGTAAACAGCTTGAAGAACTCGCGTATGCGCCGTTCGGATAGGATTTAGCTTTAGGAAAGAGTCATGGCTGATAGAAAGAAAATCGAGATTACGCAAACTGGCAGTGGTATCCGTCAGACCAAGCGTCAGCAGGAGACTCTCCGTGCGCTCGGCCTGGGCCGTATCGGACGGACCGTAGTGCATAGCAACGAGGCCTCCATTATTGGGATGGTAAAGAAGGTGTCTCACCTCGTCTCAGTCAAGGAACAGGAATAGGGCTCCGCAGCAGCTCAATGCAGAGAGGATGTAGATAATGGCACAGGCAGAGAACAACAAAATTTCCCTGTCATCACTTGCTCCGAAGAAGGGCGCGCGCAAGCGTAAGCGCCGGGTAGGTATCGGTGAGGGCTCTGGAAACGGCAAGACCTGCGGCAGAGGACAGAAGGGGCAGAAGTCTCGTTCAGGCGGAAGTGTGCCGCGCGGGTTCGAAGGCGGGCAGATGCCGCTTCAGCGTCGTTTGCCGAAGTTTGGATTTACCTCCCGGAAGAAAACCCTTGGCGTTAACGTTTATCGTACGATGCCGGTTGAGCGCTTAGCTCTGCTTGAGGACAGCGACGGTGTGGTCGGTATTGAAACTTTCGCTAAGCACGGTCTGATTCGTCCCGGTAAGGACAAGATCAAAATTCTTGGCGGCGGCGAGCTGGGTAAGAAGCTGGTGGTCGAAGCGCATGCATTCTCCCAAAGTGCCAAGAAAGCGATCGAGGATGCAGGTGGGGAAGCTCGAGTGGTGGAACTGCGCAGAATTTCGATGGCAGAAGCAGCCGGATTGGTCGACGAAGGGCCGACTGAAGGCGCATAGTTTAAAGGAAGATTGGGTCGATGGTTGGCGGCTTTGAAGATGCGGTAAAGATTCCTGAGCTAAGGAAGCGCGTAATGTTTACGCTTTCGATGCTGATCGTTTATCGTATCGGCGTGTTTGTCCCCACTCCGGGGATCGACAGTGAAGCGTTCGGTCGCATGTTCGACCAAGCTTCCGGCACCTTGTTTGGTCTGGCCAACATGTTTTCCGGCGGGGCGCTTGAACGCTTTTCGGTGTTTGCCCTGGGGATTATGCCCTACATCAGTGTTTCGATTATCATGCAGCTGATGCAGTCGAGCATTCCTCATCTCGAGAACCTTTCAAAAGAGGGTGAGCAGGGTAGACGGGTAATTACCCGCTACACTAGAATAGGCACTATCATTCTCGCACTGCTTCAAGGCTTAATGATTAGTATCGGTCTTGAAAGCCAAGGCGTTGTCAGTGCCCCCGGCTGGCATTTTCGTATCGTCTCGATGATTACGCTCACTGCGGGTACCTCATTTATCATGTGGCTCGGTGAGCAGATTTCTGAGCGAGGTATCGGAAACGGCATCTCTCTGATAATTACCGCAGGCATCTTAGCTCAAATGCCTTCCGTTATGCTTGGAACGTTCGCGCTGACTCAGACCGGTGAGCTCGACCACTTTAAGATGTTGATGCTTTTGTTGTTCGGTGCCTTGACGGTTCTGTTTATCGTCTATGTAGAGCGCTCGCAGCGAAGAATTCCGGTTCAGTATCCCAAGCGTGCGATGGGTAGGCGAATGGTTCAGGCGACTACTCAGCACCTGCCGTTTAAGCTTAATACTGCTGGGGTTATCCCGCCGATTTTTGCCACTTCGGTGATGATTGTTCCGGCAACTATCGCAAATTTTAGCGCGAATGAGGCTGTGCAGAACTTTTCGTCGATGCTTCTTCGTGGAACTCTTTTGGGCGACACAATTTTCGCCGGGCTGAATATATTCTTTTGCTTCTTTTATACGGCTCTTGTCTTGGATCCGGAGAAAGTAGCAGAGAATTTAAAAAAGCAGGGCGGTTTTATTCCTACCCGTCGACCGGGCAAAGAGACCGCCGAGTTTATTAACGACGTATTGACCCGTCTTACCTTCTGGGGGGCGCTGTATATCGTCATTATTTGTCTTGTGCCGGATATGGTTTACCAGCGCATGGGCGCCGGCGCGTTCAGCTACTTTTTCGGTGGAACGGCCGTGCTTATTGTCGTTGGTGTCACGCTGGATACTGCGTCCCAGCTCGAGTCGCATGTTGTGGCCAGAAATTACGAGGGATTCATGAATAAGAGCCCTGGTAAAATCAGAGGTCAATCTCGTGCGACAGCTGTCAGAGGAAGGCTGATCCAGAGGTGAACGCTATGAGACGATTGATTTTTCTCGGAGCGCCGGGTGCGGGTAAAGGCACTCAGGCGAAGCTGTTAAGCGAAGAGATGAAGCTCGCTCACATTAGCACCGGCGAGATGCTGCGTTCAGCTGTCTCAGAAGGAAGTGAGCTTGGGAAAAAAGTCGGCGCGATTATGGAGTCGGGTCAGCTGGTCCCTGATGAGCTGATTGTCGAGCTTATCGCTGAGCGCATTAAGCAGCCGGACTGCGAGAACGGATATATATTGGACGGCTTCCCGCGTACGGTGCCTCAAGCGGAAGCGCTTGGAGCGATGCTCGGCAGCGTGAAGCCCACGGTGATTTTGTTTGAAGTCACGATGGATGATGTTGAGGCGCGTCTGGCGAATCGACGTTCGCAGGAAGATCGTGCTGATGATTCAGACGATGTTCAGCGCGAGCGGCTGCGTGTTTACCAGGAACAAACCGCTCCGCTGATTTCGTATTACGACGAACAAAATATGCTCACTAGAGTGAGTGGTGCCGGATCGATAGACGAGGTTTTTCAAAAACTGCTTCAGGCATTGGCGTAGCTAAGATGTCGATTGAGCTTAAGACGGAAGCGGAAATCGAGATCATGCGTCAGGCGGACCTCTTAGTTCACAGGGTCCTGACTGAGCTGGAGGAAATGGTTGCTCCGGGAGTTACGACAGCGCAGCTGAATGCCCGGGCAATTGAGATTACCAAGGAAGCTGGTGCGGACGCGGCGTTTTTGAATTACCCGGCCGGTTCGCCTAATGTTGCTCCCTTTCCCGGCGTAATTTGTGCGTCGGTAAATGAGGTCATCGTTCATGGAATTCCGAATGATGTACCGATGCAGGAGGGCGACATTATCAGCATCGATTACGGATGCTGTTTAAACGGCTTTTTCGGCGATGCGGCTAAGACTGTGGCCGTGGGAAAGATTGACGAAAAGGCGCAGCGGCTGCTGGATGTTACGGCCCAGGCGCTTGAGGATGCGATAGAGCAGTGTCGTCCGGGTAACCGAATAGGCGACATATCTCACGCGGTCCAGAAACGCGTTGAAGGTAATGGTTTCGGCGTCGTTAGAGAGTTTGTGGGGCACGGAATTGGCCGTGCTATGCACGAACCGCCTCATGTTCCGAATTTCGGTTCGGCTGGAATGGGGCGAGTGCTTAAGCCCGGGATGGTATTGGCGATAGAGCCAATGGTAACGGCCGGTGCTTATGAAGCGAAGGTGCTGGAAGACGGCTGGTCGGCTGTTACAAAGGATGGAAGCCTGGCCGCGCATTTCGAGCACTCGGTTGCGATAACGCAGGACGGCCCTTACGTTTTGAGCCGTCCATAGAGAGATTTGTAGGAGAAAGCACGATGAAAGTTCGAGCATCAGTGAAAAAAATGTGTGAGTACTGCCGCGTCGTTAAGCGCCGCGGTGTTGTTTATGTGATTTGCAGCAGAACCCCTAAGCACAAACAGCGCCAGGGATAAGGAGTATTTAGAGCATGGCACGTATTGCAGGGGTGGATTTACCCCGTAATAAACGAATCGAAATCGCGCTTCAGTCGATTGTCGGAATCGGCCCTTCGACTGCTCGCAAGATTTTAACACAGGCTAAGATTGATCCTGCGACTAAGTCTGACGCCCTGACAGAAGAGCAGGCCGGTCAGATCCGACAGATCATCGACTCTACATATAAAGTGGAGGGTGATATTCGCCGGGAAGTTCAGGGAAATATTAAACGTCTGATGGATCTTGGGTCTTATCGGGGACTTAGACACCGTAAAGGCTTGCCGGTTCGCGGTCAGCGCACCAGCACCAACGCGCGCACTCGCAAGGGTCCAAAAGGCAAACAGGTCGCTAACAAGAAGAAGGTAGGAAAGTAGAATTGTTGCTGAATTTATGTTAGAAACTGTGGCCGCAGAAGGCCAGGGTTTCCTACTAAATCGGCCAACTATTGGGTGAGATATGGCTGAGAAGAAGTCAACGAAAAAGAAGAAGGCGAAGAAGAACGTACCCGTAGGGGTTGCGCACGTCTATGCGACCTTCAACAACACCGTTGTCACTATCACTGATTTGGGCGGTAATGTCGTCAGCTGGTCTAGTGCGGGTTGTCACGGCTTCAAGGGCTCGCGTAAGTCCACTCCTTTCGCCGCGCAGACTACTGCTGCAGCCGCTGCTAAATCGGCTATGGAGCACGGAATGCGTAGTGCGTCTGTGGCCATGAAAGGTCCGGGTGCCGGTCGTGAATCTGCTCTGCGAGCTCTTCAGGCAGCAGGGTTGACAATCACTTCCATACGAGATGTCACGCCGGTTCCACACAATGGCTGCCGCCCACCGAAGCGGCGCCGAGTATAAGGGTTTCATTGTTTGCAAACGGGGTAACAACTGTTAATCAAAGTTGTTATTTCAGTCTGACCGTCTGAGGAGCGCAGAGAGAAAAGATGCTACGCAATATCACAAAGGACCTCATCAAGCCGCGACGAGTTGAATTCGAAGAGTCGATTCCGCGTTACGGCAAGTTTATCGCAGAGCCGCTCGAGCGCGGTTACGGATTGACTATCGGCAACAGCTTGCGACGCATTATGCTGTCCTCTCTTCCCGGCGCTGCGGTAACCAAGGTTCGCATGACCGGCGTGAAGCACGAGTTCTCGACCGTTCAAGGCTGCGTCGAGGATGTTACAGAAATTGTTCTTAACCTTAAGCAAGTAGTTATCAACCTCGGCGACAAGGACCATGCTACGCTTCGCTTGTCGGCAAGCGGAGAGGGTGAAGTTACTGCCGGGATGATAGAAGCTGAGCCGGGAGTTGAAGTTATCAACCCCGATCTTCACATCGCGACCCTCAACACTGATGGATCGCTGGAGATGGAAATCGAAGCACAGATTGGCCGCGGCTACGGTATTGCAGAGGAAAACAAGACGGATGATATGCCCGTGGGGACTATTCCCGTTGATTCGCTGTTTTCTCCTGTGCGTAAAGTTAACTACGTCGTAACTAACGCTCGTGTTGGTCAGCGAACTGACTATGACAAACTCACTTTAGAAGTATGGACTGACGGCAGCGTTTCTCCCGAAGATGCAGTCGAGGGAGCGGCTTACATCCTTCGCGATCAGCTCGGAGTCTTCGTCGGTGCCGACGAAGTTGTTGAGCAGGTTGAAGAGGTTGTCGAGGAAGAGAAGCCCAAGTTTAACGAGAATCTTTTCCGCAGAATCGATGAGCTGGAACTAAGCGTTCGTTCGGCTAACTGCCTTGAAAATTCCAACATCAAGTACATCGGTGAGCTGGTTGTGAAAACAGAAGCCGAGATGCTTAGAACAAAGAATTTCGGTCGTAAGTCTTTGAACGAGATTAAAGAGATTCTGTCTGAAATGAATTTGAGCCTCGGAATGAAGCTGGAAGGATTCCCTTCACGCGCGGAGCTGGACAAGATGTCCGAAGCTGCGGGCTCGGTAGTTGATATTTAAGGCTGAAGGCAGCCCCATTAAGTCTAAGTGAGGTCTGGAGCATGAATCACGGGAAACGCTTAAGAAAGCTTGGCAGGAATCCCGCTCATCGTCGGGCGTTGATGCGCAATATGGCGACCGCTCTCGTCTTAAACGAGCGTATCGAGACGACTCTACCTAAGGCGAAGGAGTTGCGAAGGGTTGCGGATAAACTCGTTACGCTGGGCAAGAAAAACAGTTTACATGCTCGTCGTCAGGCTATGAGCTATTTGATGCCAATTAACCGCGAGCAGCCTGGAAACGCGCAGAAGACTTCTGCCGTGCACAAGCTGTTTGAAGAACTTGCTCCGCGCTATGAAAACCGCAGCGGCGGATACACGCGAGTAATCCGAGGACGAAAAGATCCGGAAGGCAAGCGCGTTGACGGTCGCCGCGACGGCGACGGCGCACAAATGGCGATAATTGAGTTTGTCGAGGAAGAAGTTCGCCAGGCTAAGCCTAAGAAGCGTAAACGACGCACCACCAAGCGAGTAGCTGCTCCTGCGCAGCCGGAGCCGATGGAGGCTGCTGCTGAAGAAGCACCGACGACGGAAGAAGCTGAGGGCGAAGCTGCGCAAGAATCGGAAGCCCCGTCTGCCGTTTCCGAGGAAGCGTCAAGCGACGAAGAAACTAAAGAGTAGAGTGAGCTTGATGAAGCTTCTGGAGGGCAAGCGAGGTCTGGTATTTGGCCTAGCGAACCAAAAGAGCATAGCTTGGGGGATTTCTCAGCAGTGCCATGCTCACGGTGCTACTCTGGGGTTCACCTATGTAAACGATGCTCTAGAGAAGCGAGTCCGCCCGCT
>JAUIIP010000144.1 GCA_030431555.1 bacterium
GTGCGTCCTGTATAAGATGTGTTGCCTGGTAGCGAGCATTCCGATCGTACTTCAGATTCGTAAACCAATCCCCTTTGCCGACACCATAAGAGTCGCCGGCAATGGCGATATAGGGAGTGCGAGGCATGAGCTCTGTCTTTGATGTCTGCCCGAGCACCTGGAGTTCACGTGAGAACAAATTGAACGCCGAACGAGGAAGCCAATCGATCAGCGCGCGTGTAAGAACCTCAGCGCCGGCCAAAGCTGCCAGAACAGAACAAAGTATCAGAGCAAAATTTAGAATAACTTTCCTCAGTATCATGTCCGAACAGCGCTAGGTCTTGTGATGAAACGATGCCGCTTCCTTAGTCCGGTCTTCAATCTCTACGACACTTGGACGAGACCATATAAAGCTTAGTACTGCCGCGGCCGTAAGCGCCAAAACCACATTAACAACGGCAGATAGTCCTGCCAGAACTGAAGATGCCGTCATGACCGCAACAAGCATTATCGTTGCGGTGATCTTGGCCTTAGTTCGAATAACTCCGTTAGCTTCCCAATCAACAATTAGCGGGCCGATCGTCTTCCTCGACAGCAGCCACTTGTGAAGCCGAGGGGAGCTGCGTGAAAAACACGCAGCGGCAACCAACATAAATGGAGTGGTCGGCAAGACAGGCAAAAAAATTCCTATAATTCCAAGCGCAAAAAACAGCAAGCCAAGCCCGATAAACATATATCTAACCGGCAAGCTGTCTGCCAATTTTCGCTCTTGTTCCATAGTTTGCGCAGTGTTTCTCAAATATTCACGTGGCCGTCCGAGGTCTTCGGCAAACCTGTCTAAGTGACAGACACAGCTTTAAACTGATAGTATCAGCCGAGCAAAAATTTGTATTGCGTATGTTCTAGATTCAGGCGGGAGAGGAATTCGTGGAAAGGGTCTCACTGGAAACGCAAGTATTTTCGGCTTTTGATGCCAATATCGATGACGATTCTAAGGATCTCGGCTTTGGCAGCCTCGTCTCAACTGACAGCACTCAGCGGCTGATAAACCGTGACGGCAGCTTCAATGTGCAGCGCCGCGGCCATAGCGCCCTGCGCTCAATGAGCTTGTACCACTATATGCTCTCAACTACGTGGCCCAGATTTTTGCTTACGATTGTCGCCGCTTATTTCACTCTGAATTTCGTTTTCGGATTTCTCTACTTTATGTGCGGCAGCGGAGCGCTGAGCAACACCGAGGGGATGGCTGACTTAGAGTTATTTTGGAATGCGTTCTTTTTCAGCGTTCACACTGTTTCAACAGCCGGATTCGGCAACACAAGTCCGATAAGCTTCGGTGCGAATATGCTGGTTACGTTTGAGGTCTTGAGCGGCTTGCTTGGTTTTGCGCTGGCTACCGGACTTTGTTTCGCCCGATTTTCACGCCCCACTGCAAAAATTCGCTTCAGCAAGAACGCTATTATCTCTCCGTATAAAGACGGTAAAGCATTCGAGTTCAGAATCATTAACGAACGCAAAAACCAGATGTTTCACTTAAAGGCGAAGGTTCTCCTAAGCAGGCTCGAGTATGAACACGGTGTAAGGAAGCGCCGGTTTTACGACCTCGAATTGGAACGTCCGCATGTGATGTTTTTTCCTCTGCATTGGACAATCGTTCATCCGATCACAGAAGGCAGCCCGCTGCATAATATTAGTGAAAGCGACTTAGAGCGTTCGGACGCAGAGTTTCTAGTAATGCTTGAGGGAATCGACGATGGATTTTCGCAGACGGTCTATTGCTGGTCTTCGTTTAAATTTGACGAGATCGTCTGGGGCGCAGAATTTGCGAACATACTTAAACCTCTTGAGGACGGTTCGATTGAAGTCGATCTGAATTCGATAGACGAGCTGGAGTTCCCAGCCGGACAGCCCGCCTGAACTTTTAGGGGTCTACCCGATACGATCGAATCCCTCGCTTTATTCATCAGATTTAGCTTTTTTTCAGCTATTTAATTTAGGTAGTCGTAAACCCATAAGCCCCTCACCCTGACTAATCGGTCAGGACAACAAAACGTGAGGGAAATACAATGAAGCGAATCATCACGACTGCCGCTAGCCTGTTATTTGGAGCTGCTTTGCTTGCCCCGGCGAGTGCCACCGCAGATTCTGGCGACAAACACTACAGAAATCACTTTGGGCGGTATTACCACTCTCAGCAGCATGATGTCCGGCAAGCTTGGCGCAGAGTGCAGCATGAGCGCCGAGAAGGTGATCGCAGAGGCTACAACCGCGCCCTCAGGAACTACTATCAAGAGCGGGCTGAGTTAAGGCGAGCAAATTACAGATACAATCATGCCGCCAAACCTTGCAATCGAAGCCGCTATAGGAGCTCAGGCAGTCTGTGGAACTGGAGTTTCGGCAGCCCGCTATGGAAGTAGATGCTTATTTGGAGCCACCCAGGAGACTCGAACTCCCGACCTACTGATTACGAATCAGTTGCTCTACCAACTGAGCTAGGGTGGCTCGATAGGCAGTGTTGAGACCGGCGATATAGCATAAACAAAGAGATTCGTAATCATCCGGTCGGACTAGGTGTCGACGGTCCAAGCATTCCCGTCGCATTTCGACGCGCTGGTATGACCGCAAGCGGTCGACAGCGCGTCCTACTGATTACGAATCAGTTGCTCTACCAACTGAGCTAGGGTGGCTCGATAGGCAGTGTTGAGACCGGCGATATAGCATAAACAAAGAGATTCGTAATCAGGATACCACTCTCTCTATCTCCATAGGCTCATTAACGCCTACGAACGTCCGATAATTCTGCAGCCGAAGCAACAGCGGTTCGCTGATAAACACTCCGGCCTTAAGCAGCAGAACGTTTGATTTTGTTCGGACATCTTGAAGCAAACGGTCGCCTGCTACGAGTTTAGCGACAGGGAGGCTTAGCTTCTCTCGCCGCGTTACGAGACGCTCTGAGTCCGCTTCAGCCGCCGGCGCAGGTTTGGTAATGCTCAGCCAAGCTCCAAGCGCATTCACGACATCCTCTCGATATGGGTTATTCGAACCTTGCAGAGAAGCAAAGGCGTCGTGGGTATTACTGCCCGCCATAGCCAGCTGCACGTAAGCGCGTGCCAGTCTTAGAATCTCCGCCGCAAATCCGAGCTCCTTTCTTTTTTCGCCTGCGATCGATTCATCCTTTCCCTGCATACGAATGATTTTCACAACCGACTCCAAACGAGGAATGTGCGATAGAAGTTCCGCGCTAATGTGAGGAATCTTATCGACAGCCTGCTGCTCCTGCTCGCTCAGCTCCTGAAAAGTACGCAGCTTCACCAGTATCGGCGGCGGGATGGTGACGGCTCCAAGCTGGCATAGCATAGCCGCCAACTCGATCTCCAAACTCTGAGTAGCTCCAAGCTCTTTACACAATCCGTGTATGACTTCCCTTAGCGGCGGGATGTCGCTGAACGAGACCGGATCGACCGCAGCAATTATCTCCGTAAGAATTTGCACCGAACCCATTAAAGTTCGCCGAAGCAAGTCTTGTTCAGAGCGAATTAGGTGGTACTGTTTAAGCGCTGCATCTATAGCATCAGCAACCGTTTCGGCGGAACACGGCTTTACCATGAAGCGAAATATTTGTGCGTCGTTTACAACCTTTAACGCTAGGTCTATATCAGCGTGCGCCGTGAGTAAGAGCCTGACGCATTCAGGATACCTAGTTTTAACTTCCTTCAGGAACTCCAGCCCCCCCATGCCGGGCATCCGCAAGTCGCTCACAACCGCAGCAATCTCTTGCTCCTGCTCCATCTTCCGCAGCCCCGCTTCGCCTGAGTGGGCGACCAACAGGAAGAAACGCTCTTCCAGTTGACGCACGAGCCCTGAAAGAAGTCGTTCGTCGTCATCCACCAAGAGTATCTTTCCGTTCATACTGCTGCATGCTCCCCGTTCGGCAGCATTGCAGCCGGTATATGAAGTTCGATAGTTGTTCCACTGCCTTCGGCCGAGCGCACATCCACCCGACCTCCCAATTTACCGACTACAATCGAGTGCACTATATAGAGGCCCTGCCCGGTGCCCTTTCCCACCTCCTTGGTTGTAAAGAAAGGGTCAAAGATCTTTTTGCTAATGTCTCTAGGAACACCGCAACCGCTGTCGCTGATCAGCACCACCACTCCGCCGCACTGCTTTCCAGCCGACACCGAAATTCTGCCTTTATCCGAATCAACTTGCTGAACGGACCGGATCGCGTCGACTGCGTTCTTTATCAGGTTAATCAATACTTGGCTGAAAACCCCCGGCGAACACCCTATCGGAGGTAGATTGGTTTCGCAGTCAATCACTAACTCAGCATAGTACTTCCACTCGTTTCTAGTTAAAGTTGCGGCGTTATTTATTGCCTCGACCACGTCAGTCAGTGCACTTGAGCCGCTGCTTGGATAAGAGGCGAAGCGCATAGATTGTATGATCTCGGAAACTCTATCGACTCCGTCTAAACCGTCTGCGATCGCATTCGGTACCTCCGCGCAGAGTTTGTCGATCTTCAGCCGTGCCTTAGCGGCCTTCCACGCACCATCGATTCTCTCCCTCTCCGCCGTCGGCAGATTATGAACGAACTCCCCATGCAACACCTCTAACAGCTCAGTAAACCGGGCAAACGACTTGTCTAAATAGCGCAGATTGTCGCCAATGTACTGCAGCGGCGAGTTAATTTCATGCGCAATTCCGGCTGCCAGTTCACCTAAAGCTTCGAGCCGGTCAGTTTGCTCAAGACGCTGCTGCATTTCGAGACGCTTAGTAACATCTCGTGCGATACCGATAATTCCCTGCGGAGACTCATCATGCTGATAAATGCATTCTGATACTTCGAGTGTAACTATTTGACCGTTTTTGTGCCGTAGCTCTACAAGAAAGGGATCTTGGCTCTCAAGCGTCGCTATAGCGAGCTGAGTACTTTTAACCGCCATTCGATTCGTCAATGAGTCTACGAGAAAATTCGAATAATGAGTTTTCCAGTGCTCGGCTTCATAGCCGGTTATCCGCTTTACTGAAGGCGAGACGTAAGAGAACACTCCGTTAAAGTCGTGCACGTAAATAAAGTCGTCAATGTGTGCGAACAAGAACTCGAGCTGATGGCGCATGATGCCCAGTTCTTGTGCTGATTGCAGCAGCTGTTCCTCCATCGACTCAAGTACTGAGAGGTCCCGTTTAATCGCAACGTACGCCGAAATCTCAGAGTTAGAATCAAGTATCGGGGTTATAGTTTGTTCTTCCAGGTATTCCGACCCGTCTTTTCTCCTATTTATCAATCGGCCATGCCAAACTTTGCCTGCCGCTATCGTCGACCAAAGATGTATGTAAAAGCGCTTATCCTGTCTGCCGGACTTCAAAAGCGAAGGCGTCTGACCCAGGGCTTCGTCCTGCGTATAGCCCGTGCAATCGGTAAAGGAGGGGTTGACGTATCGAATACGACCGCTGCGATCCGTAATTAGGATCATGTCGTGCGCAGCTTCCACTGCACTCAAGAGAATCTGTTCGCGCTCGATCATCAGTAAAGCACGTTACTACCTGGCACCCGTTTGAGCGCCGACCCGAACTATCAAGTAAGCACTTTAGCACAGTTAGAGCTTGGCGTTTAGTGGTGAACATCAGCGATGGCAACACAGCTTAGTTGATCTGCGTCAACTAAGCTGTGTCTGCGAACAACACCTAGAGGTTGTTTGTATTTACAATACTAAAAAATCCTCCAAACACGTACAAACTTTTTGACTTCGAGCGCTAGCGTGATTTATCTATCAAGATGTATTCTGCAGCGATTCAGTAAACGTTCCGCCAGTCATTCTCGTGCACTTGCCATGGAAAACAGCGCCCAGACCAACATTCTTTTCGTTGATGACGAACCGGAAGTATTAAACGGCATCCGGCGAAACTTGGCGCTCTCCGATGTTAGCTGGAACTGTCATTTCGCAGAAAGTGCGGACGCTGCAATAGACGTACTCAACTCTCTTGGCACTTGCGACATAATTGTAAGCGACGTCAAGATGCCGGGTAGGACCGGCTACGACTTGCTGCAGCATGTTCGGAGGGACAAACACTGGAGCTTTGTTCCATTTATTTTTCTCACCGGACACGATCAGCTCGGATCGCTGAGGGATGCTTTGTCGCTTGGTGCGGATGACTATTTGGAGAAGCCGGTTAATTTTGATGACTTAAGGCAGTCGATCGAGGCGCGACTTGCGCGATCGGACGACTTCCGGCGCATGCGCAACGAATCAACTGAAAAGCTGAAGCAGCACCTAGCGACTTCGCTGCCTCACGAATTCCGAACTCCACTGCTGAGTATAATTGGTTATTGCGAATTACTTTTGACGGACGAAAGCTGCTTTAGCGACACCGAACGCCATCAATTCTATCATTCTGTTCACAGTTCAGCGAAACGGCTTCACAAAACGCTGGAAAGTTTTATCGTTTACGCTCAAGTGTGCGAACTCGAAGCTAACGACCAAATGCTGGCTCGTGAGCCGGTAAAAAATTTTGGCAGCTTATTGGAAAAGCAGGCGGAAGAAATCGCCACTCAGATGAAGCGGCAGGAAGATCTCAAGTCAGATGTTGATGAGCTAGCCCTCTTTGTTTGCGCGCCCTACGTAGTAAGGGCGGTGCAGGAACTGCTTAGCAATGCCTTCAAATTTTCAGAAAGCGGCACCCCCGTCGAGTTTGGTGTTCACTCTGAAGGACCAAATTGCCTGGTCACTGTAAAAGACAACGGCCGTGGACTGTCTAAAGATCAGCTAGAGAATGTTGGAGTTTTCAGCCAGTTTGACCGCGAAAAGTATGAGCAGCAAGGCCTGGGTTTAGGTTTAGCGTTGGCGTCAAAAATCTTGAAGCGCTCAGGCGGCAGTTTGAATTTCCAAAGTACGCCAGGGCTTGGAACTACGGCCGAAGCGCGAATTCCTCTAGGGTCAGCCTGAACAA
Organism: bacterium; assembly: GCA_030431555.1. Classification (GTDB taxonomy): domain Bacteria; phylum Bdellovibrionota_C; class UBA2361; order SZUA-149; family JAGRAN01; genus JAGRAN01. Next base: position 6,931 of record JAUIIP010000144.1, read on the forward strand.
TCACTACAGATGACTATAAATTACTGGAGGTCGGCGTCGGGTGCAGCACGTCGGCCTCGCAGTGGGATGAGACCTTAGTCCGCTTCTTGCACCAGCGGCTCATCGGCACCGAGATAGATTCGGTACGCGGTGAAGATCGCTGCCGCTGCAGTCAAGTAGAACGTAGCGAATCGCTCGTAGATCGCGGCGCTGTGGGGCAGTACGGGCTCCCGCACTGCCATTACGAGCGCGATCTCGGCGAAGATCGCAGTCAGTGAAGTGACCAGCGCCGCATTCAACAGCCAGCGCTTCCATCCGCGGCGACTAACAAAGCCGCAGCAGGACGCAACAACGCAGCCGAAAAGGCTCAGCGCGATCACCGCAGTCCAACTCGTCCGTGCAGCCGACGATGCTGAGAAGAGAGACTCCGCTTCCCTCCACGCGAACATGTCGAGTGCTGCTGCTGAGAGACAACATGCCAAGAGGACGGCGAGGATCTTCTCCTTCCACCATGCCAAGGCAGCCGCGCTCATCGTCTCGGCCCCGCTCGAACGCTGGAAGCGCTGAACCAGCGCAGTCAGCATCAGCAGACCGATGATGCACAGTGCCTTCAGGCCTTCGCTCGTGATCGCGTTGTTCGGATCGGCCCAGGCAGCTGCCGGGAACACGAACATCAGCGAAAGCACGAGAGACAGACCCAACCATCGACGAACGGAAAATCGTTCGTCGCCGTCGTCGACCACGCCTTCGGCGTAGTCAGGTGCAGAAAATGCACTCACTTGTGGAACCTCCTGTAGAACGGGAAGAAAAACGGTCGTCAGCTCCGACGCTGTCGACACTCCGGCCTTACCGCCCTTAAGCGGCACCTACCGAAACGCAGACAGTGATTCTTGAGTCACCTAGTCAAATTTTAGAGAGTTTATTACTTTATTACGCTGAGGGCAAGTATCGGAAAGGCGTCTGGCACCCGGATAAGTTGCGGATATTACAAAACATATCTCAACTCGCTCCAAGATATAAGTAACAATTCCGCAGTTTTTTATCATAATATTGCTTGGGTACTTTGACGGTTACAGATCGGTTGTAAAGTTGTTGAGAGTTGCAAATCTAGCCGCGCCGCGCGGCTATTCAGATATCATGTTCAACATCGCCTGCGCGACGTTGTGTCTTAGTGTCTTTCTGACTACTACCTTTGCGCTGAGCCTAGCCTTCGAGACAGAACCCAGAGAACCGAGCATCCACGGAAATTTCGACCTGCTGCCCTTTTCCCCGGTGGCTAAAGAAATGGTCGCAAAGTCAGCCGCCGCGATACGCAACAAAGACAGCGAAGCTGCGCGCCAGCTCTGCCGGGAGGTCCACATGGAACGCAGGGCCCGACGAATCAGATTGCATGAGTATCAACCGCTCCAGAATTTAGTGTGCCACAACGCCAGTAAGCGCGCATGGAAACTTGCGAAGCTCCGGCACAGGCATGTTCTGAGCCATATCGAGTGGACAAGCAGTACCGAGTATACCAGCGCCGGTATGAACTACATTGCCGCACAGAGCGATGAGCCGCTAGAACTTGAAAAGGTGTACGACACGAAAGAAGTCGGGGACTTCTTCGGACTATAGATCACCGCGCGTATTTTACTTTAGATCGAACAGATGACGCTGCTCAATGCAGCGGGCAGCATCCGGAGGCACCGACTCTTTCCAAGTATCATCTCCAGCCTGCATCTTCGCTCGAACTTCTGATGAGTGAATGTTCATCAAGTTCTTGCTGTAGTGCTTAATCGGCCGAATGAGACCTGTTTGCTTGAGGTATTCAAAAAGTGCCTGCTGCTTGGGCACTACCCTAAGATTGTCTGCTGTGATGATATCGTCCGTGTACTTGCCGTATTCTGCCGGTTCAACGCCGCGCTGTGCGAAGTAATGATCAAATGCTTCACGCGACATCGGGTAGACGTACATCTTAATACGATTGCGAAACAATCTGCCGAAGGCCTCAAGGATGCCGCCTGA
>JAUIIP010000145.1 GCA_030431555.1 bacterium
ATGACCCACATAATGCACGGCCTAGCGGAACACACGACATCACATGCGCCGGTGTTGATGTATCGTTTAATGCCATAGTTTACTGTCGCTAAGTATCCGATAATACTTACTTGCGGCGTTTGATAAGTAGTTTTATGCTTGATTCGGCGCTTATCAGGGGTTACGCTTAAGAATGGATCGCGGGGTCCGTCGATGGTTAAATAGCCAGAATCGTTTTGTTTTGCAGTGCCCATCCGGGCACTCCCTTGCAGATAGCACGTTGACTACGGAGGCACTCGTTAAGTTGTGAGTGACGGTGGGTTCAAAATCCTACTTGTCGAAGACGAGGAGGTCGTCAGAAGCGGCCTGCGAGACAATCTCGAGTGCGAGGGCTACGAAGTCCTAGCATGCAGCGACGGGCTGCAGGGACTCGACCGTGCGCGAGAGGAGCGGCCTGACCTGATAATTTTAGACGTAATGATGCCCGGTATGGACGGCCTGGAAGTCTGCCGCCAGCTGCGCGCCGACGGCATGCATATTCCGATCATCATGCTTACGGCAAAGTGTGCCGAGGTCGATAAAGTTGTCGGCCTAGAAATTGGCGCGGATGACTATCTGACCAAACCCTTCGGCATGCGCGAGTTGTTTGCCAGAGTGAAAGCTTTGCTTCGCAGAAGCAGCCGTAAAAGCGAGCAGCCTTCAGAAACCGAAGAAGAAGCCTTAAGCAGATTATCGTTTAGCGATGTCATCGTGGATTTCGAAAGCTACCGAGCGCAGCGTGCCGGTAGTGATATCGTACTGAGTGCTAAAGAATTCGAGCTTTTGCGCTGTCTTTCGAGCAAGCCCGACATTCCATTCACCAGAGACCAGCTTTTGGATCATGTCTGGGGCTACAACAACTACCCAACTACGCGAACGGTCGACAACTTCATCGCCCGCCTCAGGCAGAAAGTTGAACCAATCCCTGACACACCGCGCCATATCTTAACTGTCCACGGCGTCGGATATAAGTTCGTTCATGGCGAGGGCGGCTAGAGTGCCGCTCGGAGTAAAATCCCCTGCATACAGCGATTTTGCTGCATTTGCCCTAAATCCGCACTACTAAGCTACTGAAATTTATCCGGTTTAAAATTTGCGAATCTCAGCCATAGCTCGGGCGATCGGAATCACTGAATGCACTAGCATACTGAATTCGCTTCAGGCTGAGAGGATAGGCGCGTGTCGGAAGAGATTGATTCATTTCAGGTTCCGTTCTTGGAGCTTAGCAGGCTTGAATGCTCTGACGTTAGTGCGCTTACGAGCTGCTATGTCGACGGGGAATTGCTCGAAGCTCTCAAACAAAAATTTGAAGGCCACATTCGAACTTGCTCGATTTGTCGCGAGCTGGTCGCTCAAACTGAGTTCGTGGTGGAGTCCGCTTCGCAGATACGGGATCGCGAAATACCTACACGCGTTCAACTAAAACTGCGCGAAACTCTCAAAGAGCAAGTCGGTTTCGACAGCCCTAAACTCCAAACCCTACGCGAAAGCTAAACTGAGTGATTTTTCGCTCTACCCGGAAGCGGCCGCGAGCCATTTTTTCTTTGGATACTTTTCAGGGTTGAGCCAGTGAAGGAGTCGGTAAATCTGTCCCGGCGTCGCATCCGGCGCAAGTTTTGGCGGGAAAACCGGCTGAAGCCCGCTGAACTGTGCCCCCTTGGCCGTGAAATCACCCGGAGTAATCTGAGCATCCGTGGCGAGAAGGTCGAACCACTCAGATACTTTCGCAATGTAGTGCTTATTGCGAAATCCATTCTCGGTGAAATAGTCATAGCGAGCCAGGTGAAACAGGTGAGCACCGAAGTACGCGGCAATAAGCAAAAAGCTGATTGCGCGCATCGGGTGCAGCCAGCTGCCATCCTGCTGCAGGCTTCGAACTAGCCGCTCCACAAACGGCAGAACGAAAACAAAGAACCATGGCAGCGCCAGATAGATGTAGCGCATGCTTAGCGCCTGGCTTGGTCCCAGATAACCTCGTCCTACGGCAGGCAGCACCAGCGCGCTGAACATCAGCAATTGGCCGACAATGAGCAGCAGAGTTTCGCGACGCGAGATACCGCCTATCAGTTTAACAAGTATCCAAAGCAAAAAGACGCCTACAAGCAGGCCGCCTAATACCAGGCTCAGCAGCAGCATCGGACTGCTCTTAATGTACCAAAACGACTCCGGCAGGATTGGGATTGGCGGCTGCGCATCAACGACGGGGAAGATACCGGCGCCTCCCAGCAACGTGCCAAGTTGAGTACCTACTATCAAAAAGCTGAAAATATCCTCGGGATACTCGAGCATTGTGTGCAGATTCTTTCTGTTAAGCCCGTGACCGGCTCCATCCTGGTTAATCAAATAAACTGTCGCAATGAAGGCCCACACAACCAACGCGATGATCAAGAGATGCTTCTTGCGGTCCTTAACTATGAATGCAGCCCCCACATCTCGGCGGCCACCTTCCGCCAAAACCGCAGGTTCGAGCACAAGCAGCAGCAGGCCTAATTGAATGATCGCAATCAAGCCGCCGCCGAAGAATAGCGGGGTCAGGACCAGAGCAGCGCAGCAAATAATTGCATGGCGAACACTTCCCCGCTGCACAAAATCCCACCCGCTAATCAAGCAGATCAGCGAACAAGCGCTTCCGGCTAGAATCGACTGCATGAAAGCCCACTGCGTGGGCTCACTGCATATGGAACTCATTGCAAACATTACGCCGCATAGTCTTGCGGCGGATTCGGTCTGCCTGCTGCTCGGAGCGAACCGGCTTAACAGGCGAGCTAGAAGATAAGCATTTAGGGCATGAAGCAGCAGCGATACAGCTAAATAAGCAACATATGAGTCTCTGAATAGATAGATCTCTGTGAAGTACATCCCAAAGAAAAGCGGAATAAAATGCTCATTGTGAGCGATTGCCAGGCTGTGCCAACCATGATCCCAGAATCGCTGAAGCACATGCCACTCGTCCCAGTAAAAAAAAGCGTCGAGTCGCAGATGAATTGCAAATACAAGCAGTCCGATTCCTGCAAGCAGCGGCAGGCGGTTCGTGTTCGAACAGATAACAATCAGCGTAAATAGTACAATCAACACTGCAAGCAGTGCGACAATCGTCGCCTTGGCGGGAAGCGTCTGAACTGCTTCTCTGACTGGCAGCAGTTTGTCGAGCGAATTAAAGAAATTTATTCTGTTACGTACAGCAATCCAGCCTTTTGAATCGACATTTGCTTGATCCTGAACCGTTATTACAAAATCGCGTCCCAACTCAAGGCCAGGTACCTTAAACCAACGGCTAAACCATTTTTCTCCGTCTCCAGGCACCCTGACTTCCGGCAGCACAAGTGGATGAACGACTCCATCATCCTTGTATCTTACGTCTATCGTTACATCAGTGCTCTCGCCCGCACTAGGATAGCCGGCAACGTCAAGTTCTAAAACGTCACCGAGTGACTTGAGTGGTTCACTTATGCAGACGCCGGTATTTTGCCCTTCACCGAATATCCAGGTTCCAATACTTTCTCTTTGCGGCTGGAGCATTCTGTGTCCGCCCTCGGCGATGCAGTGGTCGGCGATAGCCCACTCGGCACCGGAGAAGCCGACATACTTCATTGGGGGCTTGGTCACAGATAGCTGAAATAGAGTAGCAATCCCGACCAGAAGCAGGGGAACTACAATCAGCGCAGCGCTGTGAATTCTGCTGGTCATTTGCCGGCTTAGATCCTCTTCTAACTCAGACCAGTATCAGCATACGAAGCAATCTTACAGCTGGAAACGGATTAAATACCTGTTGGACGGAGTAATATCGAGTAGTAACATGGCGCCAAACAAGGGACTAGCTATTCGTGACACCTCGTCAACTAAGTTTGTTTATAATTGCGCTTACGTTCTGCACTTTTGCAGCTGCTGACTGTAATGCTGAGACAGAGGAACCCGGGGCTGAGACCGGCGCCGAAGACGAGCCAATTTTCACCGAAGGCGTATTCTTCGGCACGGTGAAGGCCGTGCATGAGGACGGAATTTCAATTGAAGTCAAAGCATTCAAGGAGGTCATCGGGAACAAGGTATTCTACCTCGACAAACGCACCCGCTACTATGTCGATTCAAAGCGGCGCAGGCTTGACGCTGTACTGCCTGGACATAAGGTCGCGATAAACTACATCGCTCGCGATCGCTTTGCGCTGGCTAAAATTGTGTATGTCGAATTCGGTGAGTTCAAACGACCGGAAGAATACAAGCGCACACCGAGACGCAAGCGCAGCCCTACCCGAAGAAACCGGCAATCGCCGCCTTTACGATTTCATAGCCGAACCAGATAATCAGCGTCGTCATAGTCAATGCCGCGATGCTGTAAATCACTCCTGCGAGCAGCAGCAGACCATCATCTTCCAGCAGACTGAAACCTATTAGAAAGATTCCTCCGGCCGGGAGTGTGTTCGTGCCGGGAATAGGCAGGGCCATCGACACTGCAAGTGCACAAATCAGCAAGCCGAGAAATACTCGCGTAGAGCTGGACTTAACAAGAGAAACATATCTCGGTCGCGAGAAGCGCTCGATGAAGCTGACAATCCTCAGCATCACGTTTTTTACCTTCGCCAATTTAGAAGGCCTAAATTCACGGCTGCGCATATTCTCAGGCAGCCACAAATTATCCTTGCCGAGAAGCACCCGCAGTCCGATCACCAGTAAAGGAATCGAAAGCACGGTAGAGTATCCAGCAGCAGGTATCGGCAGCGCTGAAGGAATAGAAAAGATTATCAGGATTACGGCCATTCCATGGTGATTTAGTTCATCAACCAAGGCACCATAGCTATCTATGGTGGAATGCTCGGAAAATATCTTTCCAAGTATTTCGGACAGCTTGCGCCGATCAGTCACCACTTGCTCTGGAATCCGGATTTCTTCTGTAATTGTCTGCTCAGCATTCATAGCAGCGAACGTATCGCACATGCAGGCTACATTTGAAAAGAGCCGACGTAAATTCTCACAAAAGCACTGCTTTAATTATTTTGAAGTTTCTTTTGAATAGCTGCTTGGGTCGCCCCGTCTACTGAGCAATAACTCGCAACGATGAAAATTGCACAATCCTCATCCTCCTGACGTCACTTTGACGATCGCCCCGTGACTTTGGTCACGGGGCGTTTTTTTTTGCAGAAAACCCTAATATCCTAGCGCATTACTGCCGAAATAAATAAAGAGGCACTAAGCACCTAATTTTCAACTAAGGGTTCAGATGAAGCTAAGCTCGCTATACAGAAGTATGTTTTTCGCCCTGGCTGTGGCGTTGATGTCCGCTTCCGCCTCTGCTCAGGCTGCCGTGATAGAGGTCGGCTTTCCGAGGTCGATGGACACTAAGAAAATTGCGCTTAACGACAATGAACGCGGCGTGATCGAGGTCCACTTGGCGAGCGCGGGCTGCATGCTCGACGGCTTCCATGTCTCCCTGGTCGACGAATCGCGCAGACGTGTACTTAAGACCCTTAAGAGCGACGAGACCGGCATTCTCACGTTTTCCAAAGTTCCCCCCGGTGTGTACACTGTGATGGTTCGCCATAAACGACGCAAGACCAGCATGAGGACAACCGTGAGAGTAGGGGATGTATTGTTGTCAAAGCGCGAGCTGGCAGCCGAATAACAAGCGCCCCCGGGGCTTTTCATCATGACGCTTTCCCAAGGAATCTTATCAGCCGCGGCTTGTGGCTGGCTCTTTATTGGCTGCGGCTTCTCCTCACCGAATCCGGCTGATGACTTTCAGCCTAAACCAAGTGCAATCGGAAAGGCTAAATATAAGGTCAGCGTACGCACCGCAGGCGGCGATATACAAAACTTTGAGAGTGAGCTTGTTCATAGAATTTATTACAGGGCCGCAGAATTCAGCGCCTTACAAGCCGACTGGCCGGCGTCGTTGCATAAAAACCTTAAAGGCACACCGGAATACGACACACTAGGCAAGCCGATGGGTGTTCGCATCGTCGCCACCTTCGGGCGCACTTCAAAGGATCTACTCGGCTTCAAGATTGGAGACTTGATCACAGCCGCGGGAACGACGCACGTCAGCTCGCTTGACCAATTAGACGTATTTCTCGAACAGTTGAGTGATAAGAAACTGGCGTCTATTACTCTGGTGCGCAATGGGCAGCCGCACAAAATACTTTACTACCTGGAGAAGAACTAACTTCGCGAATGGCCTTAACGCTGGATGACAAACCGATGCTCCGCTGGCCGCTGGATGTACGGCGTGCCTCACATCAGGGTCGAGACGTTTTCATTCTTTGCGATCCGAGCGGAATATCAGTCAACCCGGCCGTTATTCCTGCCCCACTTATGCCGATAGTCGCCCGCTTCGACGGGACTAACGCGATTCGCCAGATCGTTGATGAGGGCAGCGAATTCGGGGTAACTGAGCAGCTAGTATTTGAAATGCTGGAGCAGCTCGATCAGATGCTGCTTTTGGACAACGCGCTCTCTCGCTCACGCTTGGAAGAGCTGCGCAAAGAGTTCAGTGAACAACGGGTTCGGGAGATGGCGCATGGCGGCGAGGTATACCCCAAAGACCGCAACGCATTGTCTGAGGTAATCGAACGCTACCTTGCTGACGCGACAAGAAACTGGACCGCCCCAGATTCGGGCCAGAATTTGATTGCGATGATCGCTCCCCACATCGACTACCGGCGCGGCTGGAACACATACTGCGCAGCTTTTGACATAATCAGCTCAACAGACAAACCAGACGTCATTTTCCTGTTCGGCACAGCGCACCAGCCCGGTGATAGCATTTTTCATTTAACAAAGAAGTCTTTCAACTGCCCCTATGGTGTCTTCCCTACGGAGGTGGAAGTCGTTGAAGCTCTCAGCAGGGATTACGGCAAGGAGCGCGCATTCCGCAACGAGTACTTGCACAAGCGCGAGCACTCGATTGAACTTCAGCTGCCGTTCCTCGGCCACCGCTACGCGGCCGAAGGACTGCCGAAACTGGTCCCGATTTTAGTCGGCTCGTTTCACCACTGCGTCGAATCCGGCAAGAGTCCGCAGGAAGACGCTGAAATTGAAGATTTCGTCTCCGCACTATCAGCGCAAATTCGCGAGTTAAGATCCCAAGGTCGCAGTATCTTGTTATACGGCGGAGTCGACCTAGCTCACGTGGGAATGCATTTTGGAGACACCAAGCGGGTCAGCGATGACGGACTTGAGGGAATAGAGTCGCGCGACAGAGAGTTAATCGAACGCATAATAGCTGCGGACGAGAATATGCTTTTTCAGCATATTGCCGAAGACGGCGACAGTAGGAGAATTTGCGGCTTCCCTTCGATGTTCACCATGCTGGCTGCCATGCGGCGCTGCGACATAAAATCCACCGGCTCGTGCCTGGAATACCGGCAAGCCGTCGAACCGCAATCGGACTGCATAGTAACCTTCGCCGCCGCAGCGTGGAACGAGCTGCACTAGGAGCTAAAACCTAGACCCTAAAATCTTTCTCGCTTTGTAAAAGATGAAGATATTGCTGTCAGGATCCTTAACAACAAACTCGCTGCCCCACGAAAACTCTACAATTGAACTGAGGGAGCCCGGCGGCATGCGATCGATGCTTTCGCGGTAATCGGTCATGCTGGTTTCGTAGACCATATTCTTTAGTCGTGATCTTATATCCTGATAAATTTGTTCAAACCCGTTTCGCACACGAAAGATAACCGTTTGTTCTCCAAGCGGCCTCTGCTCCTCTCCGGGTATGAGCGACACATATAGAACGTGACGGTTGGAAGTCTTGAATCCTAGGAGCTGCCCGCCCTCGGGCATCTTTTTGCTGCTGACAGGCTTCAGATCCATAACCTCCGAGTAAAACTTCATGGAGCGTCCAAGGTCCTTCACAGCCAGCACGCCGCCCTCGACGGCTACCAGATAGCGGTCATACAGCGACTTCTTCTTGATAACGCTCGAAGACGCGAAAAAAGCGGAAAGAATTACCGCTGTATAAAGAATGACAATTGTTGCAAAGCGGGGCATGGTATTTTTATATTGGCCATCGGCTAAATGCCGTATTACGCTACAAAAATTAATAGGAAGTCTATTACGCTAAGGCAACAATGAAAAGCTCGCGCCGTTTACTTGCATCAATTACAGCCTTAGGCGGCCTGTGCCTTGCGACGCTTTCGCTGATCCACGACGTCGGCGTAATTTACGATGTAATAACCGGCCCTTCGTTCTGCTCGATTGACGGCTTCTTTGACTGCGAGAAGGTAGCATCCAGCCCGTATTCCCAGCTATTCGGTCTTCCGCTCAGCGCTTTCGCGGTACTGTTCTATTTGTGCTTTTCAGCCTTGCTGCTTTTGCATCCCGGCAAGACTGAATCGCAGCAAAAGCGCTTATCTGATCTCTCGGAGCTGTTTGCGGCCGCTTCGCTCTGCGCGACTGCCGTGATGTTCTGCGTCTCGACCTTTCTTGTCGGCGCTTACTGCCTCTACTGCTCGGGGCTTTACTTGATTTCAATTGTGCTTGGTCTTATTTGCATTCGACCCCCGTTTAACTCACAGCGTCTATCCAAGTCATTAGCAAATGCCTGCTCGTCGCTTGTCTGGTTTGTTTCCTTCGGTCTCATCCAGCATCGCGAGGGCTGGAACCGCTCAGTAGCGAGAGTGGGGATGATAGTGCTGATATCAGCCGGACTGCTGATGATTCAAGCTCCCGGTTTAATCGTCCGGCACTATTACAAACCGAAGTCGATTGACGATATTCCTGATTCGGCGGTCGGTCAGATAGTTAAAGTTTGGCGTAACTCGCCCAAATTCGATTTGCCGATTAAGCCGCACTCAAGCGGTCTGGAGCGGGACTTCGGCGGCTTGCACACGCTCTACATCTCGCCGCTCAAGGCCCTGGCCGCTGACATCCAACGCAATCTTGCCGCACCCGTCGCAG
>JAUIIP010000146.1 GCA_030431555.1 bacterium
CCGTGAAAGAAGCAGTCTTGTCGATGTGGGTCCTCAGGAGGCGCTTAAGCATCCGCGCTGGAACATGGGCGCAAAAAACTCGCTCGATTCAGCGACGATGATGAATAAAGCTTTGGAAGTCGTTGAGGCTTCGCATCTTTTCAATTTAGGGCCGGATCAAATCGACGTAGTCATCCATCCTCAAAGTTTGGTCCATGGCTTAATTGAATTTACCGATGGGTCCTGCCTCGCCGCTGTTTCCTCAACTGATATGCGTATACCGATAGCGCACGCGCTTTCGTATTTGGCGAGTGCTAATCCGAAGCTTGAGCCCGGTTCCAGACGACAATCCGGGGCCCCTTGTTTGGACCTTGCTGCAGCCGGTAAACTCGAGTTTTATGAGGCCTCGCGCGCGCAATTTCCAGCTCTTGGGCTAGCTTACGAGGCGCTTGAATCGGGTCCTGAAGCAGCAATTGTGATGAATGCAGCGAATGAAGCAGCCGGAGAGGCATTTCTCGCTGGGGAGCTGCAATACCTTGCAATAACTGAGATTGTTGCAAGATGCATGCATGAATATAATAGTTTTAATACTATAGACACTTTTGACGATATCCTTGAAGTGCATGCCGAGGCTCGAAGTCGAGCCCAAAGGCTCATTCAGAGCCGCGCCCTCGGGGGGTAACGCCGCAGTGTTTAGCTGCCAAAGCAAGGAGCAGATTTTGTGATTTCCAGTATCATCGTCCCTCTAATTGTTCTTGGAGTCTTAATTGTCGTCCACGAATTCGGCCACTTCATTGTAGCCAAGTGGTGCGGCGTTGGCGTTGTGAAGTTTTCGGTCGGTTTTGGACCAGCGATTTGGAAAAGGCGCATCGGTGAAACGATTTACCAAGTGTCGGTCATTCCGCTCGGCGGCTTTGTGCGCATGCTTGGCGACATGCCGGATATGATCACGGGTGAACAAGAAACAGATGCGAAGGTAAGAGGCGAAGAAGAAGAGGAAGACGAAAGTGATATTCCTATCGAGGAAGAATGGTCGGAGGCTGACCGTGCTTTTTTTGAAGATCGTTCTCGCTGGTTTCTCGAAAAGGGTCTTCTAGCTCGCTCAGCGATCGTCGCCGCGGGGCCGATTTTTAATTTCTTTCTCGCCGTTGCTCTGATTTTTCTAAGCGTTTCTCTTTACGGAGAGGAGTACGTCGAGAAAGACCCGACAATTGGCGCCGTTATGAAAGGCTCGCCCGCCGAAATCGGCGGACTTCAGTCAGACGATACGGTTCGAACGATCGACGGCGAAGTGATGACGGATTGGAAGATGCTCGCTTCGACCATTCGAAACGGAAGCGGGGAACCGATTACGCTTGGCGTCGTTCGTGAAGGGGAGAACATCGAGATAGTCGTTACTCCGGAAGCGAAAGAACTGAGGAAACCCTCCGGCGAATACGAGCGGGTTCACATGATTGGAATCGGGCCAAACTACGGCACGCGCGACGTTGGGCTCGGTCGAGCGCTGGAAGTCGGTTTTCTCTGGACTTGGCGAGCGACCGATCGCACTGTCGTCGGCTTGTGGGGCTTGATGACAGGTCAGGTTTCTCCGAAGGAACTCGCAGGGCCGCTTTTCATTCTAGGTGAGGCGAACCGTCAAGCAAAGAAAGGTTTCCAAGATCTGCTTTCGTTTATGGCCGTTTTAAGCGTCAGCTTGGCCGTTCTGAATTTGCTGCCGATTCCTGTGCTTGACGGCGGGCACCTGCTGTTTTTCTTGATTGAGGCGCTTGCGGGGCCGATTAGCGTTAGAAAGCGGGAAGTCGCTCAGCAAGTTGGAATGGTTTTGCTGCTCTGCTTGATGGTGTTTGCGATTCATAACGATATCTTCCGTGACACCGCTGAAATGCAGCCTAGAGTCGAGTGGGATTCAAAGAATAAGAAAGACTCCCCCGGCAAAGAGCCAGCAGCTAATGAGGCTGCTGAGGTGGAAGCTGAAGCCACCGGCCACTAAAGAGAATGCCGACAGTTTTAGCAATAGATACCAGCCAGCGTAGAACCAGTGCCGCGGTGATCTCTGATGGCGCGACGCTGGCCTGCCTAAGGCGTGAAGGCGGCGCCAGTGAAGAGCTGGTCACGGCTGTTAATGAGGTACTGACGCAGGCTGGGGTAGAATTCGGCGGCTTAAGTGCGCTCTCGGTAGTCTGCGGACCGGGAAGTTTCACCGGAATTAGAACTGCTATGGCATTTGCCCAGGGTGCCAGCAGCGCTTTTGACAACCTTAGGCTTCTTGCCGTTCCTGTCTTCGCCGCAGCTGCTTTTGGTTTGTATCGATCGGGGCAGCTTGAGGAGAGGTCAGTCTTTGCTCTTGCGGCGAACGCGAAGGAGTATTTTCTGAGCGAAGCAGCGCTCCTGAGTGAGGCGGGCAGCGATACAATTGTCCTGGCGGACAAGGTTACTTGCTGCGAGCGGTCACTGCTCCCTGAGTCGGCAATTTGTTTGGATGAAGATATCGAGCTTTCGCCGGGCGCCGGTGCCTGCGCTGAGGCCGTCTTAGCTGGGAAAATAAAGATTTTACCCGGAAATCTCGCGACTTTTGCCCCGATCTACGGCAAATCCGTAAACGCAAAAACTGTCGCCGAGCGTGCTGCCCAGGCAAGGTCCTGATTGACGCGTCAGCAGCAATTGGATATGATTACAGTGTCCTAAGAAAAGCTATTCTTTTCCTCAAATTCCCGGTCAGCTCAGGTTAGAAAGTACCCTTGGCTCGTAAACCTTATAGGAATTTCAGCAGGAAAACACAGCTCCACTTAGGCTCATTCATACAACTCGCACCCGCCGCAAGGTGGTGCACTCACTAAACCCTTCGAGACGCTGCGGCTAGTCGCAGCATGTCTGATTTGATTCACTTTTTACCATTTTGAGAGGCCTGCGTTAGGACAATGGCAGAAGCAACAACAGAAGAAGCAATTGAAACCACGGATGCGCTCGACGACGTCGAAGAAGATGAAGCGCCCGCAAGCGAAGTTTCCGCGCTCAATCTCGCAGAACTAAAGAAGCGCGATATTCAAGAATTATCAAAGCTGGCGACCGATTTCGATATCGAAGGCGTCGCAGGCATGCGTAAACAGGACCTGATTTTTGCGGTCCTCGAAGCCCAAGCTGATCGCAACGGTCAAATCTTCGGCTCGGGTGTGCTCGAAACTCTTCCCGACGGATTCGGCTTTTTACGTGCGCCGGACTACAACTACCTTCCAGGTCCTGACGACATTTATGTTTCGCCCGCGCAGATTCGTCGTTTCGGCTTGAGAACCGGTGATACCGTTTCGGGCCAGATTCGACCGCCTAAAGAAGGCGAGCGCTACTTTGCGCTGCTCAAAGTTAACGAGATTAACTTCGAAGGCTCGGAAGCGCAGAAATCGAAGATTCTTTTCGACAACCTTACTCCGCTTTATCCAGACGAACACCTTAGATTAGAAAGCGATCCGGAGGACTATTCCTCTCGGATTATCGATTTAATGTGTCCGATTGGTAAGGGGCAGCGTGCGCTGATCGTTGCACCTCCGCGTACTGGTAAGACGATTCTTCTACAGAAGATTGCCAACGCCATTACTCGGAATCATCCCGAAGTAGTTCTGATTGTGCTTCTGATTGATGAGCGTCCTGAGGAAGTAACTGACATGTCGCGAAGTGTTCGCGGCGAAGTCGTAAGTTCGACATTCGATGAGCAGGCGACTCGCCACGTTCAGGTGGCAGAGATGGTAATCGAGAAAGCAAAGCGTCTCGTAGAACACAAGAGAGACGTGGTGATACTACTCGATTCTATTACGCGTCTGGCGCGTGCGTACAACGCAGTTGTTCCGCCGAGCGGCAAGATTCTCTCGGGTGGTGTTGACTCGAACGCGCTGCATAAGCCGAAGCGCTTTTTCGGTGCAGCTCGTAACATCGAACAGGGCGGCAGCCTAACAATTATCGGGACCGCGTTGATCGACACCGGCTCTAGGATGGATGAAGTTATCTTCGAAGAGTTTAAGGGAACAGGCAACATGGAGCTTGTCCTCGATCGTAAGCTTGTAGAGCGCCGTATATTCCCTGCAGTCGATATCAATAAATCAGGAACACGTCGTGAGGAGCTGCTTCTCTCTGAAGAAGACCTGCAGCGTGTTTGGCTGCTTCGCAAGGTGCTTAACCCGCTCAACGTCGTCGATGCGATGGAGTGGTTGAAAGACAAGATGAAAGGAACGAAGGACAACGCCGAGTTCCTTAACTTGATGAAAGGCTAGCACACTGCTTTGGTCCCCAAAGCAATGAGGCTTGTGGGTTAGCGTGAGCGATTCGATCGCGAAAGGCGAAGACAACGGTGCCGGTGCGGCAGCTCTGTCAAAACTGATCGCCACGCTAACTCATGAGCTGAAAACTCCTCTACATTCAATCCTGTCTCTGGCTGACGTTCTCGATTCTGAAATTGACGGCAAGCTGAGCGAAGAGCAAAAGCGCCAGGTCGCTATGATCAAGCGCAACGGCGGACTTTTGCTCGAAATGATCACTGAGCTGCTGCAGTACAGCAGCATGAGCTATCGCTCGCATTTTCTGCAGAAAGAGCAAGTCAATTTGCGAAGCCTAGTAGAGGAACAGCTCGAGGTTCTTCAATCAGTGGCTGTGCAGAAGCAAATTACATTGGAAAAGAATCTAAGCGCGGTTACTGAAACGTTTGTCAGTGACCGGGTTTTTCTGCGCCAAATCGTAAGTAATTTGGTTGGCAACGCGGTTCAGTATTCGCCGGAGGGCTCTAGTGTATCGATCTTCGGTTCAATGTCGGCAGAGGGGGACTTTGTTCTGGATATCGTTGATAGCGGCGAAGGTATAGCGCTTCACAAGCAAGAGGAAGTTTTTTCTGAGTTGAATCGGGGTCGCCGAAGTGACAGCGGCGGAGAGAACGTAGGTCTTGGGCTTGCTATTGTAAAAGCTTCGGTCGAAGGACTGGGTGGACAACTAGAAGTTAAGAGCGAGCAGGGCAGGGGCACGATGTTTCGTTTAGTGCTGCCCGAAGCCGGGCCGTCCTCGGTGCCTGTTGTCTTGCTGATTGAGTCTGAGCCGGCATCTGTGACGGTTCTTGAGCGCTGCCTGTCAACGGATAATTACGAATGCTGCGCCGCTCAAAACGAGCAACAAGCGGAACAAACTGTTCAGGAGAGAGACCCTTGTGCGATAATCTGTGAATTGAGCCTGGGTGAGTCTTTTGGCGCGGCGCAGCTCAAGAAGCTCGCGGCGAGAGGGGCGGGAGGCTCCAGGGGCCTGATTATTCTTGCTGGCTTCGACTCTCCCCAGGAGCGCGCGCGTGCTAAACAGCTAGGTGCTGATGAGTTCGTGGCCAAGCCGTTTGACGTGGAAGAGCTGTTGGCCAGGGTCCAGCGATACAGAAAATAGCGTATGATTGAGCAAATCGATCAAACCATTTTAGCAGTCGACGATAATCCAGACGCGCTTTACGCACTGGAGCGAATTCTCGCGCATAACGGCTATCGCGTTTTGACCGCGGGAAGTGCTGAGGAAGCTCTGGAGAAAGCGAAGATCGGAAAACCCTCGCTGCTTCTGCTTGATGTGGGGTTGCCGGGAATGAGCGGGTTCGAACTGACGGCAAAACTCAAGAGCGATCCGGATCTCAAGTATACTCCGGTCATATTGGTAAGTGCGAACGACGCGCTCGACAGCATTATCGAAGGGCTTGAGCGAGGAGCAGACGATTATGTAACGAAGCCGTATAAGGCGGAGGAACTCCTGGCGCGTCTAAGAGCCGCCCTGCGGCTAAAAGCTCTGTACGGAAGGCTGGAGCGGACTGAAACCGAGAACAAACGTCTACGCAGTGAAATCAAGTCCTCATATGACTTCAGTAATATAGTCGGCGACAGCGACAAAATGCAGGATGTGTTTGCGCTGCTTGAGAAAGTCGCGGCGGCGGATACGCCGGTGTTGATCACGGGGCAAACCGGTTCAGGGAAAGAACTTGCAGCTAGAGCTGTTCACTATTCTTCACCGCGCGCGGATGGCCCGTTTATCGCGAAGAACTGCGCAGCGATTAATGAGAATCTTCTCGAATCGGAATTGTTCGGGCACGTAAAAGGTGCATTTACCGGGGCCGTCAAGGACCATAAAGGTTTGTTCGAGGCTGCCGACGGCGGAACGCTTTTTCTCGATGAGATTGGTGAAATGCCGGCCGGACTCCAGGCGAAGCTGCTCAGAGTGCTTCAGGAGGGCAGCTTTATGCCGGTCGGCAGCACAAGTGAAAAGCGAGCTGACGTGCGAATCGTAGCCGCTACGAACCGTGATTTGTCGGCGATGATTGAGGAGGGCAGCTTCCGAGAAGATCTGTTTTACCGCCTAAATGTGGTTGGTGTGGAACTACCGCCACTTAAAGACAGGCGTGACGATATACCGCTGCTTGCTGAGCATTTTCTAGAAAAGATTTGCGCCCGCCGCGGACTTACCCAGAGGACGCTAAGCGAAGATGCGCTGAAGGCACTGGTCGGATACGACTGGCGCGGCAATGTGCGGGAGCTCGAGAACGAGATCGAGCGGATGCTGATAGTCTGCGGTGATGAGACTATGATTGGCCTGCAGCATGTTTCTCCGAGGATTCTCAGCTTCTCCGGGTCTTCATCCGCAAGTGATGCTGTTAATGGTTCGCTAAAGGAGGCGGTTGAGCAAGTAGAGCGTGAAGTTATCCTCGCGACCCTTCAGCGGCTGAACTGGAACAAGAGCAGCACCGCTAAAGAGCTCGATATGAGCCGGAGCAGCCTGATTGCTAAAATAAAGCAATACGGTTTTGAGCAGTCCGTGCCGGACGAGGAAGAATCCTAGGCGAGCTTTTTCTTAGCTAAGCGTAGAAGAACTGCCTTTTCGTTATCTTCAGGGTTATCAATTACATGTTCGTGCAGCTCGCGAAGCATGTCGCCAATCTGCGGTCCCTCCGGCACACCGAGAGCCATTAGATCTTCACCCCCCAGGGCCAAATTCTTCAGGGGCGAAACCTCTGGCCCTTTTCGCACCTTTGCGAGAATCTCATCGAATGCGCGAAACTGAGCCTCGACTTCGCTCTCATCGATTTTGCAAGATGTGGCATCGGCGTACTTTAGTTCCCGCCAACGCTCGAACTGTTCGCCGGTATCGCGCAGGATGCGGCGTACTCCGCCTGGGCCGCAGAGTAGTGGCCGCATGTGGGTTGCTACAAGCGTTGAAACGGCTTTTGCAGTGTTCTTAGGGTAGCGCAGTCGAAGCAGCATATCTGAAGTCATATCTGCACCTACGCTTTCGTGCTTATAGAAATGTCTGTCGCCGTCCGAATCTACGCTAAGTGTTTCGGGTTTGCCTATATCGTGCAGTAGCGCAGCAAGTCGACTAATCAAGTCAGGTTCAGTTTTTCGAACTACCTCAAGCGTGTGGACAAACAGGTCTGCCTTGTGAAAGCGGTTTTGTTCGTAGCCGACAAAGCGCTGCACCTCGGGAAGGAAAATCTCCAGCACTCCAAGATTTGCCATCAGCTGAAGACCTTTATCCGGTTCGTTCGAAAGCAGCAGTTTGCTGAATTCTTCGCGGAAGCGCTCTATGCTTACCTTTGCCAAAGGCTCTAGGAATGCTGCTGCCGCGTTCTTTGTGTCGGGCTCGATGTCAAAACCGAACTGTGCGGAGAAGCGCAGCATTCGCATTACACGCAGCGGGTCTTCGGCGAAGCGAGAGTTCGCGTCGCCGACGGCGCGGATCACGCCCCGATTCAGATCCTCCATGCCACCGAAAGGATCGATCACGGTTGCCTGATGGACGGCAACCGCCATTGCATTAATCGTAAAGTCGCGGTAGGCGAGATCTTCTTCGATGCTTTGCCCGCGGTGGACTCCGCCTGCGGGGCTCATGCCCGCACTGCGAAAAGTTGTTATCTCAACGGGCAGCTGACCCTCCACCGGGATTAGGCTCAGAGTTTGGTGCTTAAGACCTGTCGGATAAAGCGCAACAGAGTGCTGCTCGCATAGTGCGGCTAGTTCATCCGGCAGGAGCGAAGAAGCCAAGTCTAGGTCCTGTGGGGTTTGGCCTCTCAGGAGGTCACGCACAGTGCCGCCGACTACGTGAAGTGACGGTATGAAGAGCTTAAGCCGCTCGATTCGCGGGTCTACAAGCAATTTTTGGATGGACTTTGTTAACCTTGCCGCTTCCATAAGGGACGCAGCATACCTCAGTCCGCTAAGTCGGCAAGAACAAGCGCCAGGAGGCGGGCATTGTTCTATGAAGGCGGACGTTCAGAATCGGGAGCCACTCTGGCACGACAGGCGGTTTTTTCAGGCTCATCCGTGCCTCGTCGGGTGTACGACCGCCTTTCTTGCGATTGCAAGTTCCGCAAGCGATCACAACATTCTCCCAAACTGTGATGCCTCCCTGCGAGCGAGGCACGACGTGGTCAATAGTGGCGTCACGATAGCTAATGTCTTTAGAGCAGTACTGGCAGCAAAACTCGTCTCGGGCGAGCAGGTTGAGTTTGGAGAGCGGAGGCTTTCGTCTGCCTAACTTAACGTATCGCAGAAGCCTAACGACTGACGGCATGCGCACTACGAGAGAAACCGAGCGAATTTCCTGTTCGTACTCGTCAACGACTTCAACTTTTCCTAAGAAAAATAAGGTGATAGCCCGCTCCCATGGAATGATTTTGAGCGGCTCGTAGCTGGCATTTAAGAGTAGAGTCGTGGCCATAAGCAGTCGCGAACTACATTTTCCTCAGCCATTCATAAACAATTAACAGCATAAACTCATGTGGATAATCTCGCTAGTAAAAAAACAATTAA
>JAUIIP010000147.1 GCA_030431555.1 bacterium
AACGAAAGCCAGGACCAGCAAGACAGAGCCGGTAGTCGCCAGCGCCTGAGGCTCTCTACTTAGTTGAGAGAGCATTTCCCGGCCGACATATGAGCCGTCCTTGTCTTCGACTCGAGTCACAGCGACTCCTGCCGCAACAGCTACAAGCAGGGCCGGTATTTGAGACACCAGTCCGTCGCCAATAGTAAATAGGGTGTAGCGCTCAAGTGCTTCGACTAAGCCTAAGCCCTGCTGGGATACCCCGATAATCAGTCCGGCTGAGATGTTAATGATTGTTATAAGCAGCCCCGCAATCGCGTCGCCTTTGACGAACTTCATTGCACCGTCAAGCGCACCAAACAATCTGGACTCTCGATGCAGTTCGCTGCGCTTCTCCCGGGCTTCATCCAGTCCGATTATCCCGGCACGCACATCGGCATCAATCGACATTTGCTTGCCGGGCATTGCGTCCAAGGTGAACCGGGCGGCGACCTCGGCTATGCGCTCAGCACCTTTGGCGATAACTAAAAACTGAACGATTGTGATTATGATGAAGATTACGGCACCGACAACGAGATTGCCGCCTACCACAAACTGCCCGAAGGTCTCGATTATTCTGGGTGCGCTGCCCTCGGAGAGGATCTGACGAGTCGTTGAGATGTTCAGGCCCAGTCGCATCAGCGTCGACAACAGCAAAACTGCGGGGAGTGATGTGAAACTTCCAGCTTCTCGCAGGTAGACCGCGCTAATCAGCAGTGCCAGGGCGAACGCGAGATTTGAGGTCAGCAGACAATCAAGGACGACAGTCGGCAGCGGGAACACCATCATCCCGACTACTGCCACAACAGCAAGCGGCAGGAACAGATCGTAGCCCTGTGCCAGAGGCTGCTCTGCTGCTCCCGCCGCCGTGTTCATTGCTTATGCGCGGATGTTGTTGATAACTCGCATGCTCGCATCGAACATCATCTTCATGAAGTTCGTAAACGCGGTGATCATTCGAGTTCGGATGTTAAGGAGTTCCTGTAAATACATCTGGTCAGCCTGGCTGCCGTTTTCACCGTAAGCCTGCTCAATGAAGCCTAGAATATCTGCGTTACTGGCATTTAGATCGAGCAGCGTTTCCTTTGCGTCTCTGCGAAAGGCCTTTGACTCGATATCATCTGCCAACTGCTGCTGACTGCTGGTTTGTGTGCTTGCTGCTGCTGTTTCCATCGCTTCCTCGTTATTAACTGACTCGTACGTTTCTTAGTGCAGCCATTTTGCTTTCGTGCTTCGAGCGCTCGATGTTAGAGACCATCGTTGTTTGCTGCATGTCGCGCTGTGCATCTAGCTGTAAGTTGATCAAGTTCGAGAATTCACTGCTTACTCCAATCTCAAACGCGGACTTATCACCGCCGCCAAGCTTATAAGCGGCGTTCATCATGTCTCTAAATAGGCCAACGCCGGTCGTAGCCGGCTCCGGCAAGTAGCGCGCTGCGGTGCTCGCAACGGCCATCCCGGTTTGGATAATGGTATCGACACTCATCGTGCTTTGCCTCCAGCGTTTGATCGATTACTCTAGTACTCTGCTTGTCCTGGTTGTCGTCCGAAATCTGAACTTGTTGCGTCACTCTCACCCAGCAGCTTGATTACTTGCAGTTCGATCGCGCCGTCGTCAGCCGCCGTTAGAATCGCTTCAGCGAGCGGTTCACCACCCAGAGAAATCACTAAAGGACTGCTGGCGTTAAACGGCATCTCAAGCTCGGCACCCTCGGAAAGCTCGATCAACCTGCTCGCCGGCACTTCCACGCTGCCAAGTGCGACCTGGATCTCAACCTTTAGCGCCGAAAGCACCCGCTCGCGCTGCGCAGCATGAGGTTCCGACGAAGCGTCGCCAGCAGAACCTTGGACCTCTCCACCAAGCTCCAGCAGTAAATCAGTTTCCGGCCCTAACTCACTTAGACTCATTCCATCCATCTACTCACTCCTTTTGCTTTAGCTCTAGTGTCAGACTTCCCGGCTCAGCAAGATTGATTCGCTTAATGCGAAATTTCTGCGTCGAACTTCCGTTTAGGATTATTTCGGGTCGAGAAAACCAAGGCTCGCGAATAACTAGCGATGTTCCGCTGCTAATTTGCGTAAGTGCGTCGAGCGAGTGAACCTGCACAATCATTGAAGCACAGACGCGCGTGCTAATCCCAAGTAGGATCTGCTTGGCTCGAAGACTGAGTTCCGCAAATTTTGCGTGTTCGCCCGCGGTGGCCGCCAGCTTCCCAGAAAGAACAGCCGCTATCGGATAGCCCGTGCCCGCCAGACTTAGTCTTCCCGTAAAGCTTGTTTTTTCCCTATACCGCTCAATCTCGTCCGAACTCTTGACGACCTTGGCGGAACAAAGATAAGCCCGCTGCCCCATCGAACGGCGAATTCTATTAAGAACCTTTGCCGCTAAGTAAGCGACAGCTGTTGAATCATCTTCGTCCGGCTCAAGCACAATCGCCAAAGCTGACTCATTCCTCGCTAAGCTCGAAAGCTCATGCACAAGCTCCCAGGGGACTGCCAGCTCTAAAATCTCTGCTAACAGCTTAAACCGCAGCAGGAAGAAGCCGGCGTCTAGCCAAGCGGTGCCGAAGCTGTCTGCACTCCACACAGCCTCGACGGCAACCTCTTCTGCAAGCTGCTTGGTCACAGCGACACTTTGCAGATTGAGGTAATCCGCCGTTCGCGCACTTAATACGCCGGCCCGAGACATTCTCTCACGCTTAATTCGCGTCAATAAGCGCATAACATTTTCTGCATGCATAGCTATGCCTTCGGCGAGTTCTCAAGCAGGTGTTTAACGCGGCCAAGCAAGCCCGAGTCTTGTGTCGGTGTTTCGAGTGTTGCTTTAATCAGAGCTTCTAAACTTAGCGGGTCTTCCGCAGCAGCTCTTTCTGCAAGTTTCCAGGCACTCTGTTCTGCGTCGACTGCCAGTCCTTGCGCGACTTCAACCGTGTCCTCTCTAGATTTGCTTGCGGCAAACGCAATCAGCCGTTCGCAGGCTTTTGAGCAGTTGATACTGTATGCCTTTGCTAGCGCCATCTAAAACACCTCGGGCTCCGGCCGGGTAGATTCCGGTGCGGGACGCAGCTTCGCCTGCTGCGGTAAGTTCGACATGCTTGCTGTTGGCTGCGCACGAAGTACGCGTCTTAGCAGCAGTCCAAACAACCCAAAACTAATCAAGCCAAGCAGCAACAAACCCCAGGTAGAGCTTGGCACCACGGCGCTGACTGCCAGAACTTTTGTCGCTGCCGGATCGGGACGCATAGCCAGTTCGCTTTCACTGACTACAACCGTTACCCTGTCGGCGGTCATTCCCGCCGCGCCGGAGACAATCGAGCGAATATGCGACTGATCAATTCTCGTTCCCGCCGCTACAACGAGCAGGGCGCTCGCTGATTTTGTTCCTCGCTGCGGCCGCCAAGCCAGTGACTCATTCAAGCCGAGAAAGAGATGGACTCGTGCTTCGAGCACACCGGGCAAGCGTTCAATCGTTGATTCGAGGTTGCCAGCGAGATTGCGCTCAAGGAAGTGGGTCCGTTCTTCTCGGCTGAGGATAAAGCCGCTCTCCGGTGCGTCCGCAGCCGATGGCCTCTCGCCAAGTATCCTGGCGCGCTGCAAAGCATCCAGTGCCTGCGGCGCATCGTCAGCTGCTACGGTAATGGTCCAACCGCTGCCTTCGCGCTGCTTGCTGGCGTCGATACCAAGCTGGGTAAGTGCAAGCATTACGCTGTTGGCACGCGACTCGGATACGTCGTGCAGGATGTCTTTACTGCATGCGCTAAGCAGAACGAGAAAAACTAGGTATAACACTCTGACCATGGTTCTCTCCCGACTAGGCCGCTGCCGGCGTCGCTTCGGTTTCTCGAAGCACGGAGCCGCGCACAGTCCGCACAGCACTCGAGTGCATTCGCGAAACCCAGCTTTTCGATAGCCCGCCAAGTAGTTGTCCAATTTCACTGAATGAGCGGTCCTCGGCGTATCGCAGCCGGATTATCGAGCGCTGTTTTTCCGGAAGTTTCCTCAGCTCCAGCTGCAAGCGTTCGATGATTATTCTGTTGTCGGCGCTATCTTCCGGTGACTTGGCATCAGCATAGGTTGGTTCAAGCTCACCGCGCGCATTAATGCCTAAACGGATTGGTAAGTTGTCTATTGTCTCGACAACTGTCATTAGCTCGTCGGCGGTCCTAGCGAAGCCATAGGGCAAGTTTTCTGCTTTTACGGTTTCCGCAGCACCTTCATCCTCCGTCTGCGGCTGAGAGTTCTTCGCCAGGCGATTAAACTGCCGTCGCGGAATGCCGGAGCCGTTTCTAATTGCGTCGATCATTGCCCCTCTAACACGCAAGTAAGCGAACGTGCGAAAGTTCATCCCTTTGCACTCGTCGAAGCGTCTTGCGGCGTCGCAAAGCCCAAGCAGAGCCGCGCCTTCGAAGTCTTCCAAGTCGAATTCCGAGTCCGGTCGTTGTCCGTAGAATTTTCTGGCCACGCGCAGCGCGAACTCCACGTGTTCTTCGACCATTTCTCGCTGAGAGTTGTTTAGTTGATTAGTGCTCACGCTTACATCTCCTGTCGGCAAACTGCAGTTGTCTGCCTTCGCTAATGCAAGCCCGTGCCAACTTTCCGACGAGCACTAAGTAGCTGTAATCAACCAAGTCCCAGAATCCCCAGCTGACCCAAACTGAGCCAGGCTGATGCAGTTTGGATCAGCTGCCAATTGCACTTCGCTAGCTTGCTATCCGTCTTACGAATTGGCAGAATTTCGGAATGGAACCTTTATCAATGACCGAGTTAGATGCGCTAAGGGAAATGAAGCCCGCGGAGAAGTTTCTACAAGCTGTAGCGCTATCTAGTTCCGTTCGCCAGTTTACCCTTGCAGGCATTCGCGACCGCAACCCACAAGCATCACCTGCCGAGATTCGTTATTTGTTTGCGTGCCAGATGATTGGTAAGGAACTAGCAGACAAATACTATTCGACTAGCTAAGAACAGCCTCCACATGACTGATCCTAACGAGCCTTTGAAGGTAGTTTCTGAAATCACCGCCTTCCTTAATGATTCCGTAATTCCTTATTTTCTGACCGGATCATTCGCCAGCAGTTACTACGGAGATTATCGGGCAACCCGCGACGTTGATATAGTTTGCGCTCTACGGCGAGAACACATTGATTCACTTGTAAACAAGCTTTCGGACGAATTCTTCGTCGATGATGAAGCACTATCAAACGCCTTAAAAGGTGGAACTAGCTGCAATTTAATCCACAAAGTATCCGTTTTTAAGGTAGATTTATTTACGAAAGTTTCCGAGTTTGAGAAAAGTGAGCTCAAGCGGGCTAAAAACACTCTGATCCCCGGAATTCCCCACGAAATCAAAATAATTTCGCCTGAGGGTTCCATATTATCCAAGCTGCGCTGGTATTCTAAAGGTGGACGTCAGTCGCTGCAACAGTGGAACGATGTTCTTAGTTTGCTACGTCAGCTAGAAAACATACTGGATAATGAATACTTGGACAGCTGGGCGAACCGAATGCGGATTGCGGACTTGCTGAAGAGAGCAAGAGTGGAGTCGATCAGTGACTGAGTGAATACCAAGTATTACGGGATTCGTTTGGAAACTTAACCAAGTAACGCAGCTAGTCGACAACTCCTCCTGTCCTGATCGACATTGATTTACAAATCCTCTTGAGGGAATATCGTCGTAACTATCAAATGTTGGGAGGACTTGCTGTTTGAGCGGAGGCCGCGTTCATCAAAGTCTTCGCAAAGGGATTCTCGAACCACTGCTAGGTTCACCTCTCACCGCACAATCAAACGCCACCACCATCGAGACCCTGGGGCAGATGATTGAAGGTTTGGCGTAGTACGCGACTGCAGTACAGACTAACTTCTTAGAGTCGCTTCAGACTAAGGCGAACCACGAAGTGACTTCGAATTTACGAATTGCTGCAATGCAACTTCACCAAGAGGTAGAAACTATTTTATCTGGATCGACTTCACTCAATCATGCATGTGTTTAGTGCCTCAACGATTACCCTTGAACCTTAGTCTGGTCCGTTCATTACTCTAATTTACCGTGCCACGTTCAGTCCGCGGGTCACAAAAGACACCTGTGCAGGTAAAGTGAGTGTAAACAATTGATTTCCCAACGCATTTATCATTAATTTTGGCGGGTATCTAGTTTTGCCGATAGGTAGTCTTAACATCGTTGCACATCGCTGCCTGGGGTTTGGGGCACCTGAAAATTCCGCTCAGGCGCTTAGGTGCGCAATACAGTCAACTGTTGATGTGGTCGAGCTTGATGTACGGACAGCTTCTGACGGTGAGTTTGTTGTTTGTCACGACCCTTGGTTTCGCGGAAAGGATGGAAGGGTTTTCCTTGTCTCTCGAGCGACCTCAACCGAACTACAGGAAAGCGGAATATTAACTCTTAAAGCGGCTCTGTCTATCTACCGCTCGAATCCTGCAAGTCCTAGGCTTGCAATAGACGTGAAAGTCTTTGGAAGCGAATCAAAGTTACTTTTGTTACTTCGCAGTTTCGGACTAGCTGACAAAGTCTTGATCATATCGTGGGATGAGAGAGTTTTACTTCGAATTAGTCGGCTTGCCCCCGAAACTAAATTGAGCCACTCCTTTTTTCAATATCTTCGTTTGTGGCGGGGATTCCCTGTAGGTTTCTCTTCTCGGCCGCCAAAATTTGTATGCGATCGACTGGTACCTCTCGAGTCGGTAAATGTCGTGCCTCGCCTGTTGCCCCTGCGGCATAAGTTTGTGAAGCAGCTCCGAGAAACGGGCGTAAAGGTGAACGTAGTTTCCTCGGGGCCACCCAAGGAATACCTCGAACTGCCGAAACAAGGTGTTTCTGGAATTTTCACTAAGGCTGCCGAGAGAGTTTTAATTTATTCCGGACTGCGCCAGCCGGAGACGAGCTTCAATCAACGCTAATCAATCGATAAGCAATGGCAGAGGCCCTTCTTCACTAAGGTGAGTCCTAACTTCTTTAATTAAAGAAATTACCGCACTTTGCTCCCGTTCGGTAGTCGGATGGGACACAACCCATTCTACAATATTCTCGTTAATGCTACGCAAAACGTCATGGTCTGAAATAGCAAAGCACCCTAAGTCTCTACCAGCAGCACTTGAGAAAGGCTGAAAAAAAACACTGTAAGACTCGGGCGCCAAATCTCTCAAAATTCGATATGTCACAACGACGAAAGGCGGTTGCGCATCTGTCAAAAAGAGACGGTAGTTTTCATATTCCTCTATAATATAAATTAAATGATCCAGGTGGGATTCAACCTGAGAAGCATCCACATTGGGCGGATATCTCTTAAAGCCCGTCTTGTCAGAATATCGAATCAAATCCCAAATAACATCTCGTCGAAGTATCTCGGTAAACTTGAAGCGGCCTTCCTTAAGTCCGTTTAACGTTAATCTTTTTCTATCGATAGTTTTCGGCGGGACACCGATATACTCTAAAAGCGCGGTTGGGTAGCTCGTGAAAGGTGGTCTTACATACAGGCTGTTTACTTCCAGCCGATCCGAATGGTCATAAAATTTAAGGAGCAGTTCGTCGACACCACCTGGACCGTCTGGAACGTACATTGCTCCGGTTTTTCGCAAGCGGTCAATTGGTGTCCCAGAGAGGACTTTACTTATGAGAAGCGCAATTGCACCATCGTTTGTAGAAGCGCTAATCCTAACGGACTCTGATACATCAACCCCTTCCCCATTGCGAATCTCGCACTTGTTGGTTTTGCTGTTAAACGCGAACCGAAAATTATCGTTTCTTAGATTCTTGTTACCTTGAATAAAATTTTCGAATCTATAGCTAGCAACACGAATTCCGTTTGCCAGATCTTGATCCTCCCTAGAGCTCGGGTCGACAACTTCCAATGCCTCTCGTATGGCCTTCGCGATATCGCCAATGCCTTCTCCACCACTGCATCGATCCTCAAGGTCCATCAAGAATGCCAAAAATACGGCAAGACGAATTGGAGATAGTTTGAGCTTGGCTTTTAAAATCCCTCCAAAGACGACCACGTAAGGTTTTCTTTCGGAATCGACTTTGTCGAAATAGACGTTCAACGTCTGTTTAGATTTTGATTGCTCTGAGCCAACTAACCCCATACGCCGCTGCATGACGCTGATTTCACGGCGGAGTTCCTGGACTTCTTGCAAGACGGTGCCAATGGCGTTTTGTTCGGGATCTTGTTCCATACACCTCGGCTAGAGTGAAGGGTCAGAAGGTCACCTGAGTTTGGAATAATTCACTGTTCTTCACCAGGGCAGATGGGTTCCCATCGGGACATGGGTTTTCGCTGAGGGTGGCTGAGCGCGTGGTGATTTTCTGTGGTTTCAGTGATTTAGAGGAAGGCGTCTGGTTTTCTGTGTACAAGTTATCTAAACTAAAGGCCTTGTTTCTGGGAATGTTCCGCGTTTCTGAGATGTACTTGCGGATAAGTTATCGTCGAACAAGGGTATTTTGCCCCTACGGGTGCGCTAGGTAAAGGTTGGGTGAAGAGCTGTAATGTATACAGAAATCGACTAAGTACTTGTTTTTTCAGAAAACGATGACTAAGAGATTTAAGCCAGAAGAAGCGCTATTTTTTAGCACATAGTTGTTGCGGTTTCTATTACAACACTAATGAATTCGAGGCGATGGATTTTTACCTGTCTTGGTGATAATTTCCGAATCACTCATAAATTGAATTAGGTTTTCCCCGGTTTTCACAAAATCATGGCCTAGTTCGATCCATTG
>JAUIIP010000148.1 GCA_030431555.1 bacterium
TCGTCCTTATGCGGCAAACAAGCTGCCCAACCAACTTCGGGCGCTGTCTCGGGATAAAGGATCGAATCAAAAATGACTTGAGAACGGTTGAAGCTGCGAACAATTGCGGCTCGATCCACGAACAAGCGCAAATCTGAAGCTGCTAAGGCGGACTCGGCCTCAGTGAGATTTTCACGGGCTCGGGCAAGCAGAGTCGAGGATCTCGATTCAGCCCCACCAGCTTGCGCGGAAAGCTCGGCGAACGTTCGTTCTAGTTCGGCTGCATGAAGCTTAAAAGCAGTGACTGAATCCACAAAAGCACCTTTGGGCTAAGTACCTGATAATCCATAGCATATTATTTTCGCTGAAGCATCACATCTACGCCGGCGGATTAGAGGACGGCGAAAGTTGTCCGGCGAATTGGAGAAAGTCAAAATGAAACGCATGCTGACTATTTGTTTTGCACTTCTGACTGCCTGTCCTAGTTTGGCGGCAGCGGATGATTTGGATCTCTTGCTCAACGACCTGATTCTTGAGCGCGAGTCGAAGGTCCAGGCGCAGATTGCCCGCAAGAAAGACACCCGCCGCGCCGCGCTCTCCGCGAACGTGTCGGCCTTTCCCGAAGTTGAACGCTACAACAGTCAAAAAGCAGAACGCAGCGAAAAGGCTGGTGTCGTGCAGTATAAAACTACTTACTATCCGGTTCGTGCAGGCACTGCTTACCATGTAGAGCTTACCTATTCACTTAAACGAGCAGGAATAAACAATTACAGCAGAATGAAGGACCTTGCACTGCTGTTTAACCGCAGCGCTAGAATCGACGGTTTTACGATTAGCGGTTACTACGCGGCATACATCAACTCTCGCGGCGACAGAGCAAGCGGTATCATAGTCGCACTGGACGCTGACACCTATCTGACGATTAGAAGCAGCTCGCCGGTCAATCGCCAGACGCTAAGCAGATTCGCATCTAAATTTTCAGCTGAGGATTTACTTCGGCTAAAGCGCTCATACGGGATTTAACTGAGACCAAAGATCCGTCGCAAACTAGGGCACAACCTTAATCCAAAGCTGTCCTTCCGTTCGATAAGGCGTCAAGCGGATGCCGTCTTCAACGTAAATCTTAAACAAGACCTTGCCGCTAACGGTTTTGGCTACTACTACCTCCATGCCGCTAAACGAATCAGGGGGGAACTGAGGCAATTCCAGGTAAGACCCAGCTAGCCTAGCCTGTTCCAGCACCAGCTCGTATAAGTTGGCACCTTTGCGCCCAAGCGAATAGCCTTGAAGATTATCGACCTCGAGCATTAGTGCCGGCTCTCCGCTTGAACTTGCCTGGCGGAAACGAACCTGGCGCACCGTTGTCTGTCCGCCGCCGGAATTCGGCACTACGTCAGGACCTTCAGACGGCGGCGTCTGCTTGACCGTCGGCTCAGGCGGCTTGGTATTCGGAGTTCCGCTGGAGGTGCTTAGCGCGGAATATCCCGGCGGGTCCGGCACAACCGGCGGCTCGGGATTTGTCGGAGCAGCTTCGGGCGGCATCTCGACCACAGGATCCTCAACTGTCGGCTGAACAGGTTGTACAGGCTGCTCCGGAGGCAGCAGCACCTCAGGCATTCCCGGTGGGACTACTTCATCGAGCGTATTGCCGAAGCCGAAATCTATGCTGACCTTTCCCGGTTCAGAATGTGCGCTGTTAACTCGAAACACAGGTATGACCGAGCCGGTAATATCGAGCACAATACGCACTTTCTTGGGATGAATTCCGATGCGCGCTGCTTTGAGCTTAGGATGATCGATCATAACTTTGTTGGCGCGCTTTGCGGAGAAGCCGTTGATATCGATTACAAGCCGCGTTGGGTTCTCAATTGCAAACACCTCAGCGTCGACAGAGTCACCAAAATTGCCGTCTTCACGGGCGACGTGAAAACGAAAAACCAAATTGTCGGCGGTTCCAACTTCTTCGATTTCGAACTTAAAGCCCGCGTCGCGGAAACTGGCGATTGGCTCAGCTTTGGCCTCTAAAGAACTACCGACGCACAGCACGAAGAGAAACAGCAGACGGAGCAGCAATGCATGTAATTTAGTGGGCATCGTAGTCAAGATTGAACGTGCTGCTAAAGCACTGTGAAAACTAAGAATACGCTCATAACCACATAAGGATAGCTGATAGGCACCGGCGACAAAAGTCTTAAAACGGCCGGGTCAGATATGACCTAGATAAATATGCGGTTTTATGCGGTCTTAGATCCTCTCAAGCGCGATAGCTTTGCGCTTGGTTTCATCGAGCAGGCGCTCTAGCTGCTTCTCGAAGACGTAGAATGCGCCGGGGTACTGGCTGGTGATCGCCGCGATCCGTCCTTTCGTCGGGCCGCAGCCTTCGAGAACCAGCGCCTCAGGGTCAACCTCCTCATCCGGCCTGGGCTTTCTCAGCTCTGCTTCCGCGGTGACCGGGCAAATAAACTCCAGCTTTGCGCCGCCTCGGCGCTCGGACATGATCACGACCGCTCCGCGCATCAGACAGATCCAAACCGGTTTCGTTGAGGCGAGTTTGGTATTGAAGTCAACAGTCTTGGTGCTCTCGTAAAGCTGCTCCAACTCCGCGTCACTGAAAATTTGCTGATAAAACCCTTTGAAAATCAGAATAACGTCGAGGTCCGGCAGGCGATAGCCATACGCATAGCGCCTGGCAACAGAACGAGCAGCGAGATATTTTAAAATCGCTTCGGGCTTATTGCTGCGCCATGAGTAGAAGGAAAACAGTTGGCCGACAAACAGAGATGCCGCAATGCCCCCGAAAAGGAATTCTATTTTATCGAATCCGTAGCCAATAGAACCTGCAAGCAGCACAAAACAAATAGCGGCGGCCACGCCCTGGGCTTTAGCCTTTGAAACCAGCTCCAAGCGCTCTTCAAGCGCCACCGAGTTCCAGGCATTCTTTACGCTTAATACCGCATCTGTCGCCATTTGCTTCTCCAGCTAGTCTCCGGCTGCCCTTCAGGCACTTCTTACCCGAGAATCGGCAAAATATTCCCTTAAATTGAGCGTAATCAGCCATTTAACGGCTGATGAATGAATAATTGCAATCCGAATGCCACCGTGACTATGGGCCGCTCAAGCACCAATTGGGCAAATCGGACCGATAACTGAGCGAGCAGCGAATCGCTTGTTTAGTCAGAAGAACAAAGAGTCGAAATTGACAGCGCTTACACGTTCCTGTGCCGTAGTCGGGGTGGATGCCGTTGAGGTCTTGGTCGAAGCCCAGGTCATTCAAGCTCTGCGCCGTTTTTCAATTGTCGGTCTTCCAGACAGCGCTCTTAGGGAATCAAAAGACCGAGTGCGTTGCGCTATTGAGAACAGCGGCTTTAATTTCCCGAACCGAGAAGTCGTGGTCAGCCTCGCTCCCGCTTCTCTTCCAAAGCAAGGGACTCACTTAGATCTGGCAATCGCAGTTAGTATCCTCGCCGCTGACGGCCAGCTTTCAGAGGACGCCGCCGTAGGTCACTTGCTGCTCGGTGAACTCGGTCTAAACGGCTCGCTGCAGCCGACCAGAACCACTCTTGCCGCTGCTGCTCTTGCGAAGCGGCTGGCACTGAAGGGAATAATTCTACCGCGCAAGAACGCCGCCTTGGCGTCAGCGCTGAACGGGCCGCCGGTGCTGCCGGCAGAGTGCCTGGCAGATGCAGTCCGCTTCCTGAAGCATGGTGGCAGCCTCCCTGACGTTGAGGCTGTCATACCCATAGAACTAAACAGCGCCGGGCCGAGTTTTCGCGATGTCTACGGCCAATACGGCGCCAAACGTGTGCTTGAGATCTCTGCTGCAGGCGGTCACAATGCTCTACTCTCAGGCCCTCCGGGGTCGGGCAAGAGCATGCTGGCTGAGCGCCTGCCGTCGATTCTCCCACCGCTGAGCAAAGACCGCGCGGTGGAGGCTGCGCTTATTCGCGAAGCCTCGAACCTTAAACCAATCGGACTTTGCAGCTCCCCGCCGTTTCGCGCGCCGCACCACTCTACGAGCACCGCCGGTCTAATCGGCGGAGGCAAATACCCGACTCCCGGAGAAGTAAGTTTGGCGCACAGGGGCGTGCTGTTCCTCGACGAACTGCCGGAGTTTCGCAGGGACGCCCTCGAAGCCCTGCGCACTCCGCTTGAGCGCAGCGTTGTCAGTATCTGCCGGGCAGGAGGACGCACGACTTTCCCTGCCGATTTTTTGCTCATAGCCGCAATGAACCCCTGCCCCTGTGGCTACCATGGGACAAAGGGTCGGCGCTGCACATGTCTGCCGACCGACATCGCCAGGTACGCTGCTAAGATCTCAGGCCCACTGCTCGATCGAATCGATCTACATATCTGGGTTCCCCCGCTCCCTCCCGACACTCTAACTAAGTTGACCCGAGAAAAAACCAAGGACGACACGGCAGCGATGAGGACACGAGTGCAGAATGCCCGCAGACGGCAGCGCAGTAGATTTGGCAGCGACGCTTTGCTTAACTGCTCGGTTCCCAGCGACAAACTCGGCGAACACTGCGGCACGTCTGATTCCGCGATGAAGCTAATTAAGTCTGCCTTAGAAAGCACCATGATTAGCGCTCGCGGCTTCACAAGAGCGCTTAAAGTAGCGCGCACGATTGCAGACATAGACGACTCCGATCAGATTGATCCACAGCACGTGCAAGAGGCACTGAGCTACCGGCTGCCGCCGAGCGTTGGTGTCACAGCATAAAAAAAGCACGGCAAGCCGTGCTTTAAGGAGGTTGGAAAATGAAAAAGTAAACTTAGTGGCTGCTGTGGCGAAAACGCCGTGCAGCGGCGCGACCGTCCTCGGGCGCATATTCTGAAAAAACTGACTTGAATTTCGCTGAAGCGCTTACGGGACGCGCTTTCAAACGTTCAATTCGGCTTAAATTCGTGGCTGCTTTGCGCAGTGAGCGATTAGTGGGCCTGGACATATGTCCGTATAATTGAAGGGCAAGACAGGGGGTCTGCTGAGCATTAGTCATATATGGTTCCTCCGCGAGCGTGAGCGAGTACGTGAGAAAACCTAAGAATGTAGGGGTTTTAAAACACGGGAAAACCGTACACTGGTCTGTTACCGAGCAATTATAGCAGTCAGAATATGGCTAATCAAACAATCAATTTGTGAGGAAAAACGCTATCTTCCGCGCCCTCGGCGCCCGCGCCGATTACCGCGTGTCGATGGAGCCTCGGCCCTGCCGATCAATTTCAGCTCACGTACGTTCTGAGTCTCCTTACCGGTGATGTCGACCTTGGTCTCAAGTATCGAAAGCTTGGTCTTTTCCACAGAGACCACCACCCCGTTATCAAGACCAATCCGCGTCCCAATTCGGACGGTGTAGCCTTTACCGGAGGAGTCTTCGACAATAGCAGTCAGCGCTCCGCCTTCGCTCTCCAATACAGCCGTTAAACGCAGCTGCTCTAAGCTGTACTGCTCAAGCGGTGTGAGATGCGAGCGGTCCGATGCGGCTCCGGAAAAGTCAAATGGAGTAAAAGGATCGCGCTTGCCGGTAGGGTCGTAAGTTGCAAGGTCGAGCGTCATTTCGTTTGGGTTCACAAAATCCTCGTCAGAAATAACCGGATCTTCAACGACTATCATCTCGCCGTCTTCACCCATCACTTCAGCCGTAGCAGTCTCTTCGCTCGGTCGCAACACGAAACGTCGGCCTTCTTTTTTGTAGAAGAATGGTTTCTTTGTCCTGGGATTACTTGGAACTACATCGAAATAAACCGGCACTAGTTCGAACAAACTCTGCGGCGGCCCTTGATTCTTGGCAACGTAATCTACCAATGCAAGTTGAATTCGCAGAAGCTGCTCCTCTTCCGCAGAGAGAGTGCGGTTCGCCTTAACCTCTTCAACGGCCCTGGTAATAGCCGAGCGCTCAGTCACCTTGGCGGTCCCCATGCGCATGTAGGCATAAACGCCGCCCAGCACTAAGGCTAGTAAAACTGTAATTACTGGAAGCTTGCTGCTGCGCTTCCTTCGGCGTTGGGCCATGCGCTGATAATTCCCAGGTTCGGCATAAAGTAAGAACAAAAAGTTTCGATGTCTCGCCATGATACTAGATTCAACGTCCAAAGTGTCAAGAGATAGACTGCCAGCCGAAAAGCAGCTCTATCTGTTAAAAAAAGCGCTAACAGACATCTCCCTGTGCCAGGTTGCGCTGAATCACCTCTACGCCATTGCAGTGTTTTAAATATGAGGTGTAGCGATCAGCCTTGCAGGGCCTAGAAAGTAGCATTTGATTGATAGTCCAGTTCGCCGGACTGCGATTGGCACACGCTTCGTATTGTACACCGAGCAGTACATCGGGCGAGGTAACCGCTCCAGGTAGTATATCGGCCAGCGCGCCCATAACCGGGCCGCCAGTCGTGCCCGTATCCGTCATCGGCAGCACGTAGCCGGCAGGAGCCTCGTGGTCGCCTACTTCAAGGGCAGTTCTTGCGTTTCTCAAATCGTACTCAGCCTTATGGTATTCGACATCCTCCCGGTAGACATAGAAGCTCGCCATAGCCATAGAAGATAAAATTCCTACAATCGACATCGTGTATAGGAGCTCGATCAGCGTGAAGCCGGCTTCGGCCCCTGCAGCATGCGGTCTCATGAGTTCTCCTCGCTTTAGTACACCACTTGCACGGCATTTCGTACGTGCGAATACCCGATACTATTCGTGCTAAATTCGTGCCAAAACGGCCAAGTTAGCTAAATTATCGTAATAACGCCTGAACAGAGATATCAGTCCCTCACGTTTGGGCTAAATAGGGAAAGCTGTGTTATCTGCTTACTAATCTTTTCAGAGTAGGGTCTCTATTTTAAGTGATTGATTCCCTGTTCCCTGCTTTATATATAAGGCTGCATACGAATAATAACCCACTGCAAGATTTACGACTTTCTAAGAAATGAAATTACCGACAAGCATATCGCGCGCACTAAAGCTTCTGATGCTCTCCAGCCTAGTGATGACCGCTTCCTGCACGGAATACTGGTGGACACGCGGCCAGGCTCCCGGCGTTGGCGTTTTGCTGACTCGAGCCCAGAATCAGTTTGATGAGGCCATGTCGAGCAACAAGTACGACAGGAAAGACGTTGCGGAACTGGCAAAGAGTCTTGAGTCTGCCGTGCTTGCTGCCCACAACAGTGCCAAGTCCAAAGACACGTCCGTTAAAACTAAATTGGGCGACGTGATTAATGGATTTGCAGCACTCGAAGGCAAACTATCTATCACCAATCGCGCACCGTACGCGGAACTTTTCGGACAAGCCAGAGCGCTTCGCGCGGAGGCAGACCGCGACAACATTCGTGAGTCCGCAGTCGGCTTATTCGCTGCAAGAACGATTTTCTTTCTTGCAAACGAGATGTCGGTTCCTGCTCCATCATTCGGCGCATAGCGGGCGGGCCCTAGCGCCTGTATGTGTCCCAATAGCAAGGCTTCGAATCAAGCAGCACTGAAGTATTCGGCAATATTGCTCGCGTTTTTGCTGCTGCTGTATTGTGCGGTATTTTTGCTGCTTCCAGCTCTGCCTTTTCTAGACCTGCCCAATCACATCGCTAGAAATTTCATCATTAGCGAACTGGGCAGGGACGCCGTTTTTGACAGTCGATTTAGCTTCAGTCCGACATTTTCCCCATACGTCTTAGGTGACATTTTACTAAGTGCGTTGATTTCGGCGCTCGGGGCAGACAGCGCTGCAAGGATTTGGGTCCTGGGCTCATTTCTCGGCTTCGTTGCTGCCGCGTCTTTTTACGCCAGAGCGGCCCGCATGAGCGCGTTTTCAATTCGGATGATTGAAATCGTGTCGATATTTCTCGCAACGAATTGGTTCTTTCTTAGCGCCTTTTCCCACTTCGTAATCGGCTGCTGGTTAAGCATTTTCGCTTTGGGCTGTGCTCAGCTCTTGCTTAACTCCGAAGCGGAGCGACCCTCAGTGCTGCGCTTCCTAGTCTATTTCCTGCTTGTCTTCTCGACATATCTAATGCATTTGGCCGCGGCCGTCTTTTGCGGCCTAATAGCCGCGGCCCTGTCCGCTTGGCGAATAAAATCCGAAGGAACCAAGTTAAGTAAGATCGCTGCAGTAATGCTCCCCCATGCTGCAACAGGCTTTTGCTATTTGCTGGCACGCGCTTCGAAGTCTTCTGATTACTACGGCTGGGAGTTCCGCTCGCTCTGGGGCAAGATTACTGCTATGGGCGCTACTTTCGTGCGCTACGACCAGTGGACCGATCTTGCCTTCACTGGCGCATTCCTGCTGCTGTTGTATCTGTTTCATAAGCGTACTCGGCTGGAGAACCCGGAGTCGCAACAACGCAGCCGAAAAGAACATACGTTCGTCCTGGGTGTGCTTGCTGCAGCCTACTTGGCGCTGCCGGTGGCGGTTAACACACTTTCAGATATCGATACGCGGGCGCTGCCGTATCTCGCATTCTTTCTTACGATCGCAGCCTGCTCGACCGCGGCCTCGGCCTCCAAACACAAAGAACTTATAGCGCTTGCTGCCAGCGTAACTCTGCTGAACTTTGCCTACATTACCTACAATCTCAGCCAGCACTCGGCATTCCTGACTGAGTACTCCGAAGCGTTCGACCACATACCGCTCCACGCGAAACTATTCCCGGTCAACACCATACCGGATCGGGGGCGTATTCAACCGTCGCTGCACGCTTCGATGAGCAGCGTTCCAAGCCGCAGAACCGTGGTTCCCTATATTTTGAGCAGCAACCA
>JAUIIP010000149.1 GCA_030431555.1 bacterium
CTTGGATAGTTGCGGAGAGCTCCCTGGTTCGCTCATCGATCTGACTCTCCAAAGTATTCTTAACTTCAAGCAGTTCCGCCTGAGCAGCAGCTCGTTCACGAACCTGATTTTCCAAATACGATGCGGGGGGCATCGAGGGAATTCTCGGCAGCAGGGTCCAGAGCGCGGTGGCTGTGCCCACGGAAAACGCAGCGGTGATGAGTTTGATAATGCCCTCCACGCGATAAGTGCCGTGCCAAACGGTCCATATTTCCATTGCGTGAGTTGTTCCGCAGGCGCAAATAAAGCACGCGAATAGGACAAAAACCCAATTTAGAACCAAATCCCTACGCATTTTTACAATCGCAAGTAGAGTCAGCGGAATCGAGTAATAGGCAACAGCAATCAAGGCGTCTGAGATAACGTTGAGCCAGAGTATGTCAGGCTTCCACAGATAGCAGTGGCCATGCGGCATGAAATCTGAGCTAAACAGCTTTGAAAAAAAATCAACCATCGCTTGTCCCTCCCGGCGCTCTGCAAACGACAATGCTAGAGCAGCTTTTGATAAGACAGCGCTATTGTTTATCGAAAACAGAGCCCTGCTTTGATATTATATCAATCTCACAGCTAACATCTTCTCCGAACATTGCCGGAGGGCTGCGCTAAGTTGATCGAGATCAATAAAGGCTGGTCGGAAGCTGGAGATGCTGAATTTAAGCGCTGTCCGCGGTTAAACCCAATCTCGGGGTTGTTTAAGAATTTCGCTTAATTTGTGTTCTCGGGTTCCAGGCTTGACCTGATGGTCGTACTCCCAGAGAACTTCCGGCGGCATAGACATCAGAATTGACTCAGTTCGGCCCCCTGTTCTCAAGCCGAATAGCGTCCCCCGGTCCCAAATCAGGTTGAACTCTACATAGCGTCCACGCCTGACAAGCTGGAATCGTTTCTGCTCGTCTGTGAATGACTCCACTTTTCGTTTTTCGACAATTGGTAGATAGGCTTCGCAGAAACGATCACCCAGAGCGGCGGCGAGTGAAAAGTGCGTTTCGATGTTTTCAGGATCTTCTTTGCCCAAATAATCAAAGAAGATACCACCGACTCCTCTCGCCTCTCCTCGGTGTTTTAGGAAAAAATACTCATCGCACCATGTTTTCAATTTAGGGTAGGAGCCGCGCTTGACGCTGTCACAGACACTTTTCATCACCTGATGAAAGTGTACAGCGTCTTCTTCGAACAGATAATACGGAGTCAGATCGGCACCGCCGCCGATCCAGGACTTTTCATCAACTTCCAGATACCGGATGTTGGCATGAACAGTAGGAATCATTGGCGAATAGGGATGGATTACCAAAGAAGTGCCGGTAGCATAGAATGGCAAGCTTTGCGCCTTGCCGACCAGCTTCTCCCCCATTTCTGGAGGCAACTCGCCCCAGACCTCGCTGAAATTCACCCCCGCCTTCTCAAAGACGGCGCCTTTCTTCAGCACGCAGGTCAGACCTCCCCCTCCACCGTCTCTTTTCCAATTATCGGACTTAAGGTCAGCTCGGGAGTCCAGTGCGCGCAGACTACTGATTATCAGCGACTGGACATCTTGGAACTTTTGACGGGCACGTTCCCTCATGATTACCAGAGATTCTTCCACCAACCGTCTTGACCGTTTCCGTTGTTTTCGGACACGGGAATTTCAAAGCTGCTTTGCTGCTTCTCTCTGATCGTGGAAATGTCCCAACCAGTCAAAGAGGCTAAAGTTTCAGCCTCACGCTCTCTGCGATCCTTGAGCTGCTCGAAATACGGCTTTGCTTGGGGGCACTCATCTATACTGCCCTTCCACGGGTGCCTTAGAACGTAGCGAGCTTGATAGTTAGCTCTGTCTTGGGTTTCTTGAAAAAACAAATCCTCCGGAAAGGTGTCTGGAGTGTACCTGAGATGAAGTCGCGTTACCATAACGGGAACAGGACCGCTTGGGCGTCCAGGGGGAGCAAATCGTCTTTGTGGACGGCCCGAGGTAATTGGCGAAGACGGTTCTTCAAGCCAAAATACTCCCAGATTTCTTAGCTCCTCCGGACTCAACGGGTCTGCCGCACAGGGATCGCACCAACCCATATTCCAGAAATATTCCGTGAAAACAGTTTTCATATTTTCTTTGCGAACTTGCTCGTCAAACATTGAGCGATAAAAATCCTTAAACTCTTCTTTTACAAATACGGGAACATCCATTCCGGTCGGCAACTTGACGGTCCGATAATTGGTAGTCTCGACTCTGCCGTCTTTAGTGAGGACATACAGCAGAATCTCCTGCGGTCCGTCGGCATTGATCATGCCGAGGCGGATTGGCAGCATAAATCGCCTGGAATTAAATGCGAACTGCAGTGGCCGAAGGTATGTTAGGCCGGTTTTTGCCTGCTCTTTTAGATTGACCTTCGCTACAAAAAATTTAAGCTTTTGCTTAATGTACGGCTTCAGAGCACGTCTTGCACCACTCGGAATGTTGTAGCCGCTTTCTTGCAGCCAAGTTTCAAGCCCATCCGATTCCTTAGCGCTGAGTATCACAATGTCGTATTCGCCGACCGTATACTCTGCCTCGACCTTTACTCCCAGACTCTTGGTCCTTTTAGCGCTCATGCCTTTGCGCACAGCCGCGCCCATCGGCGCTGACTCCATTAACATATCTGCGGCGAAGCGCTGCTGGCAGGGATCGGGGTCGAAATATTCAACAAGGCGGGGTGCCGAAAATGCGTCTATCCGTTCGAACAACTTACGGTCGCCGACGTTTATTTGGCCTTTCTGTAATACCACCGGCACCGGAACAACCATTGCGAACTCAGTTAGATCGCCTTTGTAGTCGTTCATCATGCTAAGAACAGTTTTGTTGTCGTGGTGCGTGAGCACAACCTGTGATGCTTTGTTATACAGGCTGGCATCTGCCTTAGCGACGTAGAATCCGCAGAAGGCACTAGCGGACCGGGGCAGCAATAGGCCGAGCGTCAGCAGTGCGAAAATTATGCGAGGGTGAGACGACATCATTGTTCGTTCCTCCAAAAGAACGCCACTCGAACTGGGGCGCAGTGAATAATCGATCCCAAACCGGTACCAGAAGCGATGCAAACAACAAGGACCACAACAGGGCGTTGGTCATGTAAAACTCAAACTGCCACACGTACGCAGTGCCTGCAACGATCAGGGTTTGCAGCAGCTTAGCTGCGGTATGGTTTGGCGCAGTCTTCGGATCTGAAATCATGAAGAAGGCAAAGAGGAGTAAAGTTCCGTTTTCGAGATGATGCAAGAGTACGGAAGTCTCGTAGCCCATCCAAAGCACCCGATGAAAAATGAATATTCCTACGTACGCAGTAAGAAAGCTCCACGTCATCAATTGGAAGCGAAGTCGCATCAGCGAAACGGAGCCGAAGGCAATCAACCAGAAAGCTAGTGCCGTGCCGCTGCCCCACTGACCTGCCGAAATCCAAGTACCGGGAAGCAAGCTAAGTCCAATGAGAACGCCGAAGTTGGCAGGGTTGAAGACGTGCTTACCGGAGATTCTGATTGAAAATTTAGAGATGACGGCAGCTGCTGCGGCGAGGGCGTGAGCATAGAGATTATCGCTTCGCAGCAAGAGCGAGACTCCGATGCAGGTGATAATAGCACTCTGATACCCGGCGTGCTTGATGCCAAGTAGTCGCAGGCAGATATACTGAGCGCTCAGACCACCGAGAAAAGCCAGCAGGACTTGCACCGGGTCCAATGAAAAATCCTTGGCAACGGCTCCGGCCCCCAGTATCGAAAGCATTAAGAACGCTTGAACGATCCTGATATTTTTCGAGCTATCCTTCGTCATGCTCAGCCAACAGCTCTTCAGCTACAGTTCTAAGATTCGCAAGCCGGCGGCAAGCGCTCATCGCTTGCAGGCTTGCACTTATTGCCTTGAGTTTGTCGTCAATTTCCCAATCCATGCCGGGATGGCGTCTGATGTCGGCCGGAACTCCCGGGTCACTGCTGTCAATGAAATCTACACCATGAAGAATATAGTTCACGCTGGATTTTCGCCCAAGCGTGGAGCGCTGCACCGAATTAAATAGCGGCTGGGGCATGAGAAACCGCATGGTGTGATAGTAAGGGAGCCGCAGCCATCGGCTGCTGGATACAGGAATCTCGACTATTCGATGCTGATTTACCGATAGTCTATGCGGCTCTGCCTGTGCCCAACAGTTGTTCAATGGCGGCAGGGACACTTTTGGGGCCCTTGCTGAGCTCTTCAGCCTGACTATCAACCTCAAAGCAAGCGCAGTCCAGCTCGGGTATGAGGAGGCGTCATAAAGGTATCCGTATTC
This sequence comes from bacterium, assembly GCA_030431555.1. GTDB lineage: Bacteria > Bdellovibrionota_C > UBA2361 > SZUA-149 > JAGRAN01 > JAGRAN01. The sequence continues at coordinate 4,305 of JAUIIP010000149.1, forward strand.
GGCTAGCGCGTCCAAAAGCTCACTGCTGAGATCCCAGCTTGGAGCTCGAAAACCGACAATCTCGGCACCTGCTATATCTTCAAGAAGTTTCTTGGAATCTAGAATCTCAAGCTTTCGGCGCTCGGGACTACTTAGATCAAACGGCAATTGGTGGGTTGCTGAGTGACATGCAATTTCATGTCCTGCCGCTACTGTGTCGCGAACAATATGTGGGAAAGCTTTAACGTCATTAGCAACGAAAAAGAATGTAGCGGCGGTCTCGTTCTGCGATAGGAGTTCCAATGCGCGAGCAATGCCGCGTTCGTAAACCGGTCTTGCCGTCAGACCTGCATTTGGAATGCCGTATCCTTGAAGATGCGTGTGGATCGGGTCTACATCAATGCTTATTCCTGCAAGATGCTTCATCTAGTGCTGAGTGCCGATTCAAATCCCATTTTTGCAATTACTTTCCTGGCTTGTCCCACGGAACCGTTCCAAGAAGTCACGGTAGGATACACCTGGGCTGTTGTTAGCAGGTATACTTTGCCGGACACAATTTCCTCCGGCGGCTTTCGTTTAGCGTATCCTAAGCTGTAGATCGGTTCAACGAATGGCGCCTTGAATACAAATTCATGTTCGATGTCCTCAGGAGAAATGTGAGAAAATATTTCGCAAAACTTCGTAATCGACCGTCGCTTGAACTCCTCGACGGGCTGATTAAAAGCCTCACTGGTGCGATGGCAGTATTTCATCAAGTGTACAATGTGAAAATTGCCGGAGTCCTCCGTATTCATAATATCCGAAGTCTCCACTACTCCTTGAAACGGAATGTCGGCGGAGCTTGCTGCCACCCAGTAATGCCGGCTAACACGTTTCTTTAAAAACAAAATCACATTGAGCACACCTTGCATGTCGATATCGAGGTTGAGCCGGGAAAGATAACGATCGCGGAAGTTGTCAGACGAGAGGGATTTTAGGACGGGAAGGGGTGTCGTTATAACGATTCTATCGCAGCTGTGAAGAATATTTCCGGCACGAAATGTCACACCGTTCTCCTCAGAGTGATCGATTTCTCTTACCGGCGCTTCGGCGTAAATATCCACACCGTATTGCTTTAACGCCTGCAACAGGGTGTCCACAATTCGTTTGTACCCGCCGTGAATGTAGCCCTTCTCTTCTTTCTTACTTCCTTTCTCTCGATTGAAGCGTGTCCAGAACCAGAGCGCCGGAACTTGCTGGAATCTGTCGCCGAACTTGGCTTCAAGAAGTGGACGCCAGAATTTTTCGAAGGCCTCACTACCCGAGAGGGACTTCAGCCAATCAGCGGATGTAACGTCGTCAAGTCCTTTCGACGACGCGATGGAGCCATAAAGACCAGTCAGTCCTACCCTAATGCGGCTTAGCAGCGAGAGGGGTTTAAATCGCAGCAAGTCGATTGCGGTGTTAAGCGGATAAATTGTATGACCGCTTAAGTATCCGAAGGTCGTTTCCTTCCAGTAAGTTTCATTTTCTAATGACAATTCGGACAAAAGATTCAGCAAATCTTCGTCGGTCGGAAGCATGCAGTGATAGAAGCGCTCGAAGGTTCGGCCTTGATGCTCAAAAAAGGTGCCAAGGCCGCCGAATTGATCGGAGGCCTCGAATAGCGCAACTTTGCAGCCCGCGCGCGCCAAATAAAATGCAGTGGTCAAGCCGGATATCCCGCCGCCGACAACTGCAACTCTTTCGCTGCTGCTCATAGAGAAGCTCAATAAAAACGCTTAATTCTGGAGGCTGACTAAATCAGCGGCCTACCGGACAGAAACTGTTATCTTCCTGCCTGCACCGTGGCACGGGGAAGGCGTTCCGGCAAGAGATTGCGGGCGATGACGCATCCGTAGCGCGAGATTGTGCGGCAAACTCGCATTTTGCTGTCTCCGGTCTTTCGGTCGTATCTAAGGACCAGGGGGACTTCCGTCAATACCGCGTCTAGGTCGCGCAGCTTAAGCAAAACTTCCACCTGACAGGCGAATCCACGCTCGCTAATAAAACTTGTTCCGTGGTACTCCATCAGGGCTTTAAGAATTGCAGCGCGATAGGCTCTGAACCCGCTGGAGTAGTCTCTGACGTCGCGGTACGGAAACAATGTAGACATCACAACTCGCGCACCTTCGCTAAGCATTCTTCGGGGAAGGGTTACACCAACCATTTCCCCGCCATGAACGAATCGTGAACCAATGACAACATCGCTTCCGTCATTGATCTTCTCGATCATTTCGGTAAACAGCGCAGGATCGTGCGAGCAGTCAGCGTCCATCGTGATTACAACGTCTGCGTCTGCTATAGCATGTTGAAATCCGGTTACCAGAGCTTGGCCGAGCCCTCGATTGGCTTTGTGTTTCACCAGGTTTACTTCGCAGCTCCCGCGAAACTTGCTGACGACTTCGGCAGTCGAATCGGTTGATCCGTCGTCTACAACTAATATGCTCGGTGATACATTTGGGAGAGAAGCAAGGGTTTGCGATACCTGATCTAGAGTCGGCGGGAGGTCGTTCGCTTCATTATACGCGGGTAATACTACAACTACCATTACCATTGTTCTTAACGTTCCTCGTGGCTGCTGCAGCAACTTCCAACCAGCGGCTGCGATTAGCTCCCCAAATCGCGATTGCATTCTACAATCATCAGTAATTTTGTCAAGGAAGGAGGTGCTTGAAACTAAAACTATTTCTCAGTAATATTGAGCGGTTACGATTTTAGCTCCTGAGACGCGAATTGAAAACGCAAAAAAACATCGAATCTAAGCCCTGGATGCCTGCGGTCATTCTAGCCGGCCACATTGTTCTGTTCCTAAGTCTCCCAGCCGCGCCGTTGCTCGACCTGCCTAACCATCTCGTGCGGTCTTGGGCTATCGGCGAGCAGCTTGCGGGTCGACCCAGTCCTTTCATCTTCGAGTTCATGTTCATGCCGTATGTGCTAGGCGACTTATTGCTCGCTTCAGCGCTGAGTTTCTTTAGCTGGCATACCGTCGAAACCTTGTGGATGGTCGCTTGTTATATTTCGATGCCGATCGGGGTTTGGTTCTACTGTCGGAGCTTGCGGCTTGAGGCGGGGATCGCTGACACGGCGCTGGTCTTTTCTGCTTACGCCTCGGCTAATTGGTTTTTCCTAAGCGGATTTGCGAACTTTTGTTTGAGTATCGGGCTTGTTTTTTCGGCGGCCGCGGCTTGGGAATGCCTGTCAAAGGCAGCCGGTGTGCGCAAGATGCTGCTATACGTGGTATGTTTGGTATTGGTGCTGCTTTGTTATTTGCTGCACCTGGCAGCGTTTGTGTTCGCCGGCGCAATCGTTGCCGGCTCTACTTTCTCGCGAGTCCTTGGCAGGCGCCAAACAATTTTGTCCGCCTTCGGCAGCGGGGCAATTTTTGTCGCCGTTTTGGTTCTCCACTTGTGCATACAGCAGGACGCCCCTGATATCTCAAGTCCTTGGCAGCACCGAGGTCTCCTTCAGAAGCCGCTTGCAATTGGTTCAATGTATGTGCGCTATAACGCCGGTGTAGATGCGGTGCTGCTGTCGGCCATTTTCGGAGGTCTGCTAGTCCTGGCGCTTTGGCCTTCTCGGCAGGAGCGACAACGGAACCTAAGCGGACTTCGTGAGGTCCTGATGATTCTTGCGACCCTTACGCTCGTGTATTTGGTCTTACCGGTGAAAGCTGATCCGGCATACGGCGTAGACAGTAGAGCGCTGCCGTATATGAGTATTGCCGGACTGCTGGCTTTGCTTTTGCTCGTCCAATCGCACGGAGCCGCGCGCTTAAAGCGCGCTAGAAAGCTGGTGTTTGGCGTCTCGCTTGTAAGTTTAGTTTATCTCGTTCCCTTTATGCGCGCTCACGCCAATTTTGTGTCGGAGCTGGATGATGCCTGGCAGCAAATTCCGATCGGTCAGTCTGTACTGCCAGTGGCAACTGTGCCGGACATTGGGAGGGTGCAGCCGGCGCTGCATCGGGCTGAACTTTATACGATAGAACGCGGCGGGTTTGTTCCCTACGTGTTTAGCTTTGACACAGCAGGCGGACAAATTCGGTACTTCCGCTACGAGCAGACTTATCCCTACGCTCCTGACATTAAGTGGTATCTGCGCCGGGAAGAAATACGCTGGAGCGAGGTTGCGCTGATATATTCCTATCTATTTATTACCAAGCCATATCAAGAGGAGCGGCTATCGGAGCTGAATTTTGATTTAGTTTACGAGAATGATGTCGGCATCCCGGACGTCCTGAAGGTCGAATTCAACAATCTCGTTGGCGCTGTCGACCTCGCGGTCTTTGAAGTCCCGCCTCATCGGATCGAGCAACACAAAGTGCTCATTCAGCATTTCCTTTGCTTTTTCGCGCCATTCGCGGGCGTGGCCGTCATACTCGTCCATAATGGGTCCGCAT
>JAUIIP010000150.1 GCA_030431555.1 bacterium
ATTTCGATGAAGGTGAAATTATCATCGAGCAGAACGAGATGGCGGACACAATATTCTTGCTCGTGAAAGGCCACTGCGAAGTATATTTCCTCGACATTAAGTTCGGCGACGTAAGCGCGGGTGAAATATTCGGCCACATCGGCGCTTTTACCGGAAGCAGCCGTACCGCCACTGTGCGAGCAACTGAACCCTGCCAGGTTTTACGGCTTCACCGGGAAGAGTTCGTCGATCTGATGGAGAGCCGACCGGAGACTGTAGTCAAACTCGTCGAATCGATGGCTCGCGCTCTTGCAGCAACCAACGAGCAGGCTGCCCTGAGCTAAGCGTCAGCCCGCTTTAAGCCCGCTAATTCCCTGAACAGCTGAATTCAGTGTCTGCTGATTTGTCGAGGTCAATATCCGAGCAAAACTTTCGAGAAGCTTGCCGAGAGTCGCCGGACGACGCCGTACAAGCTCCACAAATTTGTCAGCCGGCACAGATAATACGATTGAATCTGCAGATGCTTTCACCGTTGCGGTTCGATTGGAGTCAGTCAACGCAGCAATGACACCGAATAGCTCGCCCTCTAGAACTTCACCGACCTTGGCATCCCCGGAAAAAACTTCAAGCTTGCCGCTTACGAGCGAGTATACTTCTTTGCCGGCAGTGCCCTCCTGAATCACTACTTCTCCGGAGCGAATCAGCTTTTCGTTAGGCGAAAAATGCAGCTGCCCTTCGGTAGCCGTAGTGACTAGCGATCGCAGCAGGGAAGAATAATTGACCAACAGCTTGTTCCAGCAATCGAGCGCATCGGCGCTGTTGGAAATAGCGGTCTTCACTGTCTCGTAATCATAAACGTCTACTCTAACGGGAAATGGGGATGAAATTGTTCCCTGCTGACCGCCAGTAAGAGCATCAAGGCCAAGCAGATCCCCCGTTTCGTAAAACAGCACTCTGCGCTCGTCAACTTTGTAGGAGAAGTAGCCGTCGCGAACGACGAACAATTTGTTCGCCAAAGTTGGAGCACTCATTACGTCCGTATCCGGTGTAATTGTAGCCCCTTCGTCCGCCGCGTTAATCATTTTGAAAAATGATGCGACGCTGTCCTGATAGGCAGCGCCCAGCGCTTTCGCTTCATCACTAAATTCAAGAAAGTATCTCATCTCGGGGCCCCTCCACCAGTTAAGACAGAACCAAAATATTAGCTGCATCCAGGCCCTGAATCAATTAAATAAGCTGGGCACGGCGCTTGCTAAAACCACTGCAGTAAGCTGGAATAGTCTGCAGTGCCCAAGAGATTTGACGATGAGTTTCACAGACAATCCAGATTTTGCCCCGCTTCTCGCACTTCCGATAGTCGACCAGATCCTAAAACGACTTCGAGAGGAGCTTGATCCAAAACTCAAGTATCATTGTTTCGAACACACAATTGATGTGGTGCAAAATTCGATCGTATTAGCTCGCGCTAACCAGCTTCCCGACGAGCAGATAGAACTCTTAGTTATTGCAGCCGCCTTCCATGATGCGGGATTTTTGACCAGGCGTGAGGACAATGAACGGCTTGGAGCGGCTATGGCAGAGCAAGCCATGAAGGAGCACGGTTATTCGGAGGCCAAAATCAACTTGGTCAAGCAAGCAATCCTCGATACAGCCATGATAGACGACTCGCAAGATTTGATTCGCACCGCATCTACCGAGCTTTCTAAGTACCTGCTTGATGCAGACTCAGCAAATGTTGGCACCGATAGCTTTTTTGCGAGCATGGAAGCTATCGCCGAGGAAAGCAGCATCTCCCCCGTCGAAATGCGGAAACAGGCTCAGCGCTTTATCTCTGGGCATGTTTGGTTCACTGCTCCTGCGCAGCGCATGTTCGAGAAAACAAAGCAGAAGAACCTGAAAGAGCTGTCTGCTTTAATGGCCGCTAAAACTTCGGGAAGCTAAGTTAATGAGTTCCGCAGGGGACGATTTCTTCTCCACAATTCCACTGGTGTCGGACTTCGCCGACATACTGCAGAAAGAGAACTACCGTGAGCTGCCCCACGATTGGTGCGTCTTCGCGACCGATGTCGTCAATTCCACCGCAGCAATCGAGTCCGGAGACTACAGAGCTGTAAATGTACTGGGTGCGGCCAGTATTACCTCCGCGCTCAACGCGGCCCAAGGCGTGGAGCTTCCCTACTCCTTCGGTGGGGACGGAGCGCTTATTTGCTCGCCTCCAAAACACTGCGAGAGTATTAAACTAGCCCTTTCAGAGCTGAGATCGCTCGCTGAGCGCGCCTATGGATTGGAGCTTAGAGCCGGCTGCACCCCCCTCTCCGAGCTCAAACAGCGTGGCACTTTTGTGTTCGTTTCGCGCTTCGGTGTTTCAAAATTTTTCAGTCAAGCAGTATTCACTGGAGGCGGTGTAGAGTTGGCTGAGCGCCTAATCAAAGACAGCAAACCGGGAGATGCTTTTCACATAGCGAAGAGCCACGAGTCGGAACCAAACCTAGAAGGGCTTGAGTGCCGTTGGCAAGACATCCCAAGTCCTCGCGAGGAAACAATAAGCTTGCTGGTGAAGGCCTTGGGAACGAGCGAGGAGGACAGAGCAAGTACCTATCTTCGTGTCCTGAGTGAAATAGATATTCAATTCGGGGCAGGCAGGCAGTGTCACCCCGTACCGCATGAGCATCTAAAGCTTGCCCTATCAGCAAGTAAGCTCAAGTATGAGAGTTCGATTAGAAAGCAGCAGCCCGCTTTCAAGCTTATACCCGGCATGGCGGGACTGAAGGCGGTCTCATTGCTTGGCGCAGTTCTGATGAAATGCAAAGTTAAAATTGGCTCCATGAACTGGGCGTCTTACAAAGAGGATGTCGCAGCAAGCACGGATGTGAGAAAGTTCGACGATATGTATCGCCAGGTGTTGTCGGGCAGCCGTGTTGCACGCGAGAATCTGACGGCCTTTCTTGACGCCGAGCGGTGCTCGGGTAAGCTCGTGTACGGCATACACGCCAGCAACAGAGCATTGATGACTTGTGTCATCTTCGACCGCAAGTCACGGCATACTCATTTCGTCGACGCGGCTGACGGCGGCTATGCGCTTGCGGGCAAACAACTCAAATCTCAGCTATTGTCTGTTTAAGGAGGTTCCAACGTGGCAAAGCAAAAAGAAAAACGGGAGCCCTTGGCTGACGGTTTAGTCAAGGCAATGCAGGCGCTCGATCGGCAGATCGCCCGCGAAATGCAGCGAACTCCCGCTGAGCGTGACGTTCACGGCGTGCAAAAATGGGATCCATATCAGAAGCGAATCGAGCTGGTTTGCGCTCTGCTACTTAACGAATTTGGTGACGACAATATCTCCCTCGACGGATTTATTGTTCTGGCCCAGGCGTTCGCCAAGTCGCTTCAACTGTTAATCGAAGATCTAGGTGAAGATGGACTTGGCAACATTCGCAGTGACTACTGTCGCTGGGCGCTTGAGAACATTCAGCAAGATTGCTTCCGAGCACAGCATCCGCTGCAAGCAGCGGGGCCGCTGAACTAAGCGGTCTAGGTTCAATGTCCGATCAGTGCAGCGAAAGCCATGCTCCTGTTTCGATGGGGTACATTACGCATGTCTGGTGGCCGCTTGCCGCCAGCTGGCTCCTTATGGGATTCGAGCTGCCGATCTACAGTGGTATTATAGCTAGACTCAACGACCCGACGATAAACCTCGCTGCGTTCGGCGGTATCGTTTACCCGCTTGCAATCCTGATTGAATCTCCCGTCATTATGCTGCTGGCAGCCAGTACAGCGATGTGCACGAACACCAGCCGTTACGCGATGCTGCGTTCTTTCATGTTGATGCTTGGGATCGGTGTTACTTTGCTGCATGCCTCGATCGCCTTTACCCCGCTTTTTGAAGGTGTTGTCGCGTCGATCATCAATCCCCCCGAAGAGGTACTGCGCCCTGCAAGAGTCGGACTAATGCTCGCCGTCGCCTGGCCGTTTTGCATTGGCTGCCGCCGCTTCAACCAAGGCATTTTGATTCGCTACGGCAAGTCAAAGCTTGTTGGGTTGGGATCAGTGCTCCGGCTCGTTGCCGGAACCTCGACCGCCCTAATTTTAGGAGCATTGATGCCCGGATTAGACGGTGTTCTCGCTTGCTCTGCCGCCCTTTCGACTGGTGTCGTAGCCGAGGCCATATTTTCCGCCCTTTGCGCCAGGCCCTTGGTGCGAAACGCGATTCCCGAGAAGACACCAAGCGATGAAGAGCTGACATGGCGTTCCCTTTTGGCATTTTATGTCCCGCTGGCGATGACTCCGCTGCTGCTGATTGCGGCTCAGCCAATCATTAGCACAGCAATGAGCCGAATGAGCGAACCTCTAGACTCACTCGCCGCTTGGCCGGTAGTCGCAGGGCTCACGTTTACTTTCAGGAGCCTGGGGGTCGCCTTCAACGAGGTGGTGATATCGCTAATTGCAGCCGGCGAGAATGCACGGCTTCTTGCTAAATTTACTCAGCGCGCCAGTTTGCTTGTCTCCTGCGCATTTTTGCTGCTTCTGCTCACACCCGCGCGCTCTTTTCTGCTCGAGACGGCATTTGCGCTTCCAGAAAATCTACATGAGCTTTGTGAGCTGGGTCTTTGGATATGCTGCCTACTGCCGGGTCTCAACTTTTATCAGAGTTGGTACATGGGGGTCCTACTGAGCAAGAAGAAGACAATCCCGATAGTCGAGTCCGTTTTGCTGTTCCTGGTCGTTGCGGCTGGAGTGCTCGGGTGGGGCGTAATGATGGGAAACGAAGTCGGTTTAGTATACGGAGCCGCCGCCTATGCGCTTGCGATGGCGATTAGGACGCTTTGGCTGCAAATTCGCTCGAGAGCCGTTAGAACTTCTTACCATCTCGACAACACTCATAACACTGCCTCTCTTAATCAACTCGCAGCGAATTAAGCTCGTTCAACAAGTCATCTCGCAGCCAGCGAAGAACGTCTACCGGACTGCGCCGCCCGGGCCAGAGAGCCGAAAATAAATGGAGCATTAGATTATGTATGTAGCGGTTCGCCAGATAGCCGCAAAGCATCGTGAAAAGCACCACAACTGCGCACACTGCTCCCTTTCCCGATAAGTAATAAGCCAGCATACCGAGCAACGTCCACCAGATCGGAAAAACAAAAAATCCTGCTGTCAGGCCGTAACTCGCAATCTGAGACTTATGTTTGGCACCCCACCTGGCGATTTGAACGGTGGCGCGGTACGGAACGAAGTGCAGGACAACGCCAAGAATCGTAAAAGGGGCCAGCAGGAACTGGAAACCAGCCCGCGCATCCAATGCGGTGCTGCCGTCAATATTCAACGCCGATGAGAGATAAAGGTATAAATCCAGCCGCTTTTCAATTTCTGCCGCCTTTTCTCCATACTTCGGCAGCAGCTTTTCGACGTTTCGTGCGATTACTTTCAGCTGTATTCTGTCGTCGTACTCGAGGCCGGTGGATCGGTATAGCTTGCCTATCTGGAGGCTTAAATCGCGCACCGCCGCCTCGGGGTCTGCATTATATGCCTGCTCGAAATCCGCCACCCGAATCGGCTTTCCGGCGGCAATCGTCACGGAGCTCTGCCTCCGGGTAAAATCTGCATAAGTTATACCGAACGCCTGAATCCTAAGTCCAAGTTCGAAACTCTTCTCCGACTCTGCTTGAAAGCTGATTCGCGCAGCTCCTGTCTTAACGGGCAGCAGCTTCCTCAACGCCATGCTTTGGCCTTCAGGAAAAATCAAAACGGCTGAGCCGCGCTGCAGCCTGCTGCAAACAGCACGAAAGGAGTCTTGGTTTTTATCCATCTGGGAGGGGTCGTCCTGCCTTCGGTAGACCGGAAGCATGTGAATGTTTCGGAGGAACCAATTGAACGGTCCGCCAATAAAAATCGTCGATTTGGCAACCATCCAAATGGGACGATGATAGGAAGTGCAAACTAGGAGTCCATCCAACATTACGCTCGGATGGTTGGCCACAATAAGCAGTGGCCCGTCCTCAACAAGCTCTTCGCCCGTTAGGTAGATGGACTTGAAGAACTGCCTGGTCGCGAAGGCAGCAAATGGCCTTATCAGCCGATAAAACATATGAGACGGCGATCCTCTTGGTGCTGGCCCAGTAATCCCGTTCGTAAGTTATTGTAAACACAATTATAATCCTAATCCAAGCCCCGGAAACAGAGCAAAGCTCTAGGGTTTGCCGAATTCCTTAAATATTTGTAGACTTGCGCGCTCGAATCCTCGGAGCAGCGGCTCCGCGTGTCCTGCTGGACCAGGGAGGTCCAATTAAAGGCGATTCGAAGTTGTTTTACGGAAATTGCATAGGCAAATTGAAATGAACTACACCGGCCCCAGAGTTAAACTCTCCCGACGCCTCGGCGTTCCTTTGACCCCGAAGGCAGTCAAAGTAATGATTCACAAACCGCTCCCGCCAGGACAGCACGGCGGCAGGCGGCGACGAGCTCTATCCGACTACGGTAAGCAGCTTCTCGAAAAGCAAAAACTAAAGTCTCAATACAACGTAACCGAGCGGCAGCTCCGCAACTATTACAAGCGCGCGAAACAGCTTAAAGGCAACAGTGGTGAAAACTTAATTGCCTTGCTGGAAACTAGACTAGACGCAGTAGTTCTGCGCTCCGGACTTACTCCTACAATCTACGCAGCTCGGCAGCTAGTGCGCCATGGGCATATTATGCTTAACGGCAAGAAGGTTGACCTGCCGGCGTATGCGGTTTCCGTGACAGATGTTGTTTCGGTCAAAGAGAAGAGCCGCGGCATCCCTTGTGTTCAGGAAGCTCTACAAACAGCTGTTGTACCGGCGTATATCGAGCTGAATAAAGCTGAGTTCTCAGGAAAGCTCGTTAAGATTCCGACTCGTGATGAAGTGCCGGTTCAGTGCGATGTGCCGCTGGTAGTGGAATTCTACTCACGCTAGTAATCAAATTTGAAGCATAGCTTTTCCGGGCGGTGCGGCTTTGCTGTACCGCCTTTTTTGATCCTTCTAAGATCTTAGGGATTCTTGCTCTAGTAGTAAGTGTCGCCTGATGGACTGTTTGGATTACTGGTCACGGAATCCGCTTGCTGAGAACTGCCGTCCTGACTCCCCGTAGGGACCGGCGACTCTCTTTCGACGCCATCGCGCTCCTCTGTCGTTCCGCCTCCCCGGCCGGGATTTGTCCCGGGATTGGCTCCGGTCGCCCGCTGATTACCCGAGCCTCCGCCGCCCATTACGGGCGAAGTTCTCACATCAGCAATTGCAGCACTGGCATCGTAGTAAGTCATGGAGACTGCAATAGACATTTCATGAACGGATAGCGTAAGCGCTAGTGCAAGCAGCGCAGCGGTCACTGAATACTCGGTAGTAGTTGAGCCGCGTTGGCCCCGGATACCTTTTCTTGAAAAACCCATGATCCCTCAAACTCTCTCTACATCTCCAATCAGGCAATTCCGCAATATTGCTTCAGTTATACGGCTAATCCGACCCCTTTTCCTCCGATTCAGACTGATCCGATCGGCCTTTAGCCTCTATACCCGAGCTGCTGTAGCCAAAAGCACCCAAGAGCACCCTGGCTCCGGCCCGTTTGCCGCCTTTCGGCGATATATCTTGGTCATACTTGGAGATAAACTGCCGCGCCCGCTTGTGAAACAGACGCCCCTCGCGCTTGATCCATTCCTGAATTTTCGGCAAATCTTCGACATACAGATTGTCATATTCGGTCTGTATATGAAGATGCGGAACCTCAACCTCATCAGATAGACCATTCTCATAAGAAGCGGTCATTAAGGCTTCAACGCTCTTCCCGAGCATCCGCGAAACATACTCACGCCGCTGGCCCAGCTGCTGCGTTCTGCTCTGAAGCTTCAAGCCACCTCGGGATCTTTTAACAGCCCCTAAGCGCTCCAACTCAAATAACACTGCAGCAGGTCCTAGATTTCTAGTAACTTTAGCCACCAGCCTTTCAAAGTCACTGTCGCTGCCTTCGAAGCCTAATACTCGAGGTTTTCCATCTTTGGTTAAAAACGCTCGGTCCGAAGTCCATTGACCGATAACTCTGCTCACGACATCGCCGATAACGGGGCCAAGGGACTGATCTTCCGCGTAAACCTTTTTTGCGTCGACTCGCTGAACGCCGGTCATCACGCTGACTCGGCTCATAGTTACCTTTTCGCCGCTGCGCTTCAGTTCCTCAACGGCGACCTCGACATATACCTCTTTGAGCAGCCTGATTAAGTTCTGGATTTTACTGGAACCCCGGAGACAGTGGCGCACGATAGGGCGCAGCATTCGTTTGAGGTTCTGATCCCGCTCCTCGGGTGAGTCATTCAGCATATAGATCTATCGTGCACTATTTCCACAAACTTGCTAATTTGGGCAATATTAGTAACCTTCTGTTATCTCTAATATTTTCATAAATTTGCCGCCAGACGCTAATTAATTTTAACTTTTTTTGCATTATTTATGCAAAATATATCACGCCAAGCCTCAATTTGTTCATAAACTTAGTTGTCAGCTGGAGGAAACGGTCCTCAAGCCACAAAGGTTGTCTGAAGGTATCGAGGTAAAAATGAAAAATTTTGCAGCAGTAATTCTCGCCGGTTTTTGTTTATGCACTGCTCTGCCCGCAGCTGCGGATGAGCCGCTCGAGGCAGAATTGTACGATTTACTAATTGAAGCGCTTGA
>JAUIIP010000151.1 GCA_030431555.1 bacterium
CTGGGATCAAATGCGTTGAGGGCGGTGGGGACTTAAATATTCACCGGGTGGCTTTGAACTGCGGTTTTAGTGTTTCAATCGGGCAGAGGGTAGACTTCGAAGAGTCCGGGAACAACTCTGGAGTAACAACGCTTCCGATGAAGTTCATTGAAGAGCTCCTTCAAATTCGTAGAGAGCTTGTCCACTCTGGACGCGTTACCTCCTGGTTTCCCTGGGCAGTGGATTCTTCGGGAACGCAGCTCATAAGCGCCATCGCAGTTGGCCGATTAGCCCTGCAGAGTGTGCCCAGAATAAGAGCGCCCCTTTCCCTGCTTGGTCCAAATCTCGCGCAGGCTGCCTTGGAGTTTGGCGCAAACGATATCGGATTTGCGGCGGTTGATAGCTACACTGCTGAGGGACTGGGTATATCGCCGTTTAGCGAGCTTGAATTCCTCGAGCTGGATGCTACCCAGCTCGGTGAAAGCGGATGTGCAGTCGAATAATTATTGGTGTGGTTGACTTATGAACTATGAAGGGCGGGAACGCGATAAGCAGCGAGCAAGGGCGCGGGCTAGAAGCAAGCCATCGGGTGCCAGCGAAAAGTTTAGGATATGCAACGTCCGCTATCTTAACAGCGTGCCGTTTCGCAGCTTAAAATGTCTCGATTGGGTCGACTACCAAGAGTGCCTTCCGTCCGAGTGCGCCCGCCGACTAAATGAAGGCGAAGCTGATCTAGCCTGTATTCCTCTGGCAGAATTTGCGCAACATGGCGGATATACTTCGCTGCCGTTTGGTATCGTGTCGCATGGTAAGGTTGATAGCGTATTGTTGCTCTCTGAGCAGCCTCTTGAGGAACTTGATACTATTTGTGTCGACTCGGCGTCACAGACCTCGGTTGCTCTACTCAGACTTTTGCTTGGGCCGCAAGGAGCTGGTCGCGGGGTTAAGTTTTGGCGGATGGGCGCGGAAGATGCGTTCGAACGCATAGGTGGATCTGTCGGGGCTTTGCTCATCGGCAATAGCGCCTATCATGCGCGCGGTTCTTTGCCTCATGAACTCGACTTATCACAGCGCTGGTTTGAGCTTACCGGACTTCCATTTGTGTTTGCTGTCTGGGCGATGCGTCCCGAGGTATTTAAAGAGGAGCGTTACTTAGAACTGGTTTCCGCTTTTAAAGATGGCATTGAGAATAGATGCTTTTTTGCCCGCCAATGGGCTGATGAGGAGCAGACGGATAGAGATGCGGCCGTAAATTATGTCGAGTCTTGCATCTCATACGAGTTGGATGAGGACGCACTTTTCGGTGCGAAGGAATTTCTGAAACGCGGTTCTGCTTCCGGTCTGCTGCCCCAGCAATACGGTATCACATGTTTGAGTGCTGAGGCGGATAGCTCCGAGAATTTGCCTAATCCGGCGGCTTTTCGGTCACTCGACTCTATATTGGCTGATTCTTCTTCGGGGAAGAGAATTTCTATTTCGGATGCCTTGCGAATAGCCTCTGAGGCATCGCTGGCCGACCTTTGCATGGCATCCGACGAGCGTCGTAAAGCTCTACATCCCGGCGGTGAGGTTTCTTACATAGTTGACCGAAATATCAATTATACGAACGTTTGCAACGTATATTGCCGGTTCTGTGCGTTTTACAGTGCTCCAGGCAAAGAAGGCGGCTACGTTTTGTCCAAGGATGAAATTGGTCGCAAGATTGAGGAAATGCTATCGGCAGGGGGAATCCAAATTCTTCTTCAAGGCGGGCTCCACCCCGAGCTGGGAATAGAGTACTACGAAGACCTCTTTCGTTGGATGAAGACCAAGTATCCGATTAACCTTCACGCGTTGTCTGCAGATGAGATCTGGCACATCGCCCGCGTTTCAGATTTGTCGATCGATCAGGTTTTGACACGCTTAATTTCTGCCGGGCTAGGATCTCTTCCCGGAGGAGGGGCCGAAATTCTAATCGACAGTGTTCGCCGACGAATTGCGAGGCTGAAGACAACTTCTGAAGAGTGGCTTGAGGTCCACCGTAGCGCTCATCGTCTCGGTATCACTTCTACATGCACGATGATGTTCGGCGTTCAAGAGACCTGGCGTGACCGGGTCAATCACATGCATAAGCTTCGTCGGCTCCAGGACGAGACCGGCGGATACACGGCGTTTATCGCGTGGCCTTACCAAGAGGAGCGTGGCGCGACGAGACTTCGCAAGGGCAACACCTCTGCCATTGAATATTTGCGGGTTCAGGCGCTGGGGCGGCTGTTCTTAGACAACATCGCGAACATTCAAAGTTCATGGGTCACGATGGGCTCGGGGATCGGTCAGCTTGCTCTCTTCTTTGGAGCGAATGATTTCGGTTCTGTTATGTTTGAAGAGAACGTTGTTTCCTCTGCGGGAACGACTTACTCAATGAACGCTGACTCGATTGAGCGCCATATTCTCGAGGCAGGCTTTGTGCCGTTCCGTCGAGATGTTCATTACAACAACCTCTCCGCAGCTCAGCAGAGCGCTTAGTTCAGCTTCCTATTAGGTGCGCGTTAGGAAGACGCTAGTTTTTTCATGCGTGTAACATCCGAGAATTAAAGGGGATTTACTAACGCAGTTGAGTCTTTCCACGTATTGGGCTAGCTATAAGAATCGTTCTTTACCAAATCCATGTTGGTATTTTGCCGTAGATCGCTCCGCGCAGAGAGATTGTTTCTGCACGGAGCGCCGCACGAATCTAAGGTTTCTGATTGAGGCAATTGCGGCCTCATCTGTGGAATCCGACGAATGAGGGGAAATCCTCGTGTTCACTTGATGGGAACAGTTCGAGAGTAAGGCGCCTAGGTGTCTTTCCGAGCTGAGTGAATACGATCTATTTCTCCTCGTTCCCAGGGTTCTACTTCGTTCCCAGGAGGGAATGTCATGACCGACCTGAAGTCCCAGCTCATCGAACTCCTTCGCTCCGGAGACGCGGAAGTGATGGAGGCGCTCAGCGACGGTATCCACACCTTCGCCGAGCAGGAGCCCGAGACCGCGTACCGCCTCTTCGGCGGCATCCACCGCATCGACTCCGCGCACAACCGCCACCGCATGTCGGTGATGGAGAACGCCGGCTGCCCCGTCAAGGCCCGGCAGGACAGCGCGCGCGCGACGATGCTCGAGTGACCCCGCGCCTGAAGACGACACCACTCGTTGGGTAGTGTCGCAGAAGACGGGAGGTGATCGTCTGACGGAAGGAGAGTGAGTAGGAGCACGAGAATTGTTCCTCTTCGCATCCTGATGGCCGCACGGGGTTTTCTTCATCGAAGGATCAACCCCGTGCGGCGTCTTCCCCACATTTCTTGCTCGAACGGCGGTTTTGCAGGTAGCCGCGCACCTCTTCGAAGTTTCCCCGAAACATAACTCTTTCTTTGTTGCGACGCAGATACTCGGCGTAATACGGGTCATAATACTCGTCTAGCAAAACTCGAATCCATCTGCGATGCTGGTCAGGGCTGTTCGTCTCGCAGGCCGTTCTAGAGAGAGCAATAAGTTTTTTAGCGCGCTCAAGACCCAGGCGTTTCGAAAGCTTGGTAATGCAATATTCTAAATACGTCCCAAGGCTGTTTGGGTTTCCCAGCGGGTTGTTAAGAATATAATCCCGTAGAATATTTTCGACCCGTACTTCAAGTGGTTCTACCAGTGCGGCAATATCGCAGCTGTTCATTGCTAACATGAGCGGGTCGGGGATGAACAAAGAACCAATCATCCGACTTTCCGATTCAATTATCACCGGGCCAGGATTGGCCGTTGTTTGCTTAAGTAGATCTGAGATGAGAGCATTTTCAAATGTTTGCTGGGCCGGCTGGCTGCCGAATACCGCACCGAACGCCGATCCTCGGTGTCTAGCATGATGCTCCAAGTCAAGCGCGCAGGTATGTCCGTGAAGTGTTTTAAGCAAAGCAGTCTTGCCGACTCCTGTTTCTCCGGCCAACACAACAAACGAGCCGGCAGAGCAGGTACGGGCGAGCAGCGCCAACAGCTGTCTGCGGACAGCTTTGTAGCCGCCGGGTATCCGCGGCAGGTTTACCCCCTCGCCGCTTATCCACTGCTGCGCAGTTTTCGATCTTAGTCCGCCGCGCCAACAAAGCAAAGCCCCGTTTGGATTATCGCGTGACCAATCGACCCAGCGCCTGATGCGCATGCTCTTTGTTTTACCGGAGACTAAACTGTGGCCCAGCTTGATTGCTTCGGCCTGTCCCAGCCGTTTGTAGCAAATGCCAACTTGATGCCTCTCATCAGTCGAAAGAATCGGGAGATTGACGGAGTCGGGCAGGGCTCCTTTGGCAAATTCAATCTCAGAACGGACGTCCAGCAGCGGTATATTCTCCGCGACGAGTGAAGACAAATCACCATTATAGACAGCTGTATGCATTTGCTTTAGCGTATCACTGCACATCCTAGGTTTAAACTTTAAGGCACAAATAGTCTATGAGCGGGTCTGAGCAGATAGAGGGTTACCTTGCGGATTTTCGTGTCCTGAGGCAGCGGCTGTATGAAAGTATTGAGCGGTCAAGCTATGAACAGCTGAACTGGCGCCCCAATGAAAAGAGCTGGTCTCTCGGTCATTGTGCGGCTCACCTATGCCGCACTGCTGAGCAGTATCGACCAGCAGTGGAGGCCGCCGTTGCTGATGCGCGAGCTAATGGTAATACCTCAGATCACGCTGCGGGAGTCGGACTGCTTTGGAAGGTGGTGTTGTGGGTAATGCGTCCGCCTTCCAGGCTTCGCTTGCCGGCGCCAGAGCAGTTTTTGCCCCGTCCTGAGCAGCGCCGTAAAGAGCTGCTGAAGGATATCAGCAGCTCACATGAGAATTTGATAGCAGCTTTTGAGTCCGCCAAAGGACTTGACTTGAAGTTTGTCCGAATAGTCTCTCCTGTCAGCAGTTCTTTTGTCATGACCTTACCGCGTTGTGCTACCTTTTTGATAGCGCATGCTGAGCGGCATTTGTGGCAAATGCAGCGCCTTAAAGAAAACGGCAAGTTTCCCTCGGATAGAGGCAATTAACATGGCGGCTATGCATCCATACGCAACTGACTCGAAAGAGCGTACTCAGGTTCCGCTGATGATGGTCGTGGCCTGCATTCCTTTAGCTTGGGTGATGCGTACCCAATTTGAGACTTTCAACATTGATTTTCCCTGGTGGTTTGACGCGCCGTCCATCTTGGGTTTTTACGCCTTGCTCTATTTTCTTTTCGATCGCTTTGTTTGGAAATGGCCGCTTATGCGTGCGGTGGGTTTAACCGAATTACCCAACTTAAACGGCACATGGAAAGGTATGTTGACGCCTAACGGAAGAAGTCCGCGTGACGTCGAACTTACAATAGTGCAAACATGGTCAAACATAAGTATTCGGCTAAAGACTAAACATTCCTCGTCTCGAAGTTTAATCGCTACGGTCCTGCTAGCGGGTCGTTTTGATGATGTTCTAAGCTATCAATATTTGAATGAGCCCAAAGCCGGTACTGAAATCGATATGCACACGCACCGGGGTACCGCTTGGTTAACATTAACTCCGGAGGAGAATGTGCTGGACGGCGAATATTCTACCGGCACAGGCCAAAAGAATTTCGGACGTATCAGAGTGGAGCGCAATTAGCGCAACAACATTGCTCTAGCTGCAACTACAGCACTTAAGCAGTTTCTTCCGCTGTTTTTTTGAGAGGCTGTAGACAACCGGACAGCGTTTGCAGGCTTTGCCCTTCTTCAGGTATTTTTCGCAGCAGCACTTCTTCAGCTTCATGCTAGGTTCCCGCAGGCTCTTTCTATATTGCGATACTGAGGTGATTATCCCAGCGTGTATCTTGTTCAATCAAGCGACCCTCCGGCTTGAGCGTCGTTGTAGGAATAAAGTAAATCTCGCCTGCTCCAGTCGTCACGATGAACTTGTCTTGGTGCTTGGACAAGGAAACACCGCCAGCGTCTCTTATCGGCAGTGAGTCGATAAATTCCCCGGTAGTGGACTGCCAGAATGAGATCATGTTGCCTTTCGGCGAGCTTACACAGGCGATTCCACTACTAGGTTCTATCGAGATACTCGCCGTGTAGTTGTTCATCTGGATGCCGATACCTTTCGGCGGCTTGATCAGGTTAATTTGCTCCGAGCCGTTGTGGAAGCCGATAAGCGGAGGATGCAGCGATTTGTCACCCTCATACTGCATAGCGATGCCGACACGATCATCAGCGCCAACTGACAAATGTCTGATACTTAGTTGGTGATCGGCTACCCGGTATTCACCTATTTGGTGACCCGACTGCGTGTCCAAGTATACTAGCGACGGTTGCATTGTATCTAGGTTTAGCTTAGCTCTACCAGTGTCTGGACGAGTTATAATGCCGCCGTTCGCAATTACTAAGGTCTTGCCGTCGCTAAGCATCCGAACTTCGTGCGGACCTACTCCGAATGAAGACACTTCTCCCAGCCGCTCTAGAGTTACGCCGTCATAGATTGCAACAATCCCCTTATTGCTCTCGATGTCGTTCTCGCTGCAAAACAAATATTTCCCGTCGCTGGAATACGAGCCGTGGCCGTAAAAATGCCGACCGGCTGGACTCACAATCCGTCGCCGGACTTCACCTTGGGCGAAGTCAATTTCGTAAGCCAAGTTCCCAGGTCTTCTCGCAAACACTACCGCTTTCATGCCATCGATCGGGTTAGGCGCGGCGCCGTGGCATCGCAGCTCAACCTCGGTGCTAAAACGGCTGTGTCCAAATTCATCGATTGCACTGATGTAGTGCTTGCCCGAGGCGTCAGTACGTGCAGTGACGAAAACTTCAGGAGCTGCTTTGAGCAGCTCGATTCCGCGTTGGGCTAGGAAAGGAGCAGAAATTGCACCAATCCCCGCTGCTACCAGAAATGAGCGTCTGCTGTACTTAGGTGCCTTCGCCGAAGGAACTATTGGCTCGTTCATATTAGTCTCCGTCGTTTTCGTTAAAGCTGATTGCAACACCCAAGGCAGATGCGAAGTCGTCTAGAATTAACCTAGCTAAATCGGCAGCCTCGGATGCAAGTTGCTCTGCTTGTCCGCGACCGGAGCCTTGAGCAGCTTGCTCAAGTGATCCGCTTAGTGCATTGGCCAGAGATTCGACCGAACTCATCTTAGACAGGATGCGGCTGTTTAGTTCTGACTGCCCCTGTGCCGCGAGTAGGTCGTCAAAGCCAAAGCCTTCTCCCCCTGTGTAAAGCCTGCGCATTCCAGAGATGTTATAAGCGATGTTGCGTCCGGATGTCTGACTTCTTGGTGATTCAAACAATGTAGGCTGCGCGGAAGCAGTGCTGCTGCCCAGCGGTGAAGCGAGCTTCTGGATCCGGATGAGAGAAGCAGCTCCGGCCAGCTCGTTTACCAGTTCCTCGATTGCAAACTGTTCATTCGGAAACCGTTGACTACCTTGACCTGCGCCGGCAAGTTCGTTGACGTATCCGGCACCGTTTGGGTCCCACTCAAATGTTGAAGAATCTGCGATCGAGCGAATATTTGCAGCAGCAGCAGTCAATACGTCACAGCGCCTCGGCTGACTACCAATCTCCGACAGAGCGTTCGGCGAGAATAAGATGTACTCCATAGTCGGTAGACCCTGGGCCGCGACGCTTTCGTTTGCAATTGAGCTTGAGCTTACCGGATCCGATCCCGCAAGCAGTCTGTCTGTAGATCGAACTACGTTATTATTGCTGTCGGGGAAAAACTGTATTCTAAGTTCTCCGTTATCTCTGCCGATCGGTCCTAGCTGAACCAAGGCAATTTCCATCCAAGTATCCATAGCTTGACGCCATGCCGTTCTCGCAGCGGCCAAGCCTGCAGCGTCCGGGGTTGCGCAAAAGGCACTTAGGGCTGACTGGAGGCCGGAAAATCTGCCTGACAGTGCTTGGTAGCCGGGGAAAACAACGTTGTATGCTGCTTGGTAGAGCAGTTTGAAATTGTTGGATGAATCCGCGGTCGGAGGCTTAACTTCGACGCCAGAAGATACGCTCCCTCCGGTGGTAGTTGTCGGGCCTTCTCCGCCACCGCCACCGCCGCCGGAGCAGGCAGATAAAAACAAAACCGAAATAGTAAACAAATAAACTCTGCGTCTCATTACTTAACTCCTAATTCACTCACTCACAAACTTCGGATGAACTTAATTAAGGCCTCTCGTTCATCCCTCGATAAACTTTTATATGCCTCGGCCGCAGGACTCGCTTCGCCGCCATGCCAGAGGATTGCTTCTTCAATTGTTCTTGCGCGCCCGTCATGCAGGAATGCGGCCTTAGGATTGGCGTGCTGTGCAAGGCCGATGCCCCAAAGCGGAGCTGTGCGCCACTCTCTACCATTTGCCAAATAGTCCGACACTCCGTCAGCTAGCTCATCGCCCATATCGTGAAGCAGGAAGTCGCTGTACGGATATACTTTCAGACTCGAAAATTCAGGAATGCTCGCGTCATCGCGGGTCGTGAAGGAAGCGACGTGACACGAACTGCAGCCGACTTTGTGAAAAAGATTCTTTCCTTTACTTAAGTCGAGGGACTTTCCTCGGTTGTCCGGCACACCAAATAGGCTTACGTGGTACGCGACAGCGGACAATATCTGCGAGTCAACTTCTACCTTACCTGCCTCGGTTGATCTAGAAACATATGCACGGCAGTCCTG
>JAUIIP010000152.1 GCA_030431555.1 bacterium
CAGAATCTGAACACATGCCTGCGGTGTTGCGGGACGACGGTTCGCTCGTGCCGGTAGAAAAAATCGAACCGCTCGTCAGCGCTCTCGGAAAACGAGGCGGTGGATCAAGAAGCTGGCTGATGGTTCCAAAGATCGTTAAAGAAAAGTTAGGGAGAGCCCGATAAACTACTTGCTGCTTTTTCCCTTTTTTGCTGTCCAAAAATCGAACAGCGTCCAAATTTCCGACACACTAGTTTAACCCTCCGAAAACCCCAGGTTTTTGAGATCATACCCTCTGAGAACACGAAAATATATTGTCCACTGAAAGGACATATGTTTTCTTTAAGTTATCCAAAGTGTTGCAATTTTTTTTGGCAGTAACTTTGCTCTTATGTCCTCAGACGGCACGGAATGCTGTAACCCAGGCCGGCTAAAAGTTGAAACACACGCAGTAGTTAGCAGTACAAATTGGGGAAATTAGCAGTACAGCCTGAGGAGATCTCTTTGTGAAACAGACGATCATCAAGCGACTTTTTGATTCGTTCGGCGAACTTGAACGTGCAATCCATTCCGCGCGCACTACTCTTAATAATAAGAGCAACCCACCGGCGGATCTACTGGAGCACATACAAGTTTACGAAGAAATACTTGATAAACAGCGCTCATTGGCAACCGCTCTCTGTGGCTATGCCTCTTTGGGCGACTGGACCGAAGTTGCGCGGCATGTCCGCTTAATTAACGGCTTGTCAGCAATGATTCGGGATGATGCGCGGGAAGTTCTGGCAGGTTTTCGTCCCAAGCTTAATGCAGATGAACGGGAGATGATGCTTTCATAACCTTGCTTATCCGACTAAAGCAGGACACGTAAAAACCCAGCTAACCGCCCGCAGCGTATTGCACCCCGCACGGCAATACTCAGCGGGCGGTCTTTTTGTGCTATACTCCGGCTATGCGTCTCTCCAGCCTCAATAACGAACGCGGTGTGGCTCTTCTCCTCGTTGTGTTCATTGTCTCACTTTCAACGGTTATCGTGTTCGATCTGGGCGTAAGTAGTCGCTTGGATCAAAGAATTAGCAGGTCTTTTACTGAGTCAGTTCAGGCCGAATTCATTCTTAAGTCTGAGCTTAACTTGGCCAGGATACTGCTCGAAGCGCCAAAGCTAGACGGTATTCAAGAGGATTGGCTGAACGAACCCTGGTCGCTAATTGGCTCGGCACCAACTCTGCCGATATCGGGTTTTGCGGGGAACCCGCGGCTAATGATTGTAGATGCTGCGGGCAAGATCGATCTGAATTCAGTCGCGCCCCCAGGCAACACCGTAGCTCCCCCAAGCGGCAGCGCCAACAATCCGGGTGAGCAGCTCGCGCTTTTTTGGAAAAATGCCATGCGGGAGCTTTTCTCCAGAGCCGGCTTCGTCCGTGAGCAGTATGATGCAAACCTTTATCGGACACCCGGCAACACGGCGTTTGACCCGGCGGACCAGGTCGCGGTTATGCAGGACTGGATAGACGCCGACAAACGCAGCTACACAAGCGCATCCTTCGACGGCGACGGTTTTGAAAGTCAGGCCCCGGATGGAATGTTTCTCAATCGGAGACTGAATAGCGTCGGAGAGCTGCTTTCCATCCCCGGATTTACCCCGGAACGCGCTGCGCGCATTGCCCGCTTCGTTACCGTTTCCACCCTCCCCTCCACTGCTCAACGGCAGATTAACGTCAACACTGCTCCGATTGAGGTGTTGATAGCAATCGGATTTCCCGAACAGCAGGCGATTGAAATCATCCAGCAAAGAACCAACCTGCCAATAACGAGAGAGATTCTTTCGACTTTGGTCGAAGGAGATCCTCAGTTAAGGCAAGTTACACGTGTCACCAGCACGGAATTTCAAGTCCTGGCCCAGGTTTCAATGCCGACAGTTACCCGCTGGCTTGAAGCTCGAGTAGGTGTATCAGGCAGGACCACCCGTAGATCGCGAGTTCTTTGGAAGAAATTTTATTGAATTATTAATCGATGTCCCGAGATTACTCTATGCCGTGGGCGTAGAATCTCTCATTACGGACTCTCGGCTTGTACGAAATTTTTGACCTAGATACTTCGGTAACTCGAACACCCAACCACTGTACTGCTGATTGAGTTTCTGCGCCTCATCAGCCGAAGACAGGGTGACGTTCTCCCCCTCGCGGGGCTTTATTGAATCATCAAACTCAACGGCCAGCTTAGCAAAAAACTGCTCCCCAGATTCAGCGCTTGTAATCGAATATACTAAACCATTGCTCAGTAAATATTCAGTCTTGCGGTCAAATCGCAATTTCGCTGTAGCATCGCCTTCTTTCATCACATCGACGATACGCATATTCTCCAGTCCGGACTGCACCTGTTTCGCTGCAACCGTATCCGGCACGCTACCCTCCTCAGAATCTAGAGCGAAGACAGCTCCGTCCTGCGCCTTTTCAGTTTGCTTCCGTATGAGGGTAAAACTCGGCTTAAATTCCTCGTCTACCAAACTAAACTGAGTCACACGTTCGATCCCTTTGGGCAGGATATTCGCTAGGTTTCGCAACAGCCAATTACTGACCAGCACAATTACCGGTACACGATCCCCGATTAGAAACACATCGGCAGAATCCAGCTCTCTGATATACTGTCCACTCATTCCCGGCATCTCACCGGCACTGCGCTTCTTGCGCATATCACCGACGTACAGCCCCGCTAAATCGCTCCCGTCGGCCGCGCGAAGCTCGATCTTGGCCTTGCCTTCCTTGACTGCTTCGTCCGTCACCCCGAGACGAGCATAATGCTCCGGAGAGTCAGTAATACGCTGAGAAGATTTAAGCTCGAATAAACTAAGTAAGAGCGAACGGACTTTGCCTGGATCCGCCGGATACCCATCCTTGGCAGGCAACGTCCAAATCCCGTCTTTCTTGGCAATAGACAGCGACTCTTCTCCCCGCGTCAGCAAAATCTCTTCGACCTTCTCGCTGTTGACGTCATCAAAAAATCGCACTGAAGGCTGAAGTTCTGCAGACTCAAACGACGACTTAGATGCCCAAAAAACACCAAACGTAATAATTAGCAGGGCAATTAGACCAAAAAAGTTACGCTGACTCATACTCTCTCCACTTTGCGGCGGCGCTTGTTTCTCATAACAGCGTAACACACGCTCAAGACCACCAAAACGAGCGGAATAAAGAACGTATTCAATAAGAAGAGCACGGTACCGAGCGACTCTTTCTCCTGCCGAATATTTCGTCTAACTTCCCGAAGTCTTTTCTGCGCTTCTATTCGCTCCTCTCGAAACTTCTGAATCTCCTGAAGCACAGCTTTCCCAAAGACCTGCTCCCCTTCCCGCGCAGAACCCTGCAGCTTCTGAAGCCGCTGGTTAGCGTTGTTCAGCTTAGCTTGCAGGCGCATTTCCTCGCTCTTGTACCTAAGAGCAGCATTACGCTCAATTTCCTGCACTCTGTCGAAGGGACGACTGAACTTTCCCCGTGACCGAATGCTGATTAATGCTTCCGAACCGGAAAGATTCTCAACCAAGTTGAGTGCCAGCGAAATATTGTCATTAAGCAAATTCACCACTCGTCTGCCGAGCAAATTCCTCACAGCGGCTGAATAGTTGTCACTGACAAAATCCACATCTGCAATTACGGCAATCAGCGAACTTCCCTTGCTTTGGCTTAAGTGCTTCGCGGAAGACTGCGAAGCCCCCGGCGCCCCTTCCGGGAAATTCGTTTTAAAGACACCTCGGCTGACCACAGCCAGTGGATACTGCTCGTTCGACGGTATGTAGCCGCGCAGCGCCTGCTTAGGATCGCTTTGACTCATCGCTGCAGTTTGCCTGTCGCGGAGCATGGCCTTTTTCGTTGTCGAGGCTAAAACTTCTGTTTCTATGCCTTCGACCGCTTCAAGTTGCAGCGCGCCGGGCCACGCAAGAACCACGTTATCGAGCGCACTCGTAACAACACTGTCCGCATTCATTTGCTCAGGACGCAGCGACAGCCACATCGCAAACTCTTGGGGAGGTGCTCCCGGCCCGCTTGCCACCTTGGTCGACAAACCAATATCAGCAACTACGGAATCCGGTATCAGCGAAACACCCCAGCGTTTTGTCAGCTGATCCAGCGATGACGAATTATCAGCTGTTACCATCGGCCCTGCTCCCGGTGGCAGATCCGCCTGGCAGAACGGATCAACAAGAGCTATCAGCACTCCTCCGTCCAACACGAACTGATCAATCGCGTATAGCGCATCCTTAGTCATGGTTTTCGGATGCACAAGCAGAAGCACATCGATATTGTCACCGATATCAGGTTTGTCCCAGTCAAGCAGTTCGAGTTTCGCAAATGTTTCAAGCTGGGACGCCAGCACCCAAGACGGGCTTCGCTGCGGCATCATACCGGGCTGCGGTGCGCGGGTGACCTCGCCGATTATCTTCAATGGACTCAAGATCCCGACGCTTACTCGATCTTCTCGCAGCAGCGTATAAATCAACTTGCTGATATCGTATTCTAAGTACTCTTGACGAGTAATATCAAAAACGGGAATGGCTTCCTCATCGCCAAACACATTTATCCCGACCAAGCCGAAGTAAACTGGACCGGTAGGAAAGCGCAGCGGTGTTAGGCCAAATTTCTGAGCCCACTCCTCTTGCTCAGTGTCAGGCCGTGGATTGACTATACTGAGATTTATCTTGCCTCCGGAGCGGCGCTCATACTCATACAACAGATCCCTCACGCGAGATGCATAGACAGACAAAGCCGGAATCTGTGTAGCTTCAGTGCTGCTGAAAAAGAACTGGAGCTGAACAGGCTCGTCAATCGTATGTAGTATCTTGATAGTCCCGGGCGATAGCGAATAGAGCTTTTCTTCAGTTAAATCGAAAGAAAGTGCGCCGAAGGCGTAGCGCGCAATGCCGTTTAGCAGCAAAACCAAAAATAGAAGAACAACAATGCCGCCGACGGGAAACAATGACCGCTTTCTTAAAGCCGCCATACAACCCCCCGCTACTGAGCTTTTACCTTGTCGAGGATAATTGCCCCCGAGAACAAACCAAGAAAAATTATTGATAGAAAATAAAAAACGTCACGAACGTCCAAGACCCCCCGTCGTATCGCCTCGAAATGAAACGGGAAGCTGAGATTTGTAAGCTGCTCCATAAAAACCGGAGGGAATACTTTGTGAAGCGCTTGAACGATAGGATCATAACCAAGCAGAGTAAGCAGCAGACAGATAGAAGTAGAAATAACAAAGGCGATTACCTGATTGTTAGTCGCGGCCGAGACCGCAATGCCTATCGATAGACAAGAGCCGGCCAACAGAAAGCTACCGCAATAACTTGCGACGATCACACCTCCGTCCGGATCACCCAGGTAGTAAGCCGTAAATACGATCGGCAATGTTAGGAGTAGAGCAATTCCAAGGAAAGCCCAGGCCGCTAGAAATTTACCGGCCATCGCTTCAAACAATGAAACTGGAAAAGTAAACAGCAGCTCGATTGTCCCCGTCTTGCGCTCTTCGGCCCAGAGTCTCATAGAAATCGCCGGAACGATGAACAGGTATAGCCAGGGGTGCCAGACAAAAAACGAACTCAGATCCGCCTGTCCAATCTCGTAAAAGCGGCCAAGCTCAAACGTAAAAAAGCCGTTGAGAACTAAGAAGACACATAGAAAGATCACTGCGAGCGGCGTCGCGAAATAAGACGAAAACTCACGCCTGCAAACTGCGCCAATGTTGGCAAAATCTACCATCTACGGCCTCCCCGAAAAATCAACGGTCTCCGTAATCGCCCTAAAAACTTCATCCAAATGACCGCGCTCCACCGAAAGGTCGCGAATCCGGCACTGCTTGGAGATAACCGCTTCTACTAAATTGTGAACAGAGAAATCACCGCCGGTGGGAGTAACAAGCACAGCAACTTCATCTCCGACCCGCTGCGCTGCTACCTCTTTCACACCCGGCACTTCTGAAAGTTCGCGGTCTACGCTATCAGCTTGTGCTCCGCTTAAGCGCATTTTCACCACACCGTGTGAAGCGGTTCGAGTACGCAACTCATCCGCAGTTCCATCAGCAACAATCTTTCCTCTGGAAATGATTACGATTCGTGAACACACCTCCTCGACCTCTTCAAGGATGTGCGTAGAAAGCAAGATGCACTTATCCTTGGCGAGAGCCAGAATCAGCTCTCTCACATCATGCTTTTGGTTCGGATCGAGTCCGTCCGTTGGTTCGTCTAAAATTAAAATTTCCGGATCGTGCACCAGCGCTTGAGCTAGCCCAACTCGGCGTCTGTAGCCTTTTGAAAGAGTTTCAATTTTCTGGTGCAGCACACCAGATAGCCCCGCTCGCTCGATTACTGTGTCGATTGCTGCCTTTCGCCTACTCGCTTCAATCTTCCTAATTTCGCAAACGAATTTAAGAAAGGCAGCAACTTCCATTTCGCCGTAAAGCGGTGCATTCTCAGGAAGGTAACCAAGACAACGGCGAACATCCCGAGACTGCTCGACAATATCGAAGCCTGCTACCGTCGCCGTACCAAAGCTAGGGCTTAGAAAACCAGTCAGCAGCTTCATCGTTGTCGACTTGCCTGCCCCATTCGGCCCGAGGAATCCTAGGACCTCTCCCCGACCGGCGCCAAAGCTTATCCCGTCAACTGCTTTAATGTCGCCGAAGTGCCGGCCTAAGTTATGCGTCTGAATTAGCTCAGTCATAATCGGATTTAGTAAGACAGCAGTAGCGAGTTGGCAAGGTGATTGAGATTGTATTGATTTTGACCACATATAAGCTCTACAGCTTCCATTCATCATCAGGATGCGCTATTTTAGGTGGCCTGTTAATTGGTAGAGTTTTTTAATAAGAAAAGGCCCTTTCAATGTCCCAAGAACATTTACCAAGACTTAAAGTCGGCTTGGCCGAGATGCTAAAAGGCGGCGTAATTATGGACGTCGTGAATGCCGAACAAGCCTCAATTGCTGAGGAATCCGGCGCAGTTGCAGTTATGGCCCTCGAACGAGTGCCGGCAGACATCCGCAAGTGCGGCGGCGTGGCTCGAATGGCTTCGATCGATGTGATTGAGAACATCATGAAAGCCGTCAGTATTCCGGTTATGGCCAAGGTCAGAATTGGTCACTTTGCCGAGGCCCAAGTCTTGGAACAGCTAGGTGTCGATTTCATCGATGAGAGCGAGGTCTTGACGCCTGCCGACGAGCACTTTCACGTCAACAAATTCGATTTTAAGGTTCCGTTTGTCTGCGGAGCGAGAAACCTTGGCGAGGCCCTGAGACGCATCAGTGAAGGTGCGGCGATGATTCGCACCAAAGGGGAAGCCGGCTCCGGCAACATTGTCGAGGCGGTGCGCCACATGCGCTCATTGACTTCGGAGTTAAAGATGCTGACCGTTCGCTCGGATGAAGAGCTGGTAACAGCTGCCAAAGAACTCGGAGCCTCTCTCGAGCTCGTAAAACTTGTGGCGCGTGACGGCAAATTACCCGTTCCGAATTTCGCTGCAGGAGGGGTGGCTACGCCAGCAGACGCTGCGCTGATGATGCAGCTCGGTGCAGAATCTGTATTTGTCGGTTCCGGTATTTTCAAATCGGAAGATCCGGCCGCTAGAGCAAGAGCTATCGTTCGAGCGGTTACGCACTATCGCGACCCGGAGATCGTCCTGGAGGTCTCTCGAGGACTGGCTGAAGCCATGCCCGGTCTCGAAATTTCTCAGATCGCTCCCGAAGATCGTCTGCAGGAGCGAGGCTGGTAAGCAGAACTCATGCAAATCGGGGTCCTCTCGCTTCAAGGCGACTTTAGCGCTCACAGTTCGGCGATCGCTCGAATCGGCGGTCACACCATAGAGGTTCGCAAAGCCTCTCAACTATCCGACCTTGACGGCTTGGTGCTCCCCGGTGGGGAGTCGAGCGCAATGCTCAAACTGCTCGATGAAAGTTTTCTTTCGGCTCTTCGCGAATCCCTGAATCGAGGACTGCCGACCCTCGCGACCTGCGCAGGAGTAATTTTGCTCGCCAGTGCAGTCCATAATCCCGCGCAGTCTAGTCTAGGGATTTTGGATGTTGATATCATGCGCAACGGTTACGGCAGGCAAGTAGACTCGTTTGTGGACTCCTCACTGCTGCTGACCGAAGAAGGCCGAGCGGCATTGCAAAATGCTCAACTTATGAACGGCCGGGCGCCTGATATCGAAGCGGTATTTATTCGCGCACCAATTATCACGCGAGTCGGAGCCGACGTGGATGTATTAGCGACCCACGATTCAAAGCCGGTTCTGGTACAGCAAGGCAGCATATTGGGTGCGACTTTCCATCCTGAGCTGGCGGAAACGATATCACCAGTATATCTGCTATTTTCGCGTCTCGTTCAGGCAGACGACGGGCTTGTCGAGGTAGACGGCTCTCTGCTGTTTCGTTAATTGCAAATTTCCGCAGGCATACCTATAATTTGCGCGTTACTCTACGTAGACGATCTATGTGCCCGCGAATTACTTTATACAGCATTCTGTTTATAGCTTTCTTCTGGTACACCGGCGTCATCTACACGTCTGCCACCCACTTAGACAATTCTGTTGCGTCAAAAGACTCGCCGGAATATCGCGGCCGTATGGTCTTTCAGAACAACAACTGCA
>JAUIIP010000153.1 GCA_030431555.1 bacterium
CGTTATGATCTATGTCCGCAAAGGAGACGGCGAACGTCTTAAGAGCGCACTGAGTCAGGGGAGACTGGTTAGCTTGCGTAAGGGGACGCAAGAGTATTTTGAACAGTCTAAGCCGAAGCGGATGGTTGTTCCCACTAACAGCTATCGAGTTCGCCGAGGTGATACGGTCGGACAGATTGCACGCAGGTTCGGTGTTTCTCAGAGAAGCATCATGCACGAAAATAACATCCGTAATCCGCGTTCGCTTCGGGCCGGACAAAAGCTGCGAATACCGAACGCGCAGACACGAGATCCGGGGCGCAGCAAGCCGGCTAAGATCTATGCCAGCGGCGCTTCGCTCTATATTGTGAAGCAGGGCGATAATCTGACCGAAATTGCGCGTTCGCATTCGATGTCGCTTAGTGATTTAAAGTCGCTCAATCCCGACCTGACTGCTTACATTTATCCCGGGCAGCGGCTGCGAATAGCGGGAGGATCTGCTGCGGTTGCCGGACGCGCTTCGACTGGTTCTAACAGCGGTTCGACGAAGACGAGATATTACACCGTCCAGACGGGCGACAACCTCTCGAGCATCGCTGAGCGCAACTCGCTTTCGCTTTCGTCCTTGCGCGGCCTCAACCCCGGCGTGGAATCGAAAATAATGCCCGGGCAGAAGCTGCTTATCTCTGGTTCAGAAGGCCACAAAACATCACCTAGCAGGACGTACATCGTCGAAAAAGGCGATAATTTGAGCCTAATTGCTGATAAACTAGGCGTCAGCCTAGCCGACCTGAGGCAGGCGAACCCTGACGCCGAAAGCCTGATTCGACCTGGACAACGTCTCGTAGTACCGTAAACTGCTTCTCCCCGGGAGTAAGTGGTATGATTCACGCACTAGCCATTGCGGCTGTAGTCCTATATTTCGCTGCAAGCTGGAGTTTCGTTTCGTCGATACGAAGCGCCCAGACACTGAGCATTGGTCCGACCAAGGGCTATTTAGTGGCAGGTTTGGCGGCTCACCTAGCTTTTTTAGCGCTCTTCGCCGCGCAGGAGATTTTTGTTGCTGGTCAGTGGTCTCGGCCGACGACCTTTACGGCAGTCAGCGCTGTCGTTGTTGCGATTTTTCTGTTTATCAGCGGCAGGCGGCGCGACATCGGCTTAGGTGCCTTGATTGTTCCCGCAGGAATGACTTTGCTGCTTATTTCAGCCGTTGTTTTTCACGCCAGGCGTCCAGTTATGCCCTTGCCCGGACTTACCGCCCTCGTATCGCTGCATTTAGCCGCAGGTATTGTAGGCACCGGCTTACTTCTATTGAATGCTATTTTTGCGGCTGCAGTTCTAATTAAAGAACGAGCAATCCGCACGCGGTCTTTGGGGCTTTTTGCCAGAGCGCTGCCTTCGCTGGTTCGTTTGGAGCAAGTGAGCGGCCAGGCGCTTGATGTTGGCTTTACAGCGATGGTCCTGGCGGTGCTGTTTGGCTTTGCCGCTGCAGTACAGGAAGGGATTCACAACTTTGCGCTTGATCCGCGAAGTTTATGGTCGCTGCTCGTACTAAGTTTTTATGGAGTGCTGCTTTATAAGCGGAAGCGATATGCATTAAGGGGCCGCAAGGCCGCCCTGATGGCACTCACTGCATTTTGCGTAATAATCCTTTCTTACCTGCTGATGACCAGCTCATTTCATGTCTACTAAGCAGCTTTCCCAGAGCGATACGGCGCGCGTCAGCGTCGCACTTAGCGGACTGAACCACGAGACCGCGGAGGTGGGTTTAAGAGAGAAGTTCGCTGCTTCCAAGGAGCGGCAGATTGAGTTGATGAACGAGCTTCTCGCTCAAGATTGCGTTAGTGAAGCGGCTTGTTACTGCACTTGCAATCGGACCGAAATAGTCGTCGTTAAGGCGCGAGGAGCTTCCGCGCGTGAATTGCGAGCCGAAGTTGAGCGAACATTTCAGAAGATGCTCGGCGAAGAGAAGGAGCCAGTTTCTCAGCACCTGTATCATCTCGGCGGTCGAAGTGCGGTGCAGCATCTATTTCGAGTCGCTAGCGGCCTTGATTCGATGGTATTGGGCGAAACTCAGATCCTTGGACAACTGAAGCGGGCGGTAGCACTAGCCAGGGAGCAGGGCTTTACAAATTCAATTCTGAATCGTCTATTTGACAGAGCGTTTAGTACTGCCAAGCGAGCCCGAACGGAAACAGAGATTTCTGCCGGCGCGGTCTCGGTCAGCTACGCGGCGAAAGAGCTTGCTCAGGAGATTTTTGGTCCTCTCGAAGGCGCATCAGTACTGCTCTGCGGTGCAGGCGAGACGTCAGAATTGATGCTAAAGCACCTAAGCCGGGCGGGTGTGGAAGATATCGTAATCGCCAACCGCACGGTCGAGCGGGCAGCGGACCTGGTAGCGGCATACGGCGGTGCGGCCGTATCGCTGGCAGAAGCTCCCAGACAACTGGCGCGGGCGGATATCGTAATCGGTTCCTGCACCCTCGGCGCAAACCAAAGCCATTTGTTCAGCAAACAACAGGCAGCTGAAGCCGCAGTATTGCGAGATTCGCGACCACAGTTTTTTATCGACTTGGGCGTTCCCCGTAATTTTGCACTGGATATAAACGACATTGATACAGCCTTCCTTTACAACATAGACGATTTGTCTAGTGTCGCTGACTCCAACCGCAGCCTGCGGCTTGAAGCTGCAGCCCAGGCGGAAGAAATCGTCGGTAAAGCTGCGGATGATTTCAGCCGCTGGCTTCAAATGTATGCGTTTCAGCCGATCATTCGCGACCTGTATCTCAGCTCAGAAGAGTTCGGAAGCAGGCAGGTAGAACTAACACTAAAACGCATCCGGCCGCATATAAGTGGCGACGAAGATGAGGTGCGAAAAGCGCTTTCTAACTTAACGCGATCTCTGAGTAAGCAGATTCTTGCGCGGCCGGTGTCGGCCTTCAAGGTCGAAGCGCAGAACGATCCCAGCATCGAGCCTGTATTCAGAGAATTGTTTGCGGAAGATCTCCGAGTTCGTCGCGAGAATGAGTCTTAAAAATTACTCTCCTCATCGGAGGCGCTAAGGCGCTCAAGCAGGCTTTCGCGGTTGGTGTCCTCTGTCCGAGACTGACGTGCACGCTCAAGGAAATTTGATTCATTAGACCGAGCTGTGTCCGGCGCCGCTTGTTGACGTTCCGGCCGTTCCGGCCTCTCAATTTCAGTTATCAGAGACTCGACGCGGTACGGATCAAGACTACGCGAGGATGCTGCAACAAGAGTTTGATCAAGCGCTGAGCTGACCCGTCTAGCTGTTTCCTCTGGACTGCCGCCGAGCCCAAATACATCGCGCTCTTCTGCGATAGCATCTGCTTTGGCACCCCTGCCGGACTCCTGTAATGCAACACTTAAGCCCGAGGCCTGGTTGTCCACAGCGGCTTCCACGTCACGAAGTGTAGATTGTGCACTGTCAAGTTGGCCCAAAAACTCTTGGGCGCTCGGTGGCGTGCTGACGTCGGGTTCTGGCTCCGATTCAGGTCCAAGCTCGGGAGCCGGCGAAAAGTCGCCGTCCTCAAGGTCAATTTCCGGGGAAAGGTCAGTTATGCCCGGCTCAACGTATAGAAACTCAGGAGTTTCTATACCGAGCGCGTCAGTACTGATGCTTGAAAAATTATATGTCCGACCTTCAAACTCGAAGCTCGATGAAGAATCAAAAATCTGCTGTCCGTTAAATTCTGCCTCGCTCTCGATTGTATTGATTTCAGACAACAGCGAGGTAATCTCTGCGTCCAGTTCTTCGCGCTGCGTGGGAGCGACCTCGGACTCCCGCGCCTCTGTCAGGTTTGCAATCTCGGTCAAATTGCTTTGAATTTGTCCGATAGCTGATTTTGCAATGCTTAACACCGAGACTTCATCGCTGCGGCTGATCTCGGCTGCTGCTGCAGCACTCGAGGCTGCTTGCTCCGGAGTCTTCGAAGAGGTGTCTATCGCGGCATCGTCGCGCAGACGTTTCGTCAAAGACGAGGAGGCGCTCCCGAGATTATTGGCAACGCTAGACGTCCTTCCTGCTTTTTTTGCAGCAGGACTAAAGGTGCCAAGATTTGAGCTGTCAATTACAAATGTCACTTGAAGGCCCTCAGATTACATCCCTGCGCGGGCGGTTATTCCATAATATCACGAGACATATATAAAATCGGGGAGTTAGCGCTCATGCTTTATGAATTGGCGCGCTTTGGCTAGCATCCAATACGGAGTAGCCTAGGGCTAAATAATAGTGTAATTGTGCTCATTTACCTTAGGAACCTACGGGTTTTACGCAGCGAAACTCTACGCAAAAAATGACGGCCACCGCCTTTATTTTAGTCCTCAGTTTAGTCGGCTTGCTGGTAGCAGCGGACATCTTCGTTGACGCAGTTGCAGAACTCGCGCGGCGGCTGGACATATCTCCGATGGTTATCGGGCTTACGGTAGTTGCCGTAGGAACTTCGCTTCCTGAGGTGGCTGCGTCGGCGGCAGCTTCCTTAAAGGGACATCCTGAGATTGCCCTGGGAAATGTAATTGGCTCTAACATTGCCAACATCGGCCTGATTCTCGGACTGCCGGCTCTATATATTCCAATTGTTTGCACCAAGAACGTAGTTCGCTCGGAAGGCTTTCTGATGGTTTTCCTTTCGATCGTCCTATATGTCATTAGCTTCGCTTTGGGGGAATTAAACGCGGTTATCGGCTGTTTATTCTTACTAAGCTTCGCGCTGTTTATTTACTGGAGCTTTAAACGTACACGCGAGCCGGACTTTGCGCAGGAGCTAGAGGAAGTTGCAGAAATCGCTGAAGATGCGCTGACGCTTGGGACTGAGCGGGTCGAAAAGGCCCAAGAATCGGAGGATGCAGATGTAAGCATCTTGAGATTGTCCTTTAGGATGTTTTGTTCTTTGGCTGTGGTTCTTGTTAGCAGCGAGTATTTGGTTCATGCCACGGTCGAGCTTGCGCGTTCCGCGGGGGTCTCCGAAAACGTTATTGCGATCTCCTTAATTGCAATTGGGACTTCACTGCCGGAACTCTCAGTGTCCTTCGCGGCGGCGAGACGAAAGCAGGGCGATATTTTGATTGGTAACGTCTTGGGCTCAAACATTAGTAATATCTTGCTCGTGTTAGGTGTTGCCTCGATGATTAAGCCCGTGACGATGAACGTGAATACGCTGAATCTGGATTTGCCCCTGATGCTAGTTTTTGCGTTCATACTGATTTTGTTTCTGTCCCAATCAAAGGGAGTGAACAGGCCTAAAGGGCTTGTTCTGCTTGGCCTCTACGGAATTGTACTTTGGCGCTGCGTCGCGATTACCCCGTAAAGGAATGAGAAATGCTCGGCTAATACCGCTTAGCGACTGGCGTTAAGGCCTGATTTCGCGGTATGTCCTTACACTGCCAGTATGGTTTGAGCGCTGCGCCCTGGTGCTGGAACTGGTAGACAGGCACGGTTCAGGTCCGTGTGTTGGAAACGACGTGGGAGTTCGACTCTCCCCCAGGGCATGACAACATCTGGCAGGTAGAGGATTTAGAACTGCGCTGGAGGCGGTCTAGGAATGAATATAGTCGCAAGGGTTGTTGCCACTTGCTTGTTGAGCGGAGCGATTATCGGGATTCTGGCTTGTGAGCGAGAGTCACGCAACCTGGGCGGTGTAGCCGCCGGGCACGGCCCGTCGCAGGCGGCAGCTGATCCAAGCGTGGTAAAAGTCAGCTCCGACGTGATGGTTGACGGACTAGCAGCGGGTGGACCAGCCGAGGTCGACGGGGCAGCTGTGTTTGCGCGTGTTTGTGCGGCCTGCCACCAGGCTACAGGGCAGGGTATTCCGGGTGTCTTTCCGCCGCTTGACGGCAGCAGCTACGCGACAGGCGATCCCGAGCGCATTGCGGCAATTGTCTTTTACGGGCTCCAAGGTCCGATTACAGTCAAAGGCACAGAATACAACAGTGTAATGGCTCCCGTTGGTGCTCAGATGACGGACGAAGAGGCCGCGGCGGTGATTAGCTACGTCCGCACCTCTTGGTCCAATTCGGCCGACGAAATCACGGTCGATGTGATTAAGAAGGTAAAAGAAAAATACGGCAGCCGAGGAATGTTTCAAATATCGGAGCTGGGAGAAGACAGTTAGTTTTATGGTACGAGTTCGTTTCGCTCCGAGCCCGACTGGTTCGTTGCATATCGGCGGTGCCAGGACCGCGCTATTTAATTACGTCTTTGCCAGAAAAATGGGCGGGAGCTTCATTCTTCGGCTCGACGACACCGATCGTGAGCGTTCACTCGAGGAGCATGAACGTGGCATCTATGACGGGCTGAGATGGCTCGGTATGGATTGGGACGAGGGCCCTGGCAAGGGTGGAACATTCGAACCTTATTGCCAAAGCGAACGAATGGAGCAGCATCTAGCGGCGGCGGAAAAGCTCAAATCTAGCGGCGGCGCGTATACTGATGAAGAAGGTGTTCTTCGCCTGCGATACCCGGAGACAGAGGTCATTGTCGACGACATTGTAAACGGCGAATGTGTATTTAAGACGGAAGCGCTCGGACCAGAGCCCGTGCTCCTGCGTTCAAATGGTACCCCGACCTATCACTTGGCATCGGTTGCAGACGATGTCGATATGAAAATTACCCACATCATCCGCGGTGCTGACCACCTCACAAATACCGCTAAGCATAAACTGATTTTTGAAGCGCTCGGCGCGCCAGTACCGAAGTTCGCGCATCTGCCGCTTATCCTTGGTCCCGACGGCGCGAAGCTCTCGAAGCGTAATTCGGACTGTTTGACTTCCGTTTCGGAATTTCAAAGCTCAGGATATCTGCCTCAGGCATTGAATAACTTCTTGATGCTGCTTGGCTGGTCTCATCCGGAAAGTAAAGAACAACTCTCAATGCAGGATGCAATCGAGAGTTTTGAATTAGAGCGAGTTGGCAACACCGCCGCGGTCTTTGATACGAACAAGCTGAATTTCCTGAATGCATGGTGGATTAGAAATATCGACTTGCGTGAAGCCGCTGACGCGCTCAAGGAATTCACCGGCGAATACCGAGAAGTGCTGGATGCTCGCGGTGAGGAATTCTGGATTCATGCAGTTGAGAAGCTGCGCGATGGCTGTTCGAATTTGCGTGACGGCGAAGCGCTTGCGCGGCTGCTCGTCAGTGAAAATGTCGGGCTTAATGCTGACGTTACCGAGGCGCTGGCGAATGATCCTGAGTTTGCCGAACATGCGAGGCAGATTGCGCCCGTATGGCTCGAGACCCTTGAAGATGTCGAGCTGGACGGTGATCGCGACACTCTGACAGTAGAACAGGCAAAGCAGGTTACAAACACGGCGAAAAAGGCCAGCGGACTAAAGGGCAAAGCGCTTTTCAAGCCGCTGCGTGCTGCTGTCAGCGGTTCGCTTTCCGGCCCGGAACTATCTGCGCTTCTAGAGCTTACAAGGTTTGATGAGTTGCGCCGCCGGGCGAAGTCCTTCGTAGACGCCGCCGTTTGATTCGGTAATTGCTGGAATAGACAGCATTAATCCGAATTTTTTCCTTTGCAGACTTCTCGTTCTCTGAGCGGTGATAGTGCACTGGAAAATTGCCGGAAAAGGCGCTATTACATATCCGCGCCGGGTGTAAGGCGCGGCTTTTCTAGGAGATCTTTATGTCGGTATTCAACGAAATCCAGACCTTCGGTCACGAGCGAGTTTCCATCTTCCAAGACCATCAAAGCGGGCTTGTTTCTATAATTGCCCTGCATGACACGGTCCTCGGGCCGGCTATCGGGGGTTGTCGGATGCGGCCCTATGCCTCTTTTGATGAGGCGCTCTCGGATGTGCTGAAGTTATCTGAGGGTATGACCTATAAGAATTCACTCTGCGGCTTAAATATCGGCGGAGGCAAGAGTGTGATTGTTGCAGATCCTCGTTTGAAGGAAGGTCGAGCAGAGCTTTTTCGAGCTTTTGGCCGATGTGTCCAGACTTTCGGCGGACGTTACTTCACTGCCGAAGATATGGGGACCTCCGTCAGTGACATGGAATGGATTCTGGAGACAACCGAATATGTTGTAGGGGGCGACCAGGAGCACGGAGGCGCGGGAGACCCGTCGCCGTATACCGCTAAAGGAACATTTGATGGAATCCGTGCATGCCTCGAGCGAAAATTTGGCTCTGCTTCGTATGCGGGTAAGAAAGTGGCCATTCAGGGAGTGGGGCATGTTGGTCACTTCCTCGCGGGCCATTTACATGCAGCCGGCGCGGAACTGATCGTCACGGATACTGAACCTGAAAGGCTCAAGCGCGCGGCCAGCGAATTCGGTGCTACAACGGTCGGGGTAGACGAGATATATGGTGTCGATTGTGACGTGTTTGCGCCCTGCGCGATTGGGGGAACGGTAAACAGTAAGACTGTAAAGGAGCTCAAATGCTCGATTATCGCCGGCGCGGCAAACAACCAGATAGCCGACGCTGAGACCGAAAAGATCATTCAAGGACGCGGCATCATGTACGCGCCTGATTTCGCGATTAATGCCGGCGGCGTTATACTTTGTTCGGACGAGCTTGAGGAAGGCGGTTTTCAGGAAGCGCGGGTAGAGGAACGCGTAGCGCGAATTTATCACACCGTAGGAAACATTCT
>JAUIIP010000154.1 GCA_030431555.1 bacterium
CAACAGCCTTATGGAGCGTGTGCTCTATGAGGTCAAAAAGATTATCGTCGGCCAGGATCATCTGTTGGAGCGGCTGATCGTTGCGCTGCTCGCACGCGGCCATATCCTCGTGGAGGGGGTGCCGGGGCTAGCCAAGACCATGGCGATTAAGACGCTGGCCGAATCCATCGGCGGCGAATTTAAACGTATTCAATTTACCCCCGATCTGGTGCCCGCCGACCTGGTCGGTACCCGGATTTATAATCAGAAGACCGGTGAATTCAATACCTCCTTTGGCCCTGTCTTTACTAATCTGCTGCTGGCCGATGAGATCAACCGCGCGCCGGCCAAAGTGCAAAGCGCGTTGCTGGAAGTCATGCAAGAGCGGCAGGTCACCATCGGCCGTGAGACCTATCCTGTCCCGCGTCCCTTCCTCGTGTTGGCCACGCAGAACCCGATTGAGTCGGAAGGGACATATCCTCTACCCGAGGCGCAGATTGACCGCTTTATGCTCAAGGTGCTGGTGGGCTATCCAACGCAGACTGAAGAGTTTGTGATTGTCGAACGGATGACCGGTGCGCTTCAGGTCGTGCAACGGGTGTTGGACACGGAGCGGCTGCAAACGCTGCAGAAGGAAGTGGACGCGGTCTATGTGGATCCGGCGCTGATCGAACACTCCCTGGTCGCCTACGAAAAGCGGATTGTTTTTGTTTCGCCGACACAGTACCTGAACAGCACGTTCTATTTCGTAATCTCTGCCGATTAGCGGGTCAATTTTGCCTTCTTCTGCCCGCTTGTTCAAATGCACAGTGTATTTATCAAGCGGACTTGAGGCCTCCTCGGCTTCTTCGTCGTCATCGTCATCGGTTAAGCCGAACGCGTCGTCTTCATCGTCTTCGAGGAACCCATGCGAGATGTACTCGAGAATATCCAGCCGCGATATGCCTTCTTGGTTAAGAAAAAAGCCGGCGTGACTCTCGGGTTCGGTGAAAATCGCGGCGAGCAAATCGCCAACTCCTACGACATTTTTGCTCGAATATTTAACGTGCAGAATGGCTCGCTGGAGCACGCGCTGGAATCCGAGAGTTTGTTGAGGGTGCATGTCAGCACCGCTCGATTGGGTCTCGATGCGAGTCTCAAAGAAGTCATCCAAGTTCTTCTTAAGGCTGGCAAGGTTGCCACCGCATGCCGTAATGATTTTCTCGCCTTCTTCGTTCTCGGCAATTGCGTAAAGCAGGTGCTCAAGCACAAGAAACTCGTGCGAGCGCTCTTGGGCAATATGCGCAGCTCGAAGCAGAATTTGTTCAACGTTCCTATCAAACATCAGGCGGGCTCCATAATGCACTTCAGCGGGTATTCGTTCTGTCTAGCAATTTGATGAACGATTTCGACTTTTGTCTCAGCTATTTCCTTAGTAAATACTCCAGCAGTTCCCGAACCGCTGTTGTGAACAGAGAGCATCACATGTGTCGCTTCCTCAGTGGTCTTGTTGAAGACAGTTTCGAGAATCATGACCACAAACTCCATTGTTGTGTAGTCGTCATTCAGCAGCACCACCCGATACATCGACGGTTCTTCAGTTTGCTCGTCTTCTTCGACGATTATTCGTTCGAGTTCTTTCGTACTTGAGTCGCCCATGTGCTCCCGTGATGTTTAAGCTATTAGTATATCACAGAGAATTTGTGTCAAAAGCCTGATTTGGAGGGTGCGGGCTTGAGCACCTGGGCAAGCAACCTTGCTAGGTATTTTCCAACTTACGCAGGAATTCTACCGTACTAACGGGTTGCACCCTCCCTGCTGTTTGCGTATCCACATTCCACGTCGAGGTGACGTGTGGATCGACGTCGACAACGGTTCTGCTCGACGGATGGAAGTAGCGTCGAGTTCCGATTGGGGGCCCGGAAAGCCACTGTTGCGCGCTGCCTCGGGCGATTTGACGATCGGAGGTAACGGTGACGTAACCTGAAGCGAGAAGCAGCTTCCGAATGCTCGTCAGAAGCTCGTGTGCTGAAGAAACCATAAGCGCCTCCTTGCGGTTGTGTTGTGGCGCTTACCCCTAGATGCTCAAGCTCGAAACCCAGATGCTTGGTGCTAAAGAACTTACTGCTAGACACGTTAGCATAGCAGCACCTGCTGATGTAAGGTTATTGCCTGATTGTCGACAGAGTTTATTGCCTTATTCTCTGCTAGTGGGCAGGATACGATTAGCTCAGCGCTTGTAAGGTGTTGCCGCAGTAGCGCTGAATTTCGACTTTGAGGGAAGTGGTGGAAGTTAGCATACAGAGATACCTGTCTGAGGCTGTTCCGGCCGATATCCAGACGCATGGTGATACGCTTTCGAGTTATCTCAAGCAACTCGAGGAGAGAATGGACGATTGGCTGCCGTCTGCGGTGTCGACCGAAGCTATGCAGCGGCTGCTGTTTTACCGTGTACCCGCGCTTACGTCCGATGGCTGCAGCCGCATTGATGGGACGCTTGACGAGGCGGCTTATGATCTCGGGCAGGCGCTCGGTTTGATATCAGACGACTTAGAGAGTCATCCCGCAGTGCGAAGGCTAAAACAGATTGATTCTCTGCTCGAAGCGGTCTTTGGAGAGACGAAGGTTGATTGGCTGGGTGTCTACTTAGCTTGGAAAACCTCGGATACTTCGGATGTGTTGATTAAAATTGCTTATCGAGGTGTCGAAAGCAGGGCGGAGTTTCCGCTGACACGAGAATTCGCACGGCAGAGCAACAATTCTTCGGTAGGCTTGAGCGGAAAAGCAGTAGTGATCAACGATATCGAGCACTACCTTTGGCAGCAGGGTGGGCCATACTATCAGTGTGACAGCAAAGTCTTAAGTGAAGCTTGCCTGCCGATTTTTGCGCCTGATGAATCCAAGGTTCTTGGAATTGTGGATGCTGAAGCTTGGTCTCGCAATGTTTTCTCTCCCGAAATAATCGCCAAGCTGTCGGCATTTTGCCTAGTACTCGAGTCTGCATTAGACAAACTGACCGCGGAACTTAAGCCGAACCGTGGCTAACATACTCGCTTCAGATATCGGCGCGACCAACAGCCGGTTCGCTTTCTTTGAATTGGATTCTTCGGGTCAGATCAATTTGCAGACCTCGCTTAGTTTCCCTACTGCCGAAGTGAATTCGTTCTCTGAGCTGCTGGATATGCTTGAGACCAGCAAGGTTCCGTTCGCAAGCCGTTCGGCTGACGCTGTCGTGCTGGCGGCGGCAGGGCCGGTTGAGCGGGATGGAGTTTACTGCGATCCTCCGTGGATTCCCTGGGATATCGATTTAGAGCGAGACTCGGCGAGACTACCGGCCCGTTCTGCACTAATTATCAATGACTTTGTCGCGCAGGCTTACGCGGTGAGAACCGTGGTCGGAGAGCAGGCAAGGGTGGTTTTGGAGGGCGACGTACCGGCGGCTAAGGGCACCATCGGCGTTATCGGCGCAGGCACCAATCTAGGTAAGGCGATGCTTGTTCCGTCAGCTGGCGGCTGGCTCGCCGTTCCCTCCGAGGGAGGGCACGTGAGTTTTCCGCTCGGTAGCGCTCGGGAATTCGATTTTTTTGCTTTCGCATTCGAAAAGCTTGAGACCAGTGTTCTCACTCTTGAAAACGTCGTATCGGGAAAAGGGATTTCGCTAGTGCATAGTTTTCTTTATGGCGAAGACAAGCAGCCGGAGGATATCACCTCGGCATTTGACAGTTATCCTGAAACTCTCGAGTGGTGCTCCATGTTTTACGCCCGAGCCTGTAGAGATTTCGCCTTGGATGTTTTGGCTATAGGTGGGCTGTACATTGCCGGCGGCGTGGCAGCTAAGAGCCCCGAGCTTGTGCAGACGGCTGCTTTTAAAGATGAGTTCTTGCGCTCTCCGCGACATGCTGATTTGCTTGGGAGTATAACGCTGCGCCTAATGGAGGACGAGCAAAGCGGCCTTTGGGGCGCTGCCTTCTGCGGCAGCCAACTTCTTACAAGTTAAGTGCCTATGGGTTTCGTCGATT
Source organism: bacterium (assembly GCA_030431555.1). Taxonomy (GTDB): domain Bacteria; phylum Bdellovibrionota_C; class UBA2361; order SZUA-149; family JAGRAN01; genus JAGRAN01. Next base: position 3,978 of record JAUIIP010000154.1, read on the forward strand.
CGACATATGAAATTGCTGGATTGTATCTTGCGGTGCCGGCGTTTGCGAAGCAGCTCCTGCTGGCTGCCGTCTGCGGCCTCTTGTTTGGTGTGGAGAGGGCATTTCGCCAAAAGGTCGCCTCACTGCGAACATTCGCGATCATTTCAACCGGCAGCTGTTTGTTTTCTTTGCTTTCCGTGGAAGTTGCCGGCTCCTCAGTAAGCGGTCAGCCGTATGATGTGACGCGAATTGCCGCTCAGGTGGTTACCGGGATAGGATTCGTGGGTGGGGGAGTGATTTTTAAACACAAAGGCAGCGTGGCAGGAATCACTACAGCCTCGATGATATGGATGGCTGTTGCTGTTGGAATGGCGATTGGTTTTAACTCGATAGCACTAGCTCTCTGGTCAATGGCAATTTACCTAATGCTGCTCTCGGTCTCATTGGTGCTGCACCGCACAATCGCCAGGCTAAGAGTTGAGCAGCGAAGGCGCTATCTTCGAGGGAAGAAGGCTTCGGCCAAGGCAAGGTAGCCGGCGCTCGAATTCATTCTGATTTGGTGCGTCTAATGTTCATTAAGGAGATGACTTATGAATTCACTTATCTCAGTTCCGTGCCGGGTGTTGATCGCCTCGACTCTGCTAATTCTGCTGAGCGCCGGCGCAGCGTGTGCAGATGCAAAGAAACCCATTAAAACACCTCTCGACAGCTTTGAGCTGGGCAAATATCAATATTGCGGTTCTGACAGGGACTGCGTTGTGGCGAATAACGGCTGCTGCGATTGTGCTAACGGTGGTGAGGATGTCGCTGTTAACAAAGAGCGTTTGGAAGCCTTCCGGGAGCGTTTTGATTGTCTGCATGTCCAATGCACAATGCGCGCTTCGGTTCCACCATGTGGAAGCGGGTTAGTATCCTGCATCAATCACCGCTGCAAGTACCATAAGCGAGAGGATGTAGAGTTCGGCAACTAGATTTTACTCAAGCAGCGCGGCAACTTTTGCTCCTCCGATGCTCAGCGAATAGCTGATCGGCGTAATCGACACCTCTCCGGCTGCCAGAGTTTCTAAGTCACCAGGCAGTCCGTTCTCCCTCTTGTGGGTAAAGCGCAGCGGAGGCTCGTCGCGAAAGGTCGCCTTAAACGGCAGCTTGCGCGGGTAGTTTTCTTCTTTGTCAATTAGAATTAGAGCGTCGTGACGATGCTGATATACGTCGGGTTTCAGCTTGGAGAACAGCGGGCCAAAGTAAGCGGTGGTTAACTGAGTTGTTCTTATGGGAGTGCTTAGGTCGGCAGACCAGGGAATGTTTACCGAGTAAAAACTGGCATAGTCCCATGCGTCGCGCTCAATCAAGCGTTCGGCGACCTTGGCTGAAATTGCAGCTATCCTTTGCCAGAACTCGCTGTAGCTTTGCAGGCTCTCTTCGTCGCCCCTGTGCCAAATTGCGTATAGCTCATGCGGAAGCTCTGCCGAAAAGGCAGCGGCTTTGACTCCGGCAAGCATAGCCTCGGCGGCACCTCCTACTGTCCCGGAACTCAGAAAATACGCTAGCCCCGCATTAACACCCATGTTGATGCCCGAGCAGACAAACTCCGGCTTGTCGTCGTAAAGATTGTGAATTCCTAGACTCGCGCAGTCGGCTGGCGTGCCTGACGCCGTGAATCCCTGCAGCGAACCAAACTCGTAATTTTGGATTAGCAGCGGCGAGAATCTGCTTATAGATTGAGCAACCCAACTTTGTTCAGTGTCGGGGACCACCACTCTGGTCTCCGAGACGGCATCAAGCTTGCTGAGCGCTTTGACAAAAGGGACTAGAAACGGCGAGCGGCAGCCGTCGTCGTTTGTAATCAGCACCGAGCCTGTTTTGACTTTGAACTTATCTGCAGCCATAGGCGCAACAATCCCACACAATCGGTGCAGTGTCAGGCTAAAAGGCTGTGAGTGGGGGGCTGCTTAGTGAGTGGTACTTAGTTCGAGGAATAAATCTTCTCGACTTGTTCACGCAAGGTGCCGCTCTTCAGCATTTTCGGCAGATCGTCGGAACAGCTGACAACTTTGCCGTCGATAACAACTATTGGAAGCGCCTTACGGCCGGTAACAGTTCGCAGGGCAGCTATTATCGACTTGTCCTCGCAGACATTAACTATTTCTAGATCTTCGCTAATGCCCTCTAACTCATCAAACGCTTGCGCAGTGAATCCGCAGCGCGGATCTTCGCGGGTGCCCTTGCTGAACACCACGACTTTGGAGGAGGACATTTTGTCTCTGATATCATCGACCGTCCAATACTGGCGGTCGGACTTCGGCTTAGCAACGGACGAGTCCACGGTGCAAACCTCCGGCAGCGTGTTAGCATTGCGTTAACGCGGGAACTATACACCAGCCGCAATTGTTTATCAAGAAGATAAGAAATAAAACGCCGGTTGAGCTTTACTCTCCCCCTTCGCGCGGGGAGTGCAGCACAGCAGGGAAAAACTCCTCTGACCACGAGCGAGTAGCTCCGGACTGGCCTTGATAATGGCCAGTCTTACCCTCGCCGTACGCTACTTCAGGCGGCTCGCTCATTTGATAAAACACGATTTGAGCCACGCGCATGCCGGACGAGAGTTTGCGCGGATAAGGGCCAAGATTTTGAAGCTCAAGAGTAACTTGTCCTTGGAAATTGCAGTCGATCCATCCACTTAGACTGTGGTTTAGCCAGAGGCGACCGAGCGAGCTCTTAAGTTTGAGGTCCCCAACCACGTCGCGAGGCAAGTGGACTTGTTCTCTGGTGGTGGCTAACACAACCTCTCCCGGAAAAAGAATCAGAACTTCCGCCTTAAATTCTTCCGGTTCTCTGGTTGGACAAATCCAGTGATTTCCGAGTGTTATGTCGTAACTCGCCGGATTGACCTGCTCGTCGTTAAAAGGCGTAACGCCTCCATTTTTGCCCCAATTTCTGATCCAGTGGTCCGGCTTTACCATTTTCACTCCTCAATTCATTCAAAGACTTGGCGCAAGGCCCTCGGGCAAGATAGCGTGGAGAGCATTTTTCACAAACTCACAATGAAATACCCGGGGAAAATGCCGGATATGTGCTCTTCTGCATAGACTTGGTTTGTCGGTGCATCCTAAATAAGTATAGCCCCTTAGCGCGGAATTCCAATGCCCGAAAAGAACCCTGAACCTTTTGAAATCGATGACGGTCAACCTGATACCGAGGCGCTCTTTTCGAGTGTCTTGATGGTTGAAGATGAACCGAGCCATGCAAAGCTGATTACACGAGCTTTGCGCGGAATCGTAGGAACGGTTCACCATGCATCAAGCGGTGAAGAGGCGTTTGCGCTGCTTGGCAATATCCTGCCTGAACTCGTTCTATGCGACCTACGACTGCCCGATATGTCGGGACTGAGGGTAATTGAGACCGTGCGTGCTGCCAGGCCCGGTCTGCCGACGATAGTAATGACTAGCTCTAGTGACTTAAACGATGCGGTCTCAGTCATGCGCGCCGGCGCTTGGGACTACATGGTCAAAGATTTTAATCCGTCGTTTGCAGAGCGGGTTGAGCTTGTCGTTACCCGCTGTGCTAGACGCAAGCTCCAGCAGATGCGTGAGCTTCAGGTAAGAGCTGAGCGCGACGCGTTTTCCGCAGCAGTTCGCAGCTCGCCGGACGGAATGGCGGTTGTCGACCGAGAAGGAGGCATAGTTTTTTCTAACGACTCTTTTATGAAGCTGTATGAGCAGTTGGCTGGGTCGATGCAGCCGGTGGAATTACGCAACATAATCTCGGCTCTGAGAGCCAAAAATAAGGAAGCCGCTGACCAGCTTGCATCAGTATTTGTTAATGAAGACGGCGATACTCTTTTGCGATTCGAACTCTGCGTTGCTGAGGGGGACGAAGCGCCGGTGTTTTACGAGATGATGCTGACATCGACGTTGATTGGAAAGGAAAGCGAAAGTGCACCACTTGATATAAGGCGATTTGTCATTTGGACTCGTGATATTACTGAAAAGAAGGCGCAGGAGCGATTTCAACGCGATGTGCTTTCAACGACTTCACACGATCTCAAGGGCCCCCTGGGGGCGATTCTTACTTCGGTCGAGTTGTTAAACGACGAAAGCGGCATTGATCCAAAGCGCGCATCGGAAATGATTAATCGTATCGGGTCGTGCGCCAGAACCTGCGTAACACTGATTGACGAATTGCTCAGTGCCAGAAGAATTCAGGACGGCGTGCTGATCGTTAGGCCGACCTGGCTTTCCGTGCCCGAGGTGTTTGAAGATGTGGTCTTGGATTACACGTCTATGGCCCGGGACAAGTCTATAGAGCTGATTACGCAGATCGATGGACAAGAACTGGATGTTTACGCAGACAAGCTGGGAATTAGACGAATTCTTGCGAATCTGGTGAGCAACGCAATCAAATTTACTCCTAGAAACGGCCAGGTATCGCTTAGCGCAAAGCGAGTGACCAGCGCCGTGCAGATCACGGTAAGTGATACCGGCAGTGGCATTGAGCCGGAGGCCAGACCACATTTGTTTGACCGATACACAAGGCTCGACAAGCATACCGGCGTTGAGGGAACCGGCCTCGGGCTCTTTGTTACGAAGAGCATTGTCGACGCGCATTCCGCGTCTTTAGAGTTAATCAGCCAGGTTGGC
>JAUIIP010000155.1 GCA_030431555.1 bacterium
GTGAAGGATGGGTTTTTCACGGTTCAGAGCGGACAGATTACACTCGGTGTGCGTCTGATTGACGGGGAGTTTCCCGACTACCGCCAGGTGCTTCCGAAAGAGACCGCAACTGTTGTTACGCTCGACCGCAATGAGCTTCTGTCCACAGTCAAGCGTGTGTCGCTTGTAACGACCGACAAGTCGCGAAGCGTGCGGTTTAAGTTCGAGAGCGGAACTCTTACGATTCTCTCTTCCAGCCCAGAGTACGGCGAAGCTTCGGAGTCCATATCCGTCGAACAAGACGGAGAAGACGTGTTTATCGGCTTCAGCGCTCGATATGTGATTGACCTACTGTCAGCGATGTCCAATTGCGAGAAGGTAACGCTTAAGCTCAGCGGGGATCTGGGACCGGGACTGTTTGAGGGCGACAATGCGCAGAACTACTCCTGCATTGTGATGCCCATGCGCTTTGATTAATGCGGATAGAGAAATTAGCTGTCCAGGGCTTTAGAAATCTAGAGCGAGTTGAGGCTGAATTTCCCTCTCGTGTGACCTTCGTAATTGGTCCAAACGGTCAGGGCAAAACAAATCTGCTTGAAGCGATCTATCTCCTTTCGCAGGCCAAATCGTTTCGTCATTCCTCAATTTCCGATCTTTTGCCTTGGGGCGCGCAGGACTCAGCCGCATGCTCAGTTGAGGCCAGTGTCAGCACTGAAGATGGAATCAAGAGTGTATCTTTTGAGCTGGAAGATAGCCGACGGCGAGTGTTTGTTAATGGAAACCGCGTGAGCAAAGCCAGCGCGTTCTACGGCCAGTTTCGGGCGGTCGTGTTTTCTCCTGATGATGTTCAGCTTGTAAAGGGCGGGCCCGGCGGGCGCAGGCGATTCGTCGATAGAACTCTATCGATGGTCGACCGTCAGTTCGTTGATCACTTGGTTAGTTACGAGCGGGCACTTAAGAGCAGAAACATGCTTTTAAAACGCCTTCGCCGCGATCCATCGGGCGCTGAACAGAAGTTGGCGGTTTGGGATCGATTGCTGGCGCGTCACGGCATGCATGTGGCTGCCGGCAGGCGCAGCTTTGCCGAATCGATTGAAAAAACAGTCGGGTCTTACTACCAGAAGCTCGTTGCTCGCTCGAGTGATTTCGCCGGAGCTGAAAAAGTCAGCCTCTCATACCAGGGCGACTTTCTTTGTGAGGGGAAGATTCGTTCAGAGGACGAACTAGTGTCGATGTTTGCCCATTCGGCGGCTGAGGACATTAGACGCGGCATTTCTACTAGGGGTATTCAGCGCGACGACCTGAAGCTCCAAATTGACGTTGGCAGTGGTCCGCACGAAGCGCGTTCGGCCGCATCTCAAGGCCAAGCACGCAGTTTTGCTCTCTCGCTTCTGCTTGCCGCGGTGGATTATTTGAGCGAGGAAAGCGGCGAGTTGCCGGTGCTGCTGCTCGACGACATTGAGTCAGAACTCGATACTTATAGAAAAGCCGCGCTTTTAGACCTTATCCAAGACAGTAAAAGCCAGTTGATTCTAACACTTACGGAACTTCCCCACGAGTTTCTCCAGGGCGTTTCAGACAGCAGGATAATGCATATTCAAAACGGTGCGTTGAAGCCCGAATAAAGGGGCTAAAAATTAACGCTAAGTACCCAATATTACATGTTTTATTCTCTTGCCGCAGTTCGCCAAAATTGGTATATTTTGGTGCTTTTCTAATGTTAAACGCTAAGTTTTTATCCGTAGTCTAGGGCGCAGTATTACGCAGCCGGGACCAGGTGTTCAAAGGGGAGTATGGACGAGAGTTCTGCAGCTATTGATGTGCCGTCTTCATCTGCTGGTGAAGACTACGGCGTCGACAAGATTAAGGTCCTCGAAGGGCTGGATGCGGTGCGCAAGCGCCCTGGGATGTACATCGGTGACACCTTCGAACGAGGGTTTCATCATCTGGTGTTTGAAGTCGTCGATAACTCGATCGACGAAGCAATGGCCGGTCACTGCGACAACGTCGGCGTCAAGATTCATGTAAACGGATCGATTACCGTAGAGGACAATGGGCGAGGGATTCCGACCGAGATTCATCCGACAGAAGGCATCAGTGCCGTCGAGGTCGTTCTAACCAAGCTTCATGCCGGCGGAAAGTTTGAGAATAAAGCCTACAAAGTCTCGGGCGGTCTGCACGGGGTAGGTGTTTCAGTTGTTAATGCACTTAGCGAACGACTAAGCGTCGAAGTCAAACGCGAAGGAACGGTTTTCTATCAAGAGTATGTGCGCGGAACACCGGTCGAGGCGTTAAAGGAAATCGGCTCGACCTCAAGCAAGGGAACGCGCATCACCTTCCTTCCGGACAAAGAAATATTCCGGGAAGTCGACGGCTTCAAGTACGACTTGCTTGCGTCGCGCTTCAGAGAGCTGGCGTTTCTCAATGCCGGGGTGCGAATAAGCTTCGAGGACGAAAGGGTCGGGCGAAAGCAGGATTTCTATTTCGAAGGCGGAATCAAGAGTTTCGTACAAAGCCTCAACAAGACTAAGACTGTTATCGTGCCCGACCCGCTGTTTTTCCACGGAGAGAAAGACGGCGTGACGCTTGAAGTTGCAATGCAGCACAACGACGGGTTTACCGAAGCGGTCTATTCATTTGCCAACAACATCAACACCCACGAGGGCGGAACTCATTTAGCCGGATTTAGAACAGCGCTTACTCGCGCAATAAACGCCTACGCGGCCGGAGCCAACTTGCTCAAGGGCAAGGAAAACCTACAGGGTGAAGATATTCGGGAAGGTTTGACTGCGGTGATTAGCGTAAAACTTCCTGAGCCGCAGTTCGAAGGTCAGACAAAAACCAAGCTCGGCAACAGCGAAATTAAGGGCATGGTTGAACAGCTCCTTGGTGAGCAGCTGTCGAGCTACCTTGAGGAAAACCCTTCCGTAGCCAAGGCAATCGTCAACAAGTCGCTTGATGCAGCCCGAGCCAGAGACGCCGCGCGGCGCGCTCGTGATTTGGTTCGACGCAAAGGCGCGATGGATTCAGCCGCCCTGCCCGGCAAGCTTGCTGATTGTCAAAGCGAAGATCCCGCAGAGTGTGAGATTTATCTCGTAGAGGGTGATTCTGCCGGAGGTTCCGCCAAGCAGGGTCGCGATCGGGTAAACCAGGCGATTCTCCCGCTGAAGGGTAAAATCCTGAATGTCGAGAAGGCTCGCTTCGATAAGATGCTTGCGTTTGAAGAAATCCGCACGATTATCACTGCGCTCGGCTGCGGAATCGGCTCCGAAGAATTCAACATCGAGAAGCTTCGCTATCACAAAGTGATAATCATGACGGACGCCGATGTTGACGGAAGCCACATCCGCACGTTGATTTTGACTTTCTTCTTCCGTCAGATGCCTGAGCTAATTGAGCGCGGATACTTGTACATCGCGCAGCCGCCGCTTTATCGCTTAAAAAAGGGAAAGCAGGAGCATTATCTACACGATGAATCTTCGTTTGATATGTTTTTGCTCAATTCCGGCGCTGACGGAGTGTCTCTGGTGGCTGCAAACAATGGCTCTGCCTTGAGCGACTCCGAGCTCGAAGACTTCATGCGGCTCGTCGGTGATGCGATATCTGTGCTGGATGTGTTTGAACGTCGCGGCCTAGACCGAGATGTTCTGGCGGGCTTGGCGTCATTCGAAGACTTTACGCCGAGCGCGCTCGATGACACTTCGGGTCTGGAGGCCTACCGAGAACGTCTAGAGTCCTGGTTGGCGGAGCACGGCGACCAAACGACTATTCGAGCCTTTGAGGTGGAACACGACGAAGAGCATGAGCGGGCGATCGTTAGTATTCGCAGCCAGAATGCAGGCGTCGTGCGCACTACTCTGGTCGATCGCGATCTGCTGATGGCTGATGACTTCAATCTCGTTCGTAAAGTTATGTTTAAGGCAAACCAGCTTGGAGCGGCGCCTTTTGTAATTAAAGACGGCAGCGGCAAGAAGGCCGATGTCAGCTGCGCTACGGTTTTTGAAGCCCGGCAGCAGATTCTCGAACGCGGTCGCGGCGGCTTCCAGGTAACCAGATTTAAGGGTCTTGGGGAGATGAACCCGGAGCAGCTTTGGGAAACGACGATGGATCCGACCAAGCGTACGATGCTTCAAGTTTGCATCGACGACGCGGTGGCTTCAGACGAACTGTTTACGCTGCTGATGGGAGACATGGTAGAGCCGCGCCGCAACTTCATCGAAGAGAACGCCCTGCAGGTAAAGAACCTCGACATCTAATCCAAGCTTAAGGCGAAGTAATGGAATCAACAAACATCGTTCAAGTTAATATCGAAGACGAAATGCGCGGGTCCTATTTGGACTATGCGATGAGCGTGATTATCGGTCGTGCCCTTCCGGATATCCGCGATGGGCTCAAGCCGGTTCACCGCCGCATATTATACGCGATGCTTCGCGAGGGCTTAACCTCCGGAAAGAAATACTCGAAGTGCGCCGGTGTCGTCGGTGAAGTTCTCAAGCACTATCACCCGCACGGTGATTCGGCTGTCTACAACGCTTTGGTGCGGATGGCCCAGCCGTGGAACCTTCGTTATCCGCTGATTGACGGCCAGGGGAACTTCGGCTCGATTGACGGCGACAGCGCAGCGGCATACCGCTACACAGAATGCCGCATGATGTCGCTGGCTGAGACGATGCTGGCTGACATTGACAAAGAGACGGTAAATTTCGTCCCGAACTTTGACGACTCGACGAACGAGCCGGAAGTTCTTCCTGCACGAATTCCCAATCTGCTTATTAACGGAGCTGAGGGGATTGCGGTTGGGATGGCTTCAAGCATTCCGCCGCATAATATTGACGAAGTCATTCGCGCGGCAATCGCTACTATTGAGAACCCGCAGATTACTACTTCCGAATTGATGGAAATAGTTCCCGGTCCCGACTTTCCGACGGGTGCGATCATATACGGTTCTGCGCCGATTAAGAAAATCTACGAGACCGGCAGAGGCCTGCTCAAACTGCGTGCGAAGGTGCGAGAAGAGTCAATCGGCCGCGGCAAGAAGGAAGTTGAAGCAATAGTCATCGACGAAATTCCATTCCAAGTGAACAAGGCGCGCTTAATCGAAAAGATCGCTGACCTAGTTAACCAGAAAAGAATTGAAGGGATTTCCACTGTTCGCGACGAGAGCGACCGACGGGGGATGCGCGTTGTGATCGAACTTAAGCGCGATGCCGTGATGGATGTGGTGTTGAATCAGCTCTATCAGCTGACACCGATGCAGCGCACATACGGGGTGACGATGCTTGCTATCGTCAACGGCAAGCCGCAGGTCCTGGGGCTGCAAGGCTTCTTGGTTGAATTTCTCAAACATCGCCGAACAGTCGTACGCAGACGCTGCATCTTTGAACTCGGCAAGGCTGAGGCCAGATTGCATATCCTCGAAGGTCTGCGAATCGCGCTGGACAACATCGACGAGGTCATTCAGGTAATCAAGACTTCCCAGTCGGTACCGGACGCAAAGAACGCCTTGATGGAGAAGTTTTCGCTGAGCGAAATTCAGGCTCAGCAAATCCTCGATATGCCGCTTCGCCGTTTGACTGCCCTTGAGCGCCAAGCGATCGACGAAGAGTACGAACAAGTTACAGCGAAGATAGCGGAGCTGAAGAAGATCCTTGGCGACCCGGCAGAAGTGAACCGAGTTGTTCGAGAAGAGCTCGAAGAGATTCTCGAGAAGTATTCAGACAAGCGCCGCACGCATATCGAGGACAACGCAGAAGAAATCGAACTCGAAGACATGATCGTCGAGGAAGACATGGTCGTGTCGGTGAGCCATCGCGGCTATATAAAGCGCTGCTCGCCCTCCCTGTATAAGGCACAGGGCCGCGGCGGCAAAGGTGTGCGCGCGACGAAGAAGCTCTCTGAGGAGAGCGAAGAAGATTTCGTAGCGGATTTGTTCGTCGCCTCGACGCATGCCTATCTGTTGGTGTTTACAACTAAAGGCAAGCTGCATTGGCTCAAGGTCTATAATCTTCCCGAGATGGGACGCATGGCCCGCGGGCGAGCCATCGTCAATATGCTTAAGCTCGATAAAGACGAGACTGTTTCCGCGATTTTGCCGGTTCGTAATTTCGAGGAAGGCAGGTTCGTCGTAATGGCTGCTAAGAGCGGCTACATCAAGCGCGTTGACCTGATGGCTTTCTCTAACGTTAGAAAGGGAGGAATCCGTGCTGCGACGATTGACGAGGGTGACGAGCTGATTGGCGCAGCGCTGACCGATGGCACGCGTCACGTGTTGATGTCGATGAAGAGCGGACTGTCGATCCGCTTCGCCGAAGATCAAGTCAGGCCAATGGGCCGCACGGCACGCGGGGTTAAGGGTGCGAGCCTGAGCAAAGACGACGAAGTGACCAGCATCACGATCGTCGGACCCGAAGGTGATGATGACTCGCAGGGGCAGTCGCTGCTTACCGTCTGTGAGCATGGATACGGCAAACGCACGGCGCTCGACGAGTATCGCTCCCAAGGACGCGGCGGAAAGGGAATCATCGACATAAAAACAACCGACAGGAATGGTCCAGTAATTGGAGCATGTCGGGTCGGCGAAAACGATGAGCTAATGCTAATTACGACTTCGGGTAACGCGATTCGAATTCCAGCGAGCAGCGTGTCGTTGATCGGGCGTAACACTCAGGGTGTCCGGTTGATATCGCTTAAAGACGGTGAGAGGGTTGGGGCTGTCGCCCGCGTCGCCGAGCAAGAGGAATCGAGTGAGAACGGCGACGAGGAAGGCGCCGAGGACGTCGTCACTGAGAGCAGCGACGAGTAGGAATCGCGAAACCTTAGGAGCTAGTTGGTAAATGGCACGAGTAGCTGTGCTTGGAGCGGGGAGTTGGGGCACCGCTCTGGCAAACCATCTTCGCCGCGCCGGCCATGAAGTCATTCTTTGGGGCAAAGAGCCCGATGTGCTGCAGTCAATTCAGCAAGACAAAGAGAACCCCAAATATTTTCCAGGCAAATCCCTCGAGGCAGGCTTAGAGACTACTGAGTCGCTAAAAAGCGCTGTGTCCGGGGCGGATGCGATTGTTGTCTCCGTCCCCTCCTCCGCTGTTCGTTCGGTAGCCGAAGACTTAGTCGGAGTTATGGAGGGCAGCCCGCTGATTGTCAGCACAGCCAAGGGGCTCGAAGACGGGACACTCAAAACAATGAGCACTGTGCTCGCGGAGTCGCTAGGTTCTAGCGAGCGAATCGCTGTTTTGACCGGACCGAGCTTCGCTGCCGAAGTCCTTGTCGGTCTGCCGACTGCTGTCACAGTCGCTTCAAGTAAGGAAGCCGCTCGCGAGGAGGCGGCCAAGTTGTTTCACCACGGAAACTTTAGGGTATATACGCTGGCTGATGTTGTCGGCGCGGAGCTTGGCGGAGTCTTTAAGAACGTTATTGCTATCGCCGCTGGAGTCGGTGACACGGCTAAAATGGGACTCAATGGCCGAGCAGCATTAATCACTCGCGGTCTGGCGGAAATGGAGCGCTTGGTGGTAGCCCTCGGCGGCGAAGCAGCGACGGTGGCCGGACTTAGTGGACTCGGTGATTTGTTTCTTACAGCGACGGGAGACTTGAGCCGCAACCGACGAGTCGGCATGGGCCTGGGCCGAGGTGAGAAGCTCGAAGACATACTGGAAGAACTCGGACAAGTCGCCGAGGGAGTGACGACGACAGCAAAGATTCTCGAACTAGCTCGCCAGCACAACGTCTCGGTTCCTATTACGGAGGAAATCGATCGGCTGCTGCGCGGAGAATCGACGGTTAAGGAATCTTTGTCTGCACTACTATCTCGATCTAGGCGCAGCGAAAGGAAACTCGAGAAACAGGAATAGGAGTTTAGCATGGCAAGTAGTGTGTGGGAGAAGGTGTTGATAGGTGCCTTGCTAGTTATTCCTGCGTGGCTCTGGGGAGCGCCGCTCGAAGCTCTGGCTGCGGCGGGAGTGGAAGCCGCAGAGGCGCATGCCGACGGTGCGGCCGGCGGACATAGTGGGCCGATAGTGCCGGTGCTGCTTTCGCTGATAGTGATACTGCTTTCAGCAAAAATAGGCGGGCACTTTGCCTTGCGGCTTAAGCAGCCGGAAGTATTAGGCGAATTGGTTGTAGGCGTGATTATCGGCAACTTGGCGCTGCTGGGAATTACCGGCTTCGAGTATCTCGAGCATGACGCGTACATAACCGTGCTCAGCGAATTAGGAGTAATCCTCCTGCTATTCGAGGTCGGACTTGAGACTAACATCCAAGAGATGAAGCAGGTCGGCTGGTCGTCTTTGTTGGCGGCAGTGTTGGGCGTCATTGCGCCGTTTTTTCTTGGCTGGTGGGTTGCGGCGATTTTTGCGCCAGAGGCGGAGACGCTCGTCCATGTCTTCGTCGGAGCAACTCTTACGGCAACCAGCGTGGGCATAACTGCACGGGTACTCAAAGATATCGGTCGGTTGCAGGCTAAAGAGTCGAAGATTATTCTCGGCGCCGCAGTGATTGACGATGTGCTTGGGCTATTGGTCTTGGCGGTCGTGAGCGGAATCATCTCAGCCGCTGAGCGGGGCGGC
>JAUIIP010000156.1 GCA_030431555.1 bacterium
GTCCTTGACGATGACGGCGCTGCGCTCGACCTCACCGGTGGCAGGGTTGACCTTGCCGGTGAGTTTGTACGTCGAGTACTTGCCATCGCAGTCGAGGTCACCTCTGGCGATGATCGTGAATTTCGCCTTGCTACCCGTTCCCTCGGTGATAAAAGTGTACTGGTAGTAGTGGGGCTTGTAGATGCCAAACTTGAGCGAGCGCCAGGGCTCTTTGTTCCACCCGCTGGGATTTTTGGGGTACTTGGCTTTGCCATTGGCGCAAGGAGCTGTCTTCGGCCAGGTGCTGACGCTGCGGCCCGATGTGGCTTTTATTGGGCTGCCCTTGTGGGGGAAGTGCTTGGCCAGCATCCGCTCAAGCAAGGAGTTGCACAACTTCGTCAGCTTATCACCAAAAATATAGGCGCAGACCATAAATACTGCTCCTACGCCTGCCGCGGTTCCAAGCACCCCGGCTCCGGCCTTTACCAGAACCGGCGTATTCTCAAGGCGCAGCAACACCAAACCGAATAGGGTCAGCATTGCCAGTAAATCAAAAATGCGCTCCGTCACAATGCTCGCAAGAGCGGCTGAGTAACTCACACCGTCAAGCTTCTTCAGCACCCAAGGCCGAATGAACTCGCCGGCGCGCAGCGGCATCACCCAAATCGCAAATTGCCCGACGACGGAAGCTTCGAACAAAGTAAATGTGTTGTATTTTCTGTCGCTCGGAAGAAGCACGCGCCAGCGCAGTGCACGAATAAACAACAGTAGTGGAGCGAATCCAGACAGTAAAATAGCGTAACGCCAATCGAGCAGGCTGAATGCATCAGAAAAAGCGGCCCAATCAAGATCCGCGGCGAAGTACGCCAAAATCAAAACGCTGATTAAGGTGCTCAGCGTAATTGCAAGCTGTCTGCTCACAAGAATTGCTCCTTTTTCCTGGCTCAAGGGGAATATTCAAATGCAGTCTACAATCTCCCTCGAAACTTATACGCAAATCGAACCGCAGCCGTATACAGCAATTCTTCCGAATATTCGCTCAAAAACCGCTGTTTGCCTGCGACAACTCCTGATGTGAATGATTTTTGCACTGCTTGGCAGATATCGCTCAAGTAGTTCGCGGCGAGGTCGATTCAATCTATGAGGCGTCAAGGTCGACGCCGCAAGCGCGCCGAAGAGGAGGAGACGATGTTTCGTCTAGCGAGGTTCATAGTCGCAGGGGTATTCAAAGTACTGCTGATCATTTGGGTTGGAGTCTTCCTACTCGATCACGGTGACAAAATCCCCGTCGCGGCCGCAGCCTTCGCGAAGAGTGCCGGCGATTCGATCCCCGAAGACACCACTGAGACAATGCGCGATGTCACCCGACGCACTCTATCGATCGCGCGCAGTGGTGTTAGCGGAATTCTGGAAATATATAAGAACGCTGAATCGACTCCTCAGCAATGAGAGTCGCGGCTTGCCGCAAGGTTTAAGCAGCTTCTTCGTCTACTGCTCGCTTGTTTTGCAGCCGCTTCCTGGTCCGACCTAACCTTGATGCCGCGACATTTGCCCGAGCAATGCAGGCGTCTATGATTTCGTTTCTGAGGTCTTCCTCAGTCCCTTCACAAAATAGCTTGGCCATATCGACTGACTGAATCATTTTGGCTGTTTGAGCTACCAGCTCACGCGCCGCTGTCTCAAATTCGCGCGCTTGGCGCATAAGGACGGTTTGGCGATAAAGATTGTTAAGAATCACACCCACGAGAGCAGAATTGCGATCCGGCGCGTTGAGCACAGCGTCACTCAAGGGCGCTCCCTCGATCGCCTCCGTCAGAACCTCCTCCAGACTGTTTACAGTAAATGGGACGACCAGATAATGCCTCGCTCCTGCCCGCAGCAAACCGAAGACATCGTCGACTCTCGGCTGCTCGGAAATAGCAATAAGACAGCAGTTTTCGTCCATTTCCATGAGTTGGGTAACAAAATCGAGCGGCGGCATATCTGTTGGACTGGCCTCAAATATCACGTGCGTGAACTTGCGCACCTTAAACCGCTCAAGCGCAGTTACATGGGTCGGCGCAGCACTTATCTGAGCGAATCCCAGTGTTTTCAATGCCTGCCTTACCTGATTACTTCGCGAGCCGTTCTGGCACACCACGAGAACCGAGTAGTTCCCCCGTGAGTAACCAAACTTTTTCTTTTTTGCCGGTATCTCTTCAGTCATCTGAACCTTAGCTCACCTCGTCGCAGCAGAGCAGCTAAAGTGCCCTTTTCCAACAGTGCTGCATTCAGGTGGTTCTCCATTGTATGTCGGTTTGATCGCGGGAAACCTAAAGCGGACTAATTATGCCTTTTCGTTCCAGGAGAGCTGCTAAGCCCGCGCAAATAAGGCTTACATTACAAACACTTAGCCGAGAACACCATCTATTCCTCGGTCGCCGCAATCTCGCTCTGAACAACTAGGGCCAGCTCTGCGTCTCTCGAGCCGACGAGCGAGAGCCCGAAACTTCGCAGGCCGGTCATCTGGTAGGCACAGTCTATCGGAGCACTTCCGCGCAGGCCCCGCTCAAAGCAAACCGGAGCCGAATAACGTAAATTTCCTCCTGCGAACACAACTTCCAGCGAACCGTCGGCCAGCAGCTTTAAGTGGTCTACGCCGCTATAACTCAAATCGATCGCGCTGACCGAAGCGCTGGGGCGAACTGTAATAGTCTGAGACAGCTGTGCTTCACTAAACTCAAACTCAAGGTCGACACCCGCAAAAGCCTGTTCATACTCGAGCTTACGCACCTTCTTCGGAGCAGAAGAGCCGCTTGAACGCAAGCGCATTACATCTACTCGAGTTGGAATGAGGTCTTTCCCTTTGGGTTCTACATAATTTGCAAATGTGAAACCAAGAGCGCTGCCTGACTGACGTGTATTACCCATCCTAATACTGACGCCGCCGTCCCCAAATACATAACGCTGAGCGCGATCCGATGAATAAAACCTAGCCAAACTCCGACTGGCTTCATCCTTGTTCTCGATGAAGAACCCACTGAGAGCCCGGTCCCGCACTGAGCGAATCGGATTCTTGGCTGGTCGCTCCATGCTAAACCTCGGTGAGCCTAACTCATTGCTCTGGCGCCGGTTAAAGAAATTATTCTGCAATGAAGAATTCGGATCGGCGAGCGCAGGACTGCGGCAAACTCCCAAAACAATTGCCGTTGCGCACGCGCACAATAGTAGTCGCGGCATATAACCCCTATGAACTTTGCATCGTCGGAAAGTTCGCTAAGACGTCTCGACGAAAGTACTCTACGAACTGCACTCAGGCAGTGACACCTACGAGATAAGAGCAAGAATGGTACCGATAGATCAGATTCAGCCAACTTGGATTGTTACCCCAAGGTCACTAATGAAGAATCCGTCACAGATTCGGGTTCTTAGCTAAAAAGCTGGATAACCTTGCCGCCTTGAGGTTTCTTCTTCTGCGAAGGGCGCGGTGCTTCTTCGGGCCGGCTCAGCATTCTAGCCCACATCGCAAGCGCTTCGCGCGCAGCAGCATGCAGCTCTTCGGCATCCTCCGGGGCCAGCCCCTTCGGGGTAGCATTACCAACCAAATACTTCACAACCAGCGGTTGCACACCGTTTAGCATTAAAATTCTCGCAGCGCTTCGCCGCACGTCTGATGGAGACCATTCGAAGCCAAGCTCAGCGCCAAGCCTCTTGGCATCTCTACGTATGTAAGTCAGCCTGCTGTTGGGCGAAGAAGAGAAAACGTAAACCTTGTCGCCAACTCCTGCACGCTGTCGGCCTTTCGCTTCCCGCAATATCGAAAGTGCAATTGTCGGAAGCGGCACCTCAAAGTGTCGCTCTTTGCCTCTGCGCCTTCTGCGAAGCAACCAGGCGTCCACATCAACATCATCCCACTGCATCGCTAGAACATCACCCGGTCGTTGAGCGGTTAACAATAGCAGCTTAAGAGCAGATCTTAGCGGCTCCAACTGCCGGTCCGCAGCCGTCCACAAAGCACGCAAATCCTCCAGCTCCAGGTAGCGCTGCGCGCCTCCCTCAACACTTGGCGCCCCAAGCTCCGCTGCCGGATTACTTTCAATGACCCTCTTAGATACCGCCTGCCCAAAAAACGACCGGAGCACGGATCTCACCCGATTGCTCATGACGAGACTAGTGCGTCCAATAGCGATTTTCTCAAGGAGCTTTCTAAGCTGATTCTCGTCAACATCGCGCATTAGGGCGTCAGCGAATTCCGGGAGGACCTCTCGCTCCAATATCCGCTCATATTCAGAGATCGTACGCTCAGCCAGCCCGTCGTCTCGGCAACTGTTAAGGAAGACTTGAACGAAGTCAGACACCCGCGGAGCTAGCACCCTACGAGAGAACTCATACTTCGGATCTCGGCCTGCAGCGGCAAGCGCCAGTGCTTCGTGCGCCAAGTTTCTTGCGCTCTTCAGATCAAGGACAGGGTAAGCGCCGAGGGTTAGCCGCCTTCTCGCACCCCGGTATTTATACACTAAAAAAAACGCCTTTCGGCCGCCTCGGCCCACCCGTATTCCGAAGCTGCCTGGTGCCGTGAAGGCGCGATCGTAGAACTCCTGCTGGGCCCCATTTGGGCTCAGTCGCTTAATCAGCTCCTCGCTCAGATTCAGACTTGCCATCAGCGTGCAAATATATGTGCAGTTTATGTGACACGCCAAGCGTAACCGAGCGGGCCTTAGCTGACAAGGATAATCCTAACTTACTGAACATACAATAATATCTGCCGCGGAATGCGGCACGAAGAACCACGAAGAAGTCTTAGTTTAAAAAGTCTATCAGTGTGCGGCCTGTAATTGCTCCGAGTCGGCGCAAACATGATTACACCACTCAAGAATTGTCCGTCTAATTTCGTCGCGCACTTCCCTTACCCGCTCGAGCTGCTGCATATGACTGCCATCGAAGGCCGATGGGTCTTCAAAGCTCCAGTGAACGCGTTTGGTCAGACCTGGAAAGATCGGGCATTGCTCGGCTGCTCGCTCGTCACAAACCGTAATTACCCAGCTGAACAATTCGCCCCGCTTGAACAGGTCGAACGCGCTCTTGGTTTGCTTGCGGCTGATATCGATGCCGATCTCATCCATGGCCTCAACGACCAGCGGATTCAAGGTGCCGGGCTCGAGTCCCGCGCTATGGGCTTCAAATCTCTCAGGACAAATCTGGTTCAAAAAGGCTTCAGCCATCTGGCTGCGGGCACTGTTATGAATGCAAACAAATAGCACTCGATCCTTCTTCATCATCGACTCCTTGGTTAAGGCTTAATCCCCTTGCCAGCAGTTCGCTAAACCAGCAAGCTATGAGTGGTTGTTGAGCTTCCTACAGGCTACTCGATACTAGTCATGCTTAGTTTGCAAACCATTAGAAATAAGCTCCGGCCTTACGAATACTTGCCAAGTATTTCCCTACTGCTGCTCGTTGTTTCTTGCTCTAAGGCCCCTCAAATTCCCGAGCCACAGATAAGCTTGCCGAAGCCAAGCGACATCGCGAAAGAATATGAAAATTTACTCGAGTCCTGCCAAGGCGAGCGACGAAACTGGATCCAAGTTGAAGTCCCGAGCGATTTGCTAGGGAAAGTCTCCGATTTCAAAGTGCACGCATACTTCCATGCACTGGAAGCGCCTAAGAATGTTCGGCTGGTGCTGCTGCAGGATCGCATTCGCCCGGGCTCAAAACCAGGAGAGCTTTCAGCACTGGTAGACTTGAGCGAGCTCGAGCGAAGCGGCGGCTACGGTCCATATGCCCTTGAAATGCTGCTCTCTGCTGACGGCGATACGTGGTATTCAAGCTGGGGAAGCTCTGGCAACATGCTTTCGATTCGACTTCCCGAGCGACCGAGCGGCTGCGAGGATGCGACGCATCTCGAACCTCTGCAGCTTCTGGACCCGCAGCAGCGCAGCTCGCTGGCGGAGTACACAGCCGCGCGCCTGATTACTTCTCCACAGAACCGCAAAGTCGTGAGCAATGCTCTTTACTCTCTCCTAGGCGCCTTCCTACGAAACGGTGCAATCATCGCAGTCGGTGCCGACGCCGCCGCCCACCCCTACCATTACAACTGGCCGCGAGACAGTTTTATCGGAGCTACGTTTATGCTCGAGCTGTTTAATAAAACAGGTGTTGGGGTATTTCGTGACTTGGCGTTAAGACACAGAGAGTTCGTGCTTGGCAGCGACCTGCCCCAGCTCCCCAGCGCCCAACGTGTAAATCCTTTAGGCTATGCGCTCTACCCGGACGCGGTCCTAGCACAATATCAACTTATGCCCTGGCCACAGCATCCGCAGGAACATGCCGCCTGGAGTCTCCAGCACGACGGTCCAGCTCATATGCTCAAGTTTTTTCGCTTAGCACCAGGATCTGACCGCAACGAACTGCTTAGCGATTTACTCAAATCTCTCGACAGCTCCACACAACGTCCAGGCCGAGATCTTTGGGAGGAGATTGAAGCCAAGTCACATATCTATACCAGCATGCTGCAACTAGACGCACTCATGGGCTTAAGCGCTGACAGCACTCAGGAGCTCGCGGCACTGGATGACACCCAGGCACTAAAAGACAACATCCTGCGCGCAATCCAGGCGATGCGCCGCAAGTCGCCATACAGGCATCCTCTAAGCCATTTAGACCTCAGCAGCCCGGCGATGGAGCGTAAAATTCGCCGCACCAAATCAACTCTGCTTGACTCAGCATTGATCGGTGCCTTCGTTAACATGCATGGACAGAGCCGTGCGGAGGTCATCGAAGCCTTTCACGGATACCAGCCACTTTTCGATGCGTTCATCGAGCTCGATCGACGATTTATCGAAGAGTATCCGATAAATAAATCCTCGCCTGAGGCGACTGTACTTTGGGGCCGCTACCCGAACGACCCTTACAACGGCCATCCATACTCTCCATTTATCTTCACACAAGGTGGCCCCTGGGTGATTTCGTCGCTCTGGCGCGCGCGCTTTCTGCTGACCCTTGCAGAAGATTTGAAGACAGTTCCATTTACCTGGGACCGAGGCAGCGCAAAGCGCTTTCGCGAGCATCTTCAGATTGAATCTGAGGAAATCGATGAAATTGGAGCGGCGTTGAGGCTGCACGCCAAAGATCAGTTCAATCGAGTTACGTCTTTTCTAACGGATGCAGCACCGGCGCCAGAGCAGCTAGGGAGACGGACCGGCGCCCCTGGCGGTGTAAACCACCTAGTCTGGACAGCAGTCGAGTTGATTCAGACCGCGATAGACTTCGACAAGCTTCCAGATCGCTCAGAATAATCCGCACTCCGCCGAATAGAACTGCCGATCCTCAGCAAACTTAACGCATGATCGAGGTCATAACTCCTTTCTCGCACCTGCACTAAGATCGCCTGCGTTACGCCACTAAATGCAAGGAGGAATTATGCAAACCAACCAAGATTGCGCGGAAGTATGCAACAGTCTGCTCCGAGGCGAACTGTCTGCAGTCGAGACCTATCGTCAGGCTCTAGAAAAGTTTGATAATGAAACTGAATCTCACGAGCTGCGCTCGCTGCTTGGGATCCACCAGAAAAGCGTCGAACTACTTACCGACAACGTTCGAAAAATGGGAGGAAAACCTGCTACGGACTCGGGCGCTTGGGGAGACTTTGCAAAAGCTGTAGAAGGCGGCGCGAAAATACTCGGCGACTCGGCTGCTCTAAGCGCACTTAAAACTGGCGAAGAGCATGGCCTCAACGACTACAAGCGGGCAATCGACAACGATGACGTAATGCCGGAATGTAAGGCGATGATCACCAGCACCCTGATTCCAAGGCAAAATCAAAATATTGCGCGACTCGAAGCGCTGCAAAGCAAATAGAGGAGAATATATGGGACAAAAAATCGAAGGAAAAAAAATTGCATTTATCGCCGGCGACGGCTTTGAGCCATCAGAGCTGATTGAACCGCTCCAAGCTTTACGAGAGGCCGGCGCCGATTGCACTGTGCTCTCGCCCAAGTCAGGGAAAATCAAGGGCTGGAAAGACGGCTGGAAAGAAGAAGTACAAGTCGACGGCGACATATCATCCGCCGATCCAGCGAAGTTTGATGCCCTAGTTATCCCGGGCGGCACGATCAATTGCGACTCGATTCGAACTAACGCAGACGCGGTAAATTTCGTGAAGCAGATTTTTGAATTGAAGAAGCCCGTTTCAGCAATTTGCCACGGTCCGCAGCTGTTGATTGAGGCGGATGTCGTGAAAGGTCGCAAGTTGACCTCGTACAACGCGATTAAGACAGACCTTCAAAACGCAGGTGCTAATTGGGTCGACGAAGAGTGCGTCGTTGATGAAGGACTGACAACCAGCCGTTCGCCGGCCGACCTCAAAGCCTTCATCAGTAAGACCATTGAAGAAATCGGCGAAGGCAAACACGCTCAGCGAACAACCCACTAGAGTCTATTTAGTGCGTCAATTGGCTAGCAGCCGCCGAATAACACCGGCGGCTGTTGCCTTCTTTAAACAGCAAGTGCGAGCAATTATAAGTCACTGCACATTTTAAGCTTACGCGGCTCATAACGTTTTTGCTTTAGTTGCTGCCT
>JAUIIP010000157.1 GCA_030431555.1 bacterium
AAAAACTCGCGAATTTTCGATCCGGCGTAAATCACTTCGAGCGGCGAGCCGACTTGCTCAATTTCCGCGAAATACGCTGCCAGCAGGTCCGCCTTTGACCGCTCGTCTACAACGATAAGCGCATCTTTCCCAACTTCGGACTCCAGTCCACCCCAAATATCGTATTGATTCATCCTTCGATCTCCCAGGTTAGCTACAAATACTTGAGGGTGTGATTCGGCGTAAAAACCTATCGCTGCAGCATGTTCGTAGTCCGCAGCGAGCACGAAGGTTTCACCTGGAAGTTCGCTTAAGATATTCTGGGCTGCTGAACCGAGTTCATCCCAGCCAACCAGCTTCTTTGTCGTCAAAAAGTGAGCAGGCACACCCAGCGTAAAACCCATTATCGGGAAAAATGCGGCGGTACAAATCAGTAAGTTAAGTAAAACACCAACTCCTAGTAGATTTCTAAGCGAGCCTCGACCCTCTTTGACGACAATTCTCACGAGGAGGAGCAATCCTCCGATAAAAAGCGGAGCAGGCCAGTTTGCGTACACGCGCTTTGTAAGAGAAACCGACAAGCATACCAGGCCAAGCGGAGCTGCAGACCAAAAAAATAGTCGTCGGCCTAAGGATTGACGCGATGGATTTCGCGCAGAATCAAACAGCACCCAACAGACGGCGGGAAACACAAGCGGACCTATCAAACCGAGCTGTCCGCCAATCAGTTCGGGCAAATATTTCAATCTGAGCAAGCCTGCTTTGCTCGATATCAGATGGCCGGCATTATGCTGAATGTTCACCCAGCCATGCGCCGCGTTCCACACGACCACAGGCACCAGGGAGCTTGCTGCCAGAAAAAAGCATGCGAACAGATGTGCAAGCAAACTGCGTTTCCTTAACTCGGGACTGAATGCCACGAAAAGCAAAACCCCGACCGGCAATATAAGAGCTGTGTACTTGCTAAGAACGGCCAGGCCCATACAAATCCCCGCGGCCGGCCAGCACCAAGTCGAACCTCCTGTGACGGCAGCATGGATCAGCGCAACCGCGGCGAGCCAAAATAGAATCAACGGGGGATCGGTGGTCATCACCAAGCCCAGCACTGAAAAATAGAGAGTTGTCCTTACAAGCAGCCATCCGAACAAGGCGGCCGCGCCACCCCACAGCGAACGCATAAATATAAACAAGCAGGCCGAAAACGCAGCGCTGCAAAGGAGTCCTGGGAAGCGCACAGCGAACTCCGTGTGCCCCCAAACCGCCGTCGAGCCGGCAATCAATAGGGCAATCAGAGGTCCTTTGCTGTAGTAAGCGATATCCAAATGCCGCGCCCAATCCCAGTAGTGAGCTTCATCGGCGGACAGAGAATATGGATTGAATCCGACAACAAGAAACTGCGCGGCATGAAATAGAACAAACAAAAAGACAAAAAGGCGCTGAGCCTGTTTGTCACTTAGCCCTATTATCTTATCTGTTAACACTCCGGCGAGGTGGAGCACCGACTCTCTCGAGGATTACTTGAGCAAAATTATCTCAACACGGCGGTTCATCTGACGTCCGGCTTCGGATTCATTGCTTCCGAGGGGACGTCGTGCACCATGAGCATACAGCTCCATCTGATCAAGGGAGATACCCTGGTTGGCTAAAAATGTAGCGACAGTTCTGGTACGAGACTCACTTAAATCGCTGTCCCGCTCTGTGTTTCCGCTGTCGTCGCTATGACCGTGCAGTTCGAGACGGCCAACATATGGATTGCGCTTGATGCGATCGGCAAGCACCTGCAGCTCTTTAGCAGCGCCTGAACGAAGCGAAGCTTTGTCTGCATCGAAATAAACTTTAGAGACTGAGTGAGCTGTGCGGCTTAGATTGTAATCTCTGCTGTCGAGCGTTGACTGGAGCAGCTCAAGACGCCGCTGATTAGCTGCAACATGAATCTTTAGCGAGTCGAGTTCCCGCTGTGCCTCCAACTCGCTGCTTTCGGTCATATCGATCGCCCCTCCAGTGAGCGCTCCACTAACAGCTCCGAAACCTGCGCCTAAGGCCGCGCCCGGCCCTGCATTCGCAACTTGGTTGCCGGCGACAGCTCCAAGGCCTGCGCCCCAGCCCGCACCTAAAACAACTCCGGCGGCAGTTTTATCGGGCCCCGGTGTAGGAGTGGAGCAGCCGGCGGCGAGCACCATCAAAACAAAGCAGAAAAATATGGAAAGTCTCTTCATTACTGTCACCAAAATAATCGACCCCAACCGTGCATATTTTGTCACAGCGAATCCCGTTGTGCACGAAAAACTAAAGCTTTCTGCTCCTTAAACGCAGGACTAGCGCGCCGCCAACCACCAACAAGGTCAGTATCTGCACCAATTTGTCGCCCCAAAACACATAAAGGGTCCGCAGCCTAATAGGGCGCACTTCCGCGTTAAGCGCTGCCTCCGTGAATATCGGCAAAGACTCAGTCGTCCGACCAATTGGATCGACAACGGCAGTATATCCGGTATTCGTAACTCGGACTAAGTAGCGCCGCGTTTCGATGGCTCGCCATAACGCAAGCAGATGGTGCTGAAAGGGCGCCGCAGTGTCGCCGTACCAGGCGTCGTTAGTCAGATTTAACAATACTTCAGCACCGCGTCGGGCTGCAGCTACACTGAGTCGCGGTACGAGATCTTCATAGCAAATAAGCGGCATGATTCGCAGCGATTTGCCATTGGGCATCGGCACTTTAAACGGCTCAAGCACACGGCCTTTGTCGAAGAACCCGGTATGTGGACTTATTCGACGAATGCTGGGAAAGGTGCGTTCAAACGGGAGATACTCGCCCATTGGCATTAGCGCCCGCTTATCGTAACGCCCAAGCAACTTACCTTCGCTGCTCAGCGCAAACGCCGAGTTATGGTACTTATAGCGAATCTGTCTTTTGAACTCTTCCGGAACCTCCTCCCGCACAGCCTCCAGCATCGCCTGCTGCTGCGCCTGAGATCTTTTCTCATACGCAAGCCCGCCGTAAATAAACGGCACAGTAATCGACGGAGCCGGATCGAAGCGCGTCCCACGGAGTTTGTTGAGCTCCCCAGGAGTCCAGAACGAAGCAACAGACTCGGGCCAGATTACTATGTCCGCTCCTGACGCAACCGACTCGGCCGAGAGGCGGCGGTAAAGTTCAATGTTCGCGTCCAAGCTGTTAACATCTCCTTTGCGGCTCACAGAGAGATTACCTTGAATCAAGGCGAACTTATACGGGGGCGCATCCTCCAGTAGTTCGGCGATTTGCGCATTTCTAATCCAGCCGCCACTAATCATGACAATCAACAGCACGAATCCGGAAACTACGGCCGAGTCCGCGCGCTTTGAGCGATAGGCCCGAGCGGCGAGGCTGGCCCACCAGAACAGCGGCAGACTTAGCAGAGCAGTTCCGCCGAATTCAGCGCAAGCGGCAAAAGACCGCCACATTGTTTGAGTATGAGCCAAGGCCCACGGGAAAATTTTCGGCATTAAATATTCAGCCGCGCACCAGCTCAAAGCCAGCGAAAGTGAAAAACGCTGAGTCCAAGACTTTTTGAGCGAGTTATAAAGCAGGCCGCATAAGGCAAACTGCAGCGAAGAAACCACACTGTACAACAGCAATATGAGTAGAGACATCCATTCCGGGAAACCACCGAACAAAGTCGTTGTCTGCGGAAGCCAATAAAATCCGATTAGATGTGCTGGAACGGCGCAAACTAGAAGGCCGGGAACTACGGAACGATCATCGCTCTGCACTGCCCGAGCCAATGCGAACAAAAAAACCCACGCCAGGAAAAGCATGAACCATGTTTCCGGGAACAGAAACGAAATGCCGAGCGCTATTCCAGCGACCAAATAGGAAAGCCTCGACCGAATAAATTTATACAAAGAGGTCACTTTACTTAATGCTGAACTTGTTCAACTTAGCCAAATAACCGAGTTATAGACTCGACTTTCCGATCATGGTATAGCATTCGGCCATGTCTGCCACCACTGAGGAATATCAACTATTTGAACTCCTTGCGAAGGCCGGATGGGTTGTCTGGCCGCTGGCTCTGTGCTCGCTGATTGGAGTTGCGATCATCATCGAGCGGCTAATCGCCGGCCCGAGACGGTCGCGCATTATTCCGCCTAAGTTTCGCTCAGACCTAGAAGAGTTGGCGGCTGAGCGCAAGTTCGACGAGATTGCCGGTCTTTGCAGAGCCAACAATTCCCCTCTTGCCAAAGTAATTCTCGCGGGGCTTCGGGTCGCCGATAGACCACGCGAAGAGATTAACGAAGCAGTCGAGCGCGCCGGCAGAATAGAGGCTGCCAAAATGCAGCGTTTCGTGGGTGCGCTTGGCACAATCGCCGCAGTATCACCACTTTTAGGACTGCTTGGCACTGTATCGGGTATGATCAGCACCTTTGACGTTATCAAGTTAGAAGGAGTCGGCAACGCCGCAGCGCTTTCCGGCGGGATTTCTGAAGCGCTGCTGTCGACAGCCTGCGGCCTGACGATCGCCATTCCATGTCTGGTCTTTCATCGTTTCTTCCTGTCGCGCTGCCGCGAATTAACGCTTCGAATGGAGCAGCTCGCAGCAGAGTTTGTCGAGTTGCTTCAAAAATCTCGAAAGGAACATGCTCCGGCACCGAAAGCCGTGCCGCACCGAGCTGAAGCCGGATCATGAAGTTCGCCGACGAAAGCCTTTACGACAGCGACGTCCTCGACATTAACCTTACCCCGCTGATTGACGTCGTATTTATCCTGCTGATCTTTTTTATGGTTACAACAACCTTCGAGGATCGCTCGGGACTGAAGGTCCAACTTCCAAAGGCCGCCGAGCACAGAGCGACCGACGAATCGTCTAAAGTTTTATCGGTAACTGTTTCGAAAACCGGCGCCCTGTACGTCGGTGAAGCAGAGGTCTCGCTGGAACAGCTTCGCAGCAAGCTAAAGAGCCACGCTGCTGGCTCAGCGGATGCGACGGTTGTAATTCGAGCAGATCAGCTGACCAACCACGGACGGGTCGTTGAGATTATGGACCTTGCGAAAACGCTGGGCATTGCGAAGCTCGCTATTGCGACTGAGCCCAAGCAATAATCTCGACAAAATGTGTCGGCTTTGCATAATTTTTACTCCCAACGCCGGATTACTTTGTTACTTTAGTGAATAGCTTAAGTCCGTGTCGCGGGCGGACGAACAACTCTTTGCCGCGTTTATGTACATAATAGGAGCAAGCTGCCATGCGCCGAGCAATCATATCGATCTCCTTGTTAATCTCTCTGTTTGCAGTCCCCGGATGCATGTCGGCCGCGGAACACTCTCAGTCACTTCACTCATCCAATGAACGCGAGCTAACGGTAGGCACTGTTCAACGCAAGATTGTTAAAGGCATGTCTCAGGCGGCAGTTGCTGAAGCCTTGGGTTCGCCCAATATTGTCTCCAAGGATGAGGACGGCGACGAAACCTGGATCTACGATAAGATAGCGAGTGAAGTTTCTTTCTCATCCGACTCGGGCGGCACTGTGGCAGGAGTCGGCGCTGGAGGCGGCGGCAGCGACGTAATGATTTTGGGCGGGCTCGGTGGGAGCTATTCTCGGTCCGCCGGAGCTGCGGCCTCTACACAAAAAACCCTTACGGTAGTTATCAAGTTTAGTCAGGCCGGTCGGGTGAAAGACTTTAGTTATCACTCAAGTAAATTCTAGATTAGGTCATTCGCATGAAACTTCAGCGACTCGGCGTCATTGCAGTATTCCTAGCATGCGTTATTGGGGTAAGCGCGTGTTCGACAAAACCTCCTGTACCCCCAAAGACTCAACTTGAGATCAGGCAACTTCAAACCAGGGAATACTCCAACAGTAAGACCACCACTAAGCGCATAATGAAGGCCGTTTTGAATGTGCTTCAAGACGAAGGATTTATCGTCACTAACGCGGATAGAGAATTGGGTTTTATTACTGCGAAGAAAGAAACGGACGTCCGAGACGGACTGGAGACTTTCATGGCCGCGTTTGCTAACGGAGCGGACGCACGCTACCGTGTAAACCAAATCATGGAGGCATCGGTAAACATCACCGAATTCGGCTCGGAGACCCGAGTCCGCGCAGTCTTCCAAACCAAGGTGCTGGACAACTTTGGCGGCACCGTATCTGTGCGTCAGGTCGAGGATGGTAAGTTTTATCAGGAATTTTTTGCGAAGGTCGACAAAGGAATTTTCATCGAGAAACAGCGGCTGTAAACAGAGAAGGGTGCTGCGAGCCTTAACTCACAGCACCCCGGCGTTGGGTTTTTGGTTCTATATAGATTTACATCCCATCAATCATTTTTGTCAGCTCGGCACTATGACGCAAGCAGTCCGGTAGCAGCTTTTTGTTTAGCAGAACTTCGCTGCTCTTAAGCATTTCCGAGCTATTAATGATACCTTCATATTCGCGTATCCCGTGACTTTCTCCCGCTCGCAGTGCCAACAGCGTAGTCTTATCACCTATAGAGGCAGCTACATTGGCAACTCCGCTGGCCATACTTCCCCAGACTCCTGTTTTGTCTTCCGCCTTCCCACCCATCGACTTGATTTCGCGCTCAAGCAACAGAACGTTTTGCTTATGGTCCACCAACATACTATGCAGGGACTCTTGTAAGGTGTCGTCTTCTACACTCTCAAGTGCCTTTTCATAGGTCTCTACGGCGGCCTTTTCACCGCGGAGGATGTGGTTGAGGTATGCTAATGTGGTTCCGGTTTCTACAACAGTCGCCATATGGCCTCCTTTAGTTATTGATTTGAACTAGAATTTTTTGCTCGGCTGGTCCTCTTAGGAATCAGTTTGCCCCGTTCGAAAGAGTCTCACCGGTACGAATATCGACAACCGCGGGCCCCTCTTCGGGCTCAGTTGCGGACAATGCCCTCAAATACGTTTCAGCCTCCTCTTTCAGCTTGAAAGTACGGAGGGTTCCTTCACGTCGAACCTCTCGAACATCCCAACATTGAAATGGATTAGGTACAACCTCGTATAGTGCGCTTTTCATAAGACAATCTCTGTTACTTGTTAACCTCAATGCAAACTTGCTTACTCTACAGAGTCTAGGAAACTCTGAAGAGGCTGTGTATGATATGAGTCATGCCGACCTAAACAGGTCGAACTGCTTACAGCCAGATCGCATGAAAACGTTAGTTTCCTCGGTGTCATACGCACATGAGAGCGATCATACAAAATTCCGCCGTGCTGCTTTATCCTAGTATCATGGAAACTAATAGAATCCAGAAAAGTGAACGTTCGTCTGCAAGCAGTGATGTCGAGCTTCCGCAAAGCAAGGCACGCAGCTTGTCTATGCTTTGTTCGTACGCGGTTCGCTCAAACACTGAAATTGTAGGAGCGATTGAAGACTTTCTTTTTGACGATATTACATGGCACATTCGCTATCTACGAGTTACGCCTGAGCAATCTGGAGAGATGCTGGAGCTACCGACTGTCTTAGTTGAAGAGGCGGCACACGAAGAACCTTTCTCGTTTCTAATTCGAGAAAGCTCCGGCGAATTCCTTGAGCAGTTCGAGAAGTCAAATACATCGGGCAGATCCGAGTATTCGCTTCCGACTCCAGGCAATCGACTACACAGCTTCAAAGAGATGCTCGGCTACAAGGTCACAGCCGGAAACCAGCCTACGTCGCACCTCGATGACTTCATCGTCGGCTTTCCCTGGTGGCGCATGATTCACCTGGTCACCAAAACTGACCACTGGCTCAGCCCGAGGTTCTCGGTCTGTGACTTGAGTCGGGTAAAACGGATCGACAAGCGGCATGCCGAGGTGTTGCTCGACTCCTCAAGAGATACTTATTCGAGCATTACACAAGCGTCGAATTAACTCCGGAGTACGCCAAACTACTGTCTGCACATCAGCACCCAACGGAGGGACTAATGAACATCACTGAACTACCGAAGCAGCAAGAAGTGGATCCTAAGACTAAACAGCTGAAGGACCATACTTTTCAGCTCGTGCAGGAATTGGGCGAGCTGCATCGATGGCTTACTCAAAGCGACGGCGAACCTGAAGCATTCCCGGAACGAGGAAGCGTTCCAGCACCCGATGGAATAGTGCGTCTGCTTGCTCTGGCCTTTAATCGACACCTGCAAGACTTGCAGAAGTGGAGCCAAGAGGTGGTGCAGCGCGAGGCAGAGCTTCAGGAGGAAAACCGAAAGCTGCGAGAGCAGGTGGAAGGCCTCCGCACCCAGCGAGACTAGCCTTCCCTGCTTGTCTCAGCAAAAATGTTATTTCTTGAAACAGTCAGTGTATACGGCTCGTTCACCGAGAATATTCTCGATCCAAAGCAGTCGATTGTATTTAGTTATGCGTTCGCTGCGGCACATCGAGCCTGTTTTAATTTGGCCGGCATTGGTCGCAACAGCTAAATCGGCGATCGTCGTGTCCGAGGTTTCTCCGGAGCGGTG
>JAUIIP010000158.1 GCA_030431555.1 bacterium
CGGCTGCCAACCACAGAGTAACAAAGCAGCGTGCCTCCCAGATCCTCAATCAGCAGCACTTGACCGTCGTCTGATTGAAAATAAAGCTCCGGTACAGGCCAGCCGTTCTCGAGGAAATACTTTGTCAGCTCAACATAGGCTTCGTCAGAATTTACGCTTGGTCCGGCACCGACCTCCGCGGGTTTATTTGAGTCAAACACCATGGCGACGACGGGCTTGGCTGCTCCAGCAAATACAATTCGGTAGTAGCGTCGCAATGAAGCGTCTGGCGCAATGACGTCGATTCGGTCGATCTTTGCGTCAGGCTGCCACTGAGCCGTTACTTCTTCGAGCATTATCTTGGTGTCGTCCATTAAGCTCCTGAATCGCTGTTCTCATAGATTTTAATAGAGTAGAATGCGCCACGCTGCTACTAATCGTATATAGCAATAAGCATGGCTAATCATAAAACGAAATCTGCCGGGACACTGTTTGTCGTTTCCACGCCAATAGGGAACTTGGAGGATTTGTCCAGTCGAGCGCTCGATACTCTGAAGCGGTCCGACTTGATCATAGCTGAAGACACTCGGCATTTCGGCCGCTTGGCCAAGCGCTTTCAAATACAAAGCAAAACGCTAAGCTATCATGACCACAATGAGTCAAGCCGCAGTCCTGAGATACTTGCTCAGCTCGAGGCCGGAAGTACGGTATCTCTGGTGTCTGACGCCGGCACTCCGACTATAAGTGATCCCGGGTTCAGGATTGTTCGTGCTTGTAGAGAGGCAGGCATCAACGTTATTCCAATACCCGGTCCAAGCGCGGCTATTGCAGCCCTGTCAGTTTCAGGTTTTGAAACGGATCGCTTTACATTTTTTGGCTTTCTGCCGCTAAAGCCCGGCAAGCGAGAAAAGGCAGTGCGCGAAGCCCTAGCCTCCGACTGCTGCGTCATCATTTACGAATCGGTTCACAAAATACTCAAAACAGTTGGCCTGATCGCTGAGATAGAACCGGAAAGACAGCTATTTGTAGCTCGCGAGATGAGCAAAATGCACGAAGAGTACTTGAGCGGATCCGCGCAAGACCTTCAAAAGGACCTAAGCGCACGCAGCAGCCTGAAAGGCGAATTTGTACTTATCGTGCGCGGTGCGAAGCACTCACTGAATAGTTGAACTACCCTCGATCGGCTCATAGAAGCTTGCATTTCCTGAAGCTGCGCGGGCTTTCAAACCGCTGGCGGGTACGAAGCGAGCGCCATGGCGATCGTGCAGTTTCTCAGTTCGCTCCAGCAGCTCTCGTGCACCCACGCTCTCGGCGTAACGCATGATCCCGCCTCTAAACGGAGCGAAGCCGATGCCCATAATTGTCGCAAGGTCGATCTGACCGGCAGCATCTCGGCACGGGGTGCCGGCAACTGCTTCATCAAAGCAGCGAATAGCCTCGTTGACCATCGACATAATTAGCCGATCACGCAGCTCTTCCGGCTCGGTCTCGGGAGGCTCGTCCGGCAGATCCAGCAGGTCTTTCAATTGAGGATCTGGCGAGCCATTTTTGCCCTCATAGACATAAAAGCCTTTTCCGGATTTCCGTCCTAGTCTTCCGAGTGACGCGAGCTTGGCGGTAAACGGCGGCGTCTCCATCCGATTTCCGTAGCTGCTGCTCATAATCTCTGCCACATGCGCGGCAACGTCTAAGCCAACTTCGTCGAGCAGCCTCAAGGGGCCCATCGGCATTCCGAACTGCACGGCAGCTCGGTCGATATCTACAATTGAATAGCCGTCACCAAGAGCCCAGGCTGCCTCGGCTAAGTAAGGACTAAGGATTCTGTTCACCAGGAATCCCGGAACTTCCTCTACCACTACGGGGTACTTGCCGAGCTTCGAAGCCAAGGCAGCAGTGAAAGCAATCGAGCGATGATCTGTCTGGCTGGAGCGCACGATTTCGACCAGCGGCATCTTCTCTGCCGGGTTAAAGAAGTGCATGCCGATTACTCGCTCGGGATTCGATAGGTCTGATGCAATTTCACTGATCGGCAGCGAAGATGTATTGCTGGCCAGTATTGCGGAACTGGGAAGCAAAGAAGCCAATTGACCAAAGACCTGCTTCTTGACATCGAGCTTTTCGACAATTGCTTCGATAACGAGTGCAGCGTCTGTGATGCTGTCAATGCTTCCGTCCAGCTTGAGATGTTCGAAAGATGATTTTGCCCTGGCGGCATCGTATTTAAAGCGCTTGCCCAGAGACTCTTCGATGTGAGCTGCAGCGCGGTTGCGCGCCTTATCATCCAGGTCAACTAGTAATACATCGAGGCCGGAGCCCAAAAGCGATGCGGCGATTCCCGCACCCATTGTCCCGGCCCCGAGCACCGCTACCTTCGCACCTTCAACTTCGTCCTTCATCGACTTCCAGCGTTTGCCGGCTTCCTCGGTGAGAAAGTAGACATGCACGAGCGATTTACTCTCAGGCGTAATGATCAGCTCGGCTAATGCTTGAGCCTCGATGTCCAAGGCTTGCTTTATATTCATTCCGAGCGCTCTGGTCGCCACATCGATCGCACGCGGCGGAGCCGGATAATGACCACCGGTAGCCTTGTGCGCCTTTTTGCGAGCTTCTTTTGCCACCATTTTGCGTCCGATGCCCGTAAAAGTAAGTAGTTTCTCGCCCAGAGCTATCGACTTTTGCTTTGGCTTGGGGCCGCCCAAAGCGATCTCCTTCGCACGCGCTTCCAAGGCGGTGTAGCCTTTGTCTGAGGTGCCATCGGATCTAATAAGCTCGTCTACCAGTCCGGCCTTTAGGCCCCGCTTTGCGGGAAGCATTCGCCCTTTGAGAATGATATCGAGCGCAGCCGGAAGTCCGATTAGCCTCGGCAAGCGAACGGAGCCACCGAATCCGGGGATAATGCCCAGGTTGATTTCAGGCAGACCAACACGAACTTCATTTGTGTCGGATGCTATTCTGTAGTCGCAAGCAAGAGCCAGCTCATAACCGCCTCCGACGCAGGCACCGGAGATAGCTGCAACAGTGGTGCATTTCAGCTCGGCTACACGCTGAAACAGTGACTGACCCCGGCTCGCAAGCGATTTTGCAACCGAGACTTCGGTTACACCGCTTATTTGGTTAATGTCGGCGCCCGCACAAAATAAGCCCGGCCCGGAACCAATTATAACTACTCCCTTTACCGCGGTGTTGCCTTCGAGCTGTGCCAATGCCTGCTCAAATGACTCCATTCTGGCAGGAGTGATCGTTACGTATCTCTCGTCTGGAGTGCCTAAACGCAGCACCGCTACTTGCCCAGATATTTCTAGCTGAACACTTTGTTCTTGCTGGGACTCTGAGATTTGCGCCGTTTCTGTTTCCATGCGCCCTCCAAGGCGGACCATTGACTCGAGCTATGCTGAATAAACTAGCCTGCCAAGGCGTCGCAAGACAGGATAGAGCAAAGTACGCTAACATAATCCTTAACGTTTGTGTAGGGTTAGGCGCAGCAAATGCGTCGACACTTCTTTGTAGTCATTGTATAAGAGATCTCGTAAGGAAAAATGTGATGGGGGAAATTTGCCGGTGATGCGTTCGGTTTTGTTTTCTTTGCTTTCGATTGCTGCGCTTTCTACGAGTGCATTTGCCCAGTGTAAATGCCCCGATAAACCGTCGCTGGACGATGCGGTGGAGCAGTCCAGTATTGTATTCCTTGGCCGAGTTACCTCAATTAAGAACAGCGCGGTGCGTGAAGGCAAGAAGGAAGTGGAGTTCGCAGCCTTCAACCGCTACAAGTCAGAATTCCAGGAAACCTCCTCTGGCAGGCAGGTTCTCGTGTATACTCCGGCGCAATCGCAAGACTGCGGTGTGGATTTTCTGCTTGAGCAGGATTATCTAGTATTCGGCACCGGGAACCCGGCCAGGTATGAAGTCGATTCTTGCTCAAGGACCGGCATTGTTGAGATGGTCAAAGAGGATATTGAAGCCCTAAGCAATAAGAATTAGGGCGAGCGACTCCGAACCGCTGCCGCTCACCCCTAGAGTATCTCTGCTTATAGCAGTTTCTTAAAGCCGTCGACGAGGTCAAGCTTCTCCCAGGAAAAACTGCCGTCGCTTCCTGCTTCGCGGCCGAAATGTCCGTATGCCGCAGTGCGTAGGTATATCGGCTTTAACAGGTCTAGCGATTCAATAATACCTTTCGGCCGGAAATCGAACAGCTCCCTGGCCTCTTTGGCAATCAGCGCTTCGTCTACTTTTCCTGTGCCGAAGGTATCGACAAGTACCGACACCGGCTCAGCTACACCGATCGCGTAAGCAAGCTGAATCTCGCAGCGCTCCGCCAATCCCGCCGCAACGATATTCTTAGCCACATAGCGCGCAGCGTATGCGGCAGAGCGGTCAACCTTGCTCGGGTCCTTTCCTGAGAAAGCGCCCCCACCGTGCCGGCTAAAGCCGCCGTACGTATCGACGATAATTTTTCGGCCGGTCAAGCCAGCATCCGCCTGGGGTCCGCCCACCACAAATCGGCCAGTCGGATTGATGTACAGCTTTGTTTCCTCTGACATGAGGTTAGCAGGCAAAACGTTACGAATGACCTTGTTAACAACAGCCTCTTTTACTGCGTCCAGCTCCACGTCAGCCTTATGCTGAGTAGATACGACGACAGCATCAATGAACTTGGGTTTGCCGTTCTCGTAGCGAACTGTCACCTGAGATTTTGAGTCAGGAAGGACAAAGTCAATTTCACCTGAGTGGCGCAGCTCAGCTAGGCGCTGCACGAGTTTGTGGCTGAGTGACATAGGCAGCGGCATATACTCAGGCGTTTCGTTGCAAGCGAAGCCGAACATGATGCCTTGATCGCCTGCTCCCTGCTCCCCGTACGATCCTTCATTTTCGTTAACGCCTTGGGCGATGTCGCCGGACTGTCGGCTAAGATGTACTAGAACCGCGGCTGAGTCGGCGTCGCAGCCGCACTCCTTTGAGACATATCCAATGCCTCGGAGAGTGTCTCGGACCACCTCTTCAAAATTAACTTTGGCATTGGAAGTGATTTCCCCTGCGAGTAAAACCATTCCAGTCTTAACAAGAGTTTCGCAGGCTACGCGGCTGCGTGGATCCTGTTCGATTAGGGCGTCCAGCACCGCATCACTAATTTGGTCACAGACCTTATCTGGGTGACCTTCTGATACAGATTCTGAGGTAAACAAGAAATTTTTAAGCGCCATTCGTCAGCTACTCCTTTCATTACAAATGATGCAGCATGCATCAAAAAACAAAAAATCTTCGGCTCGATTACATGAGCTAAAGTTCAGCAACACATGAGAGTGGGTGGAGGTGGACTTCTGAGAACTAAGAAGGAAGGCTTAACGAATAGAGGAGCACCACAATGCGGCCCGGTTAAGCCTCTGAGGGAGGTTACCGTGCGCCGCCGAGGCAAGCAGATTGACCGCGAAACAGCGGGTGGAGAATTGCCGGTCCCCAAACTGCGAATTTTAAGCTCTGCTAGCAGCCCCATAAGTCCGTCCAATGTCGACTGAGCTATTACAATAATTGACTGTGGAGCTGAGCTGAACTCCAAGCCTAACAACCGTTCCTACTAAAGGGCGGATTAGACGTCAAGAATCCTCAAGGCTTAGCCGAAGCGCAGGCGTAGGAAGTCAGCTGGCGTTATCGATATGCAGGTGCTTGACCGAAACTTGAGCCCCGCAATCGGCCAGTGACTCGGCAAGCTTGCAGGAGACCGCTACCGAGCGGTGTTTACCTCCGGTACAGCCAACTGCAACTGTCAAATAACACTTGCCTTCTTCGACGTATCGCGGAATGAGAAATCGCAGCAAATCAGAGAAGCGATCGATGAATTCCTGCGCATCTTTTGTCTGAAACACGTAGTCTGCCACCGTCTGTTCGAGGCCTGTGAACTCGCGAAGTTCAGGAACGAAATGCGGATTAGCCATGAAGCGCACATCTATAACGATGTCCGCGTTCACCGGCAGACCGTATTTGAAGCCGAACGAGGTGATGGTTAATTCGAGTGGGGACGGCTTACTTGATTCACGTCGATAGAACTGGGTGACTGCGCGCTTCAGGTCGTGCGGAGTGAAACTAGAAGTGTCGATTATCTTGTCGGCTTTGGCTCGAAAGTCACTCAATACCCTTCGCTCGTATTGGAGAGCCTGGGTCACTGTTGTGACCGCTGAACCTTCGCGCACTAGGGGATGGGGCCGACGGGTCTCCTTGAAACGGCGCAGAAGGACGTCGTCGTGCGCGTCGAGGTATAGCATGCGGATATTGGTTCCCACCTGCTTAAGGCTGTCTACGACGCGCTGGAGCTCGGGAAAGAAGCCTTCCGTTCGGCAGTCAATCAACAGGGCGTAGTACTTTTCCGGCTGAAGCGGCGGCGACGAAGTATCGCTAGAGTCCTCGTCTCCGAGCATTATCTTCTTGGCGAAGTCCCCGATAAGGGGCGACGGCAAATTGTCGACGCAAAAGAAGCCGATATCCTCAAAAGCGTTCAGAGCCGTAGACTTTCCCGAGCCTGAAACGCCGCTGATTATTACGAGCTGCTTCTTAGACATCCATCCGTATCTACAGCATCCGCAGAAGCGACCCGGCCTATGCCTGGGGCGCAGCTTGGTGCTTGTGATCCTGCATGCGCTCTTTGCGCTTTCTGATTTGTTTGTCCAGGTTGTCGACGACCTTGTCAATCGCAGAATACAGGTCTTCTGTCTTTTCTTTGGCTGTAATGTCGTACCCCTTGGTACGTAGAATAACCTCGACCATGTGATCGCGCTTTTGCACCTCTAGCACAATTTGCACGTCTGCAGAGTTGCTGAGGTATTTTCTAAGGCAATGCATGACTTTTTCCGTTGCATACGACTTGAGGGCCGGGGTCGATTCGGTATGGCGAAAGGTTACCGACACTTTTATCTCGGGCATTGTCCTAGACATACAAACTAACCTCTTATTTTTGGGGTTACAATTTTCAAGAAAAGAAATTGCATCAGCGACTTATACGGTGAGAACACCTACACATCCAATGTTAGCATAATTAATGAACTGAAAAAATCTGAATGGTAGTTCGATTAGAATACTTTTTTCCGACGCGAGGAGGACAAAATATTCATCATTTCTCTGTATTTCGCGACTGTCCGCCGGGCAATGCTAACGCCCTCGCCTTTAAGAATGCCGACTATTGCCTGATCACTTAGCGGTTTTTTTGGATCTTCGGCCGCAATTAAGGCCTTAATGCGTTCTTTCACCGACTCGGAGGACACTTCGCCGACTCCGGAACGTAGTCCTGAGGAGAAAAAATACTTAAGCTCAAATACACCTCGAGGCGTATGAACGTATTTATTGGTCGTAACCCGGCTTACTGTGGATTCATGCATACCCACATCCTCGGCTACATCACGCAAGACCAGCGGCCTGAGGCCGGACACGCCTTGCTCAAGAAATTCTCGCTGAAACTTGAAAATGCTTTCGGTAACTCTATAGATTGTTTGCTGGCGCTGGTGAATGCTCTTAATGAGCCAAGCTGCTGAGCGCAGGCGATCCTGCAGATATTCTTTGTTCGGGCCGTCTGAGGCGCTGTCGCCGCTGCCCTTCATCAATAAATCGCGATACTTAGTATTTACTCTGAGTTTGGGCATCCCACTTTCGTTAAGGGAGATGACATACTCGTCGCCGATTTTGCGAACATAAATGTCCGGAGTTATGTAGATCGGACTTTCGTCGACGAACGGCCTGCCGGGCCGGGGCTCCAGCGTCTGAATACAACGAATAGCATCGTAGACTTCCTCGACTGAAACACTAAGGGCTTTAGCTATGTTGTCGAATTTCCGCGATTCGATTTCTGCCAGATGGCAGTCGACTACATGCCATACCAGAGAGCCTTCCATTCCACGCTGATCAAGCTGAATCAGCAGACATTCACGCAAGTCCCTGGCGCCGACACCGGCCGGATCGAGTGACTGAACGACGCTCAATACCTCTTCGACCAGCTGTGGCTCTGCACCGCACAAAGCACAAAGCTCTTCCATCGAGCATTCGAGGTAACCGTTGCGGTCGAGGTTTCCGATAATTTGAACGGCAATGTCTTGCTCGCGCTCATCAAGTTCAAGAGTGCGAAGCTGCCAAAGCAAATGGCTGGATAATCCTTCTTGTTTAGAAACGGTAGCCTCAATTGACGGGCGCTCTTCGTCCGTGTCGACCGCGCGGGCACCGTAGTTGACCTGCCAGGACTCCGTATTGGACTCCATGTAGTTCGACCAGTCGATG
>JAUIIP010000159.1 GCA_030431555.1 bacterium
ATCGCGGGTGACCTCGGTGAGCGTGAAGATACTGGTGGATACGTTCAGGCTGGTTACTTCTTCGTTCCGCAGGAATGGGAAGCAGCTGCTCGCTGGGCGATGATTGTGTTCGATGATGACGTTGATGTTCGCGACGACCAAATGGAAGTGACTCTTGGTCTGAACTACCACATCTGGAAGCATTCTCTGAAAATTCAGAATGCTGTCACATGGGAGCAGACTACACTTGCTAATGCTGGTCCTAGCGGCGACGACTACTCGGATATCCGCTATGTCCTTCAGGTTGCAGGATACTTCTAAGATTTATTAGAATTCTGTAATCAGTTATAAAAGCGGGGCCTTCGGGCCCCGTTTTTTTTTGCCTGCGGTGTGCGATTGTTGAAACGTGATTTTTCCAAACTCGGCAGTGTTGAATACGATCTCCTCGTCATTGGAGGTGGCATCGCCGGCTTGTCGATTGCCTGGGATGCGGCACTGCGAGGTCTCTCAGTAGCTCTTGTCGAGAAGGAGGACTTTGGCGCCGGCTCCTCACAGGGCTGCTTTAAGATTGTTCACGGAGGGCTGCGTTATTTGCAGCACGCTGATTTACGCAGACTCTGGGAGTCTGTTGAAGAACAGCGCGTGCTGCGTGTCATTGCGCCGCACCTGGTTACTCCGCTCCCAATTCTAGTTCCCTGCTATGGGTGGGGCATGAAGAGCCCGGAAGTGCTTCGCGCGGGTATCGGGTTATACGATCTAATTACCGGCAATCGAAATCGTGGGGTCAGCCCGTCGGCTCGCTTACCGCGCGGTAGATTCCTAACGAAAGAACAGTGTCTAGAGGAAGCGCCGCATCTTCAGTCCAAGGGTCTGCGCGGTGGAGCCGTATTTTATGACGCGCAGATGAGCAATTGCGATCGCTTGACGCTTGCCTTTGGTCTATCTGCGGCCGAAAGGGGCGCGGTGATTTGCAACTATGCTGAGGTGGTGAACTTCAGGACAGATGCCAACAAGATTCAATCCGTTGAAGTTAAGGATAACCTTGGGGCACAAAGTGTTCAGGTGCGGGCGAGGGCAGTGGTTAACTCGACTGGTGTTTGGAATTCAACCGTTAGGTCTTTGCTCGACCGTAAGCCTGCGCGACCCCGCGTATTCTCCAAAGGGATGCAGGTGGTGCTGCCGCGGACCGTGCTGCACTACGCCGTTGCTCTTGAGAGCCGCTATGCAGATAAGACAGCGTATGTGGCCAGGGGAGGGAGGAGTTATTTTATAGTCCCTTGGCGCGGCGCAACATTGGTCGGGACTGCTGATATCGTTCATGAAGACGAGCCGGATGCATGCAGTTTCACTGAATCAGAAGTTAAGAAGTTTATAGCTGAAGTGCGGGCTATGTATTCGGCGCCGCAGATAGATTACCAATACGCCCGGTTTGTGTTCGGTGGCTTGAGACCGGTTGCCCCGGATATTCAGGAGCGTTTCGAGCGTGGTGAGAAGATAACTGACGACGAAGTTGGTGCAGCGAAGAAGGATATTGTAGGTGCCGACGGAGTAGAGGTTTGCAATTTTCTGAATGTAATAGGTGTGAAGTACACTACGTGCCGAGCTGTAGCGCAAACAGCGGTGGACAAGGTCTGTGCGATGCTCGGTGTAAGCGCTGAATGTAAGACTAAGAGTGAGCTGCTTGTAGGTGCAGAGATCGAAGATGCGGCGCAGTACCAGAAAAAGCTGTTAAACCTCTACTCCGACCACTATCAGCCTGCGCTGTTAAAGCAGCTTGCGTCCAATTACGGCGCACGTGCTGAGCGAGTTCTGGAGTTGTCCGAGGCGATTCCCCAGGGCAGCCGCATACTGAGCCCCTCCTCGCACGTTCTTGCAGCCGAGGTTGTCTATGCGATTCGTGATGAGATGGCTGTGTCACTTGCGGATATTGTTTTTAGACGAACCCCACTAGGGACGGCAGGCTCGCCGGGGCGAGCGGCCTTGGAGAGTGTTGCTGAGCTAGCAGCCGCTGAGCTCGGTTGGGACGAGCAAGAAAAACGCAGGCAGCTTTCGGGAGTTCTAAGCCGCTTTCCCGGAAACTGCTAGTGCTGCGTTGTCACCGCTTTGCGCTGAAAATAATTGATGCGACGCGGTGTTTCTCGCCGATGCTGTTCCTTACTCGGCCAAGCGGAGCGATATGCCAGTCCCACTGAGCGCACAATTGGGAGTCAAACTCGGGGAATAGTTTCTGAAGCTGGGAATGGTTTGTCAGTTCAACTCCATAAAGTGCGTCAATCTGTTCGATGACGTCGCCTCCTTGCTGGTCTCGGTAGTAGTGCTCGTAACGAAGGTCAGAGATAAGTAAGATCGATTTTGCTCTGCTGCGAGCAAGGTCCCGAAGGTGCTGATTGATTAGCGCCCGCGCACTGGGGATTAAAGCTTCGAGCCATTCGTCCTCGCGAGCCGCTACATGTTTTTTCCCAAAGATGCGGACAAGCTCGATTTCAGCTATGTGTTGCCAGTATACCGGAAGCTGGCTCAAGAGATTGATCGAAAGAATCGCGTCATATTCGCCGTGAAGCAGAAATTCACTTTCGGGTGAATCCGCCGATGCTGCCAAGCTGCGCAAGAATTCGAGCGCTTGGTTCCACTCCGGCGACCTCCTCAGGAATGTACGTAGACTGCTCTGGCGCTGTTCAAGCACTTGAGTGATGTCGGAAATATGATTGAAGAAAACCGCATCGCTTCGGAGGTTTTTATATTCGCGCTTCCAGTACCTGAGGCATTGAGGGTCTGCGTCGAATAAGGAAATCTCAGAAAAGTGCTTGCAGAGATCCTCGGTGGCAACGTCGAACAGGCGCCCTGCACCTAACACGGCTAGTCTTCCATCCGGCTTGCAGCTTTCCAGCCAGGACCTCTGACAGGCCTTCGATTGCTCCAGATGCGGGTCCCAAAACTGGGCCAAGCGGCGTCTGCGGCGCTCGATTGCCAGGCCTGAAACCAGAAAACCAAACCTGGCGGCTTGCGGGTATCTTAGACTTGAGCTTAAAAAGCGTAGCGAGTTTAGCATGTTAGCTGCATGTCCTGGCCGAGGCTTTTTTTGTCAGCCGACCACGGAAATACCCTAGCTAATATGACGGAGCTTAGGCAATATTTACATTTACTTGGTAAAGTATTAGTGTTGCCGCGTTGTTTCACCTCAGGATATCTCTAAACGGAGACTAAACAGGATGCGCAGCCAGCCCCATCTTAGAAAATTAATTATTAGCACCTGCTCGGCGTTAATTCTCGCAGTTGGTTTGTCTGCAATTGCTGTGGCCGATGAACTTCCGGAATACCAGCCGGGCTCTCTAGGCAAGACTAGTTTGAGTTCCGTCGGTTCTGACTCAATGGCGAACCTGGTCGATCTTTGGGCCGTAGAGTTCAACAAGTTTCATCCACAGACCAGGGTTCAAGTTGTTAGCCGCGGCTCGGCAACTGCACCGGCTGCTCTAATCGAAGGCACGGCTGACGTCGGTCCGATGGCGCGGCCGATGAAGTCGGTTGAGCTGGAAAAGTTCAAGCGCTCTTACGGGTTTGAGCCTACGCAGATTCGCACCGCAATGGCGGGTGTCGCAATTTACGTTTCTAAGAGTAACCCAATTAAGTCTATAAGCTTTGAGCAACTCGATGCCCTTTACTCTAAGTCGATGAATAGAGGAGCTAAGGCGGAGATAGCTTCTTGGCAGGACTTGGGCGTCAATCGAGGTGTAAGCAAGAACGACGTTATGCTGCTTGGTGCGGGTCTCAGTTCCTTTGCCCGTTCCTTTTTTCGTCAACAGGTCTTGATGCTGGGTGATTTTAGCAGTGACGTTACGATGACTGCGGACACTGCCTCTATGCTCGAAACAATCAGCCTTAACGACAACGCGATTGGCTTCGGAGCGGTGCTGGACGAGATTCCCGAAGGCGTCAGGTTGCTGCCGGTAAGTCGCAGCGGCGATGGTAAAGCCGTTCTGCCGACTAAGACGGCGCTGCGCAACGGAGATTATCCTCTGGGACGTTTTTTAAACGTTTACATCGTGCGCGAGCCGGGTAAAGAGATTGATCCTGAAACGAAGGAGTTCCTGCGCTTTGTTCTTAGTAAGAATGGACAAGCCATTGTTGCGGAGGAAGGACTACTTCCACTTCCTGTAAGCATTGCCAAGCAGGAGCTTGCAAAACTCAAGTAGCGCAAAGCGCTGAGCTTGTGAAAAGGGCCCAACCGGGCCCTTTTTTATGCCTGTTAAGACGCTCAGAACAGCGAATCAACAATCCCGCCTACTCCGGGAGCTACCTTGTCCAGCGCACGGCCCGCTGCTTCTTTTGCGGTATTGGTTGCAGCCCGTTTTGCCAGTTCTTCGGCATCGGGAATAACAACGACTCTTCCCTCCTTCTTGATGATCTCGATTGGAATCACCATGTTTTGATTGCGGTCCTGGAGAAGCTTAAGTTTGGGTTCCTTCAGGACCATCTTGGTTGACAGTGCGGGGGTCAGCCGCAGCTGCGCCCTAATTTTCATTGAGCCCTCGAGTCCTATGTTGCCGGTCCCAGTGATTAGATAAAGCGGATGGGTAAGGCGCAGAGTTTTAAGCTGCAGCTGGCTGTTTCCAATCAGCGTGTCGATTGTCAGGTCGCTGAAGGCTGTCTCTGTTCCACTGAGTACTGCAGCATGTTCTTCCGGGACAAAAGCAGCGAGCCCTGAATTTATCCCAGGTATGCTGTCGACGGCATTGAAGGTTTGACCGATTACATTCACGCCGGTAATCGCACCGTCAACCATGACGACCGTCGAGGAGCCGCCCGCCGTCGGCAGGGGACTCGCCAAGTTGGTTTTGAGGTTAGTTTTGAGGTTGCTTATATTGCCGCGCAAACCGACCGGGCTGGATTTCAGAAATGCGTCTGAAACGCGCTCCGCGTCCATTCCGCCGCCGGAGAGGGCAAGTGTTAAAAGCTGCTGTTGGCCTCTTGTTAGTTTGGCACCGGCGTTAAGTTTTCCGCCGAATATTTCGACCGTGCTCGGCAGGACAGAAACTAAATCTTTGGTAATTGAAGTTTTAAC
This sequence comes from bacterium, assembly GCA_030431555.1. Classification (GTDB taxonomy): domain Bacteria; phylum Bdellovibrionota_C; class UBA2361; order SZUA-149; family JAGRAN01; genus JAGRAN01. The sequence continues at coordinate 5,039 of JAUIIP010000159.1, forward strand.
ATCAAGGCCGTCGAGAGGGACATCGCTCAGACTGGCAGGGCCGGAACTAAGCGCCACTTGTCCGCTGCCGGTTGATGTGCTGTAGCTGCCGTCAACAGCTAACTTCTTAATAAAAGAATTCTTGAGCGAGTCCGCACTTGGTCCTAGCGCATTCGCAATCGGGCCGAACTCCAGGCTGTCGGACGAGATGTTAAAAACGAACTTGGGTTTAATAAATGAAGCTGCGCCGATCTTTAGCGCAAGCGTTTGGCCGGCGATGATTGCCTTAAGATCTTTGGTGCGAATCTTCTCGCCTTCACTGAAATTGATTTCCCCGTTAAGCTCATCGAGCGGCAGGGTTCGCGGTTCGGCACCTTCCTCAGCTCCGATGGGAGCTTGGGCCTTCACTCCGCTGAAAACAATTGAACCGACAGCTTTTGGGGAAGCGTTCTTCTCTCCAATCCGCGCGCTAACATCGAGATTCGTAGAAACACTGCCGCCAAGCGCGTATTGCTCCAGCATCGGAATATAAGACGCCAGTTCCGAGAGGTTGAAAGATTGCGTATTCAGCTTCCCATCGATAGTTGAGTTAGGACTAAAACTAAACGGCGCATTAATCGTATTGCCGCCGAGAGTTATGGACATTTTGTCGGCTTTTGCTGTTCCGGCCAAAGTTGCAAGGACGGAACTGTCCACGCGCAAAGCATCGCCGCTGGGTTTTTTAAACACTTCCCCATAAGCGATCTGAGCATCTTCTCCGTCAATCAGGCCGTTAATTGAGATGCCACCTGTGACTGTTTGAACACTGAAAGTCATCGATAGCGAATCGTCAAGCTGCAGCTTGCTGGAGTCTGTTCCGTAAGCGTTTGCCAGAGATGCCAAACGCTTCAGATCTAAGGAGTTAAGTTCGACAGTCGCGTTTATTGGAAAGTTTGCCAGCGGATTTCCCAGTTCTCCATACAGGCGAATGTTGTTTGCGCTGGTTCCTAGCAGCGTTGCAGTCAAATCGATATTAGCTTTGCCTGCGGTATCGATGTCCTTTAGTTCGGCGCTAAGATCCTTAACCTCGATAGTTTGTTTCGGATTTACCGCATTATCGATGAAGGTGATATTTACGCCTTTAATGTCGGCGCTGCGGACTTTCAGAGAAAATGACCCATCGTCGTCGGCGGCAGGTTCAGCGGTCGGCTGCGCCTGCGCGGGGGCCTGCTGCGTGCCTGAGGCAGCGGGTGCGTTCGCTGAGTTTGAAGACTGCGCCATTGCTTCCTTTTTACCCATTGGAATACCCGCGACCGAGAGTGAGCCGTCGGCTGCGCGTTCGATGTTCAGTTCAACGCCTTCAAGTCCGAGCTGAGATACTGAAATGTCTCCACTAAGCAGCTCGCCGATGCTGGTCTTCAAAGCCAGGGATGATACCGAGGCACCGGACGCCCCGCTAACAGCGACATTCGAGACGGTAATCGCGACGGAAGGGAAGATCTGGCTTTCGATCGCACCGATCGTGACCGGGCGGCCGACCGACTTAGAGATGCCGGCCTGAATCTGAGGTCTGAAACGCTCGACGATCGAGTCGAGAAAGAAGCCCGCGCAGACGAGGACGGCGATCAGAAGAACTAAGATAATGCCCAGAAATTTAGTAATCTTTTTCATTGGTTCCGTTTCTCTTGAGATCTGTCCAAGCCGCAAGCGCCCGACAACACTAATTTGAGCAGATAGCTAACAGCGCTGCCTATGATTCCACCACTGGACCTCATGCACAAGTAAGCCCAATTCTTTTCGTTTTGCGGCGAATTACGCTATATTCCCTACGATTTTTCACAGTGTATTTGGCTGTTAAGCAACGATAGCTCATTGGGGGCGCCAGGAAGTGATTCGATCTGCCGTAGTGGGAACCGGTTATCTCGGCAAATTCCATGCTGAGAAGTACTACAAAATCAAAGATACGCAGTTAATGGCCGTTGTCGATACGGACGAGGCTACCGCAAAAAAGGTCGCTAAGTCCGTTAAGGCGCAGCCGCTTAGCAGCTATAAGCAGCTGCCTGAACTGGGAGTAGAGTGCGCTAGTGTCGTAACTCCGACGAGCACTCACTTTGAGGTCGCTTCTTGGCTGCTTGAAAACGGCATAGACGTGCTTCTTGAAAAGCCTATGACGACGACTGTGGACGAGGCTCGTAAGCTTATCGAAATTGCTGAGAGCAATAATCGCATCCTGCAGGTGGGACACTTAGAGCGCTTTAACCCGGCATTTCGCGCCATGAAGGAAGTTCTGACGAGACCATGGTTCTTTGAAGTTCGTCGTATTGCTCAATTTACCGGGAGGGGTGCCGACGTCGATGTCGTAATGGATCTAATGATTCATGACATAGATATCATCGCGCATTTAGTTAATCAGCCTGTCGTTAAAGTCGAAGCGGTTGGAATTCCGGTTTTGACCGATTCGGTTGATATTGCAAATGCTCGCTTAACGTTTGAAGGTGGAGCTATCGCGAATGTGACTGCGAGCCGCGCCGCGTTTAAGAGTGAGCGCAGTATTAGAATTTTCCAACCGGATCTTTACATCTCTTTGGATTACGGAAAGAAGAAACTGAAGATTTACAAGAAGACAGAGGGTTTTGACCGCCTGCTAGGCATTCCGAAAATCGATATCAAGGAATTGAAAGTCGAAGAGCGAGACGCCTTGGAGCACGAGGTGGAGTCTTTTGTTCGCTGCGTCCTTGGACGCGAACGCCCGGAGGTGAGTGGTGAGGATGGCTTGAGAGCGCTCGAGTTGGCAGACCAAATCCGGCAAGCATTTGCCGAGCATCTCGCTTCGCTCGGTGAGAGCGGCACTTTAGCATCAGCTGCGCAGCCGGCCCAGGCTGCAAGGTAGAGATAGAGATGGATTCAGCAGAGCAGATTAAGGTCGCTACGGAGGCGAGTAAGGCGGCCTCCGACCCGGAAACTATTATGTTGGTCGCCGGGGAGGTGTCGGGCGATGAGCACGGTGCGGAGCTTATCACCGCACTGAAGCAGATCCGGCCGGGCTGTGAGGTCTTTGGGATGGCGGGCCATCACGCGCGCGGTGCCGGGATGGAAACCGTAATTGACTCAGACGAAGTCGGTGGAGCTATGGGCTTGACCGAAGTAATCGGCAGCTTAGGCGGTTTGGTTGCAGCGTTTCGCAGCTTGGTCAAGGAAGCTGAAAAGC
>JAUIIP010000160.1 GCA_030431555.1 bacterium
CACCCTGTCTTCCTTCCGACTCTAATACTTTGGACACTTCTGTTTCTGCATCAGGCAGATTACCCCTTGGGAATAGCCGAGACTGCCGACAAGCGCCTGCTGTTCCAGCTTCTGATACTGAGCAACTCTTGCTTATTGGTAAAAATCTTTACCCCGGTGAGAGCCAAAACACTCTTATTTCTGCTCGCTGCTATGGTCGCGTCCAATTACTACTATCCTGGGATTTTAAAAGCTGAGCTAAGTCCGACCCAAAGTGAGTGGCTGTACGAGAACCAAATTTCAAACTTGGCTGCCGCCGCGTATGCAAACGGCTGGTTTTACTGGATGGAGGAAGCCGAAGTCCTTTCGCTGCTGCAAAAGGTTGCAGATTGGAACTTAGTGCTAACCGGCGGAACACTGCTGATTGAACTCGGTTCAATCGCTTGGTGGGCAGGACGCAGGGTTTTCCTGATAGTCGGATTGCTCCATGTCGCTCTCCACGTCGGAATCGCAGTAAGCAGCGGAGTAGTGTTCTGGAAGTGGGCCCTAATAAACTTGATTCTGATGATTGCTGTTGATATCGCATCGCGCGAGGACAAGCTTTTCTCTGCTCTGCATTTCGTGGCATTCGGCGCCGTAGTCTATTTCTCTTCCTACTATTTCAATCCCGTGCGGCTGGGATGGTTCGATACACCGCTTGCGAATTACTACAAGGTCTATGCAGTTACTCCCGAAGGCGACGAGTTTGAAGTTCCGAATAACTTCTTTGCTCCGTACGACATATTCTTCCAGCAAAGCAAATTTTATTATCTCGGCGGGGATCCTCTAGTCGGAACTTATGGGGGTGCAAGGAATTACACTTACTCTAGGCAAATCGCTGAGCTAACAGACGCTGCGAGCGTTGCAGCGATGAAAGCCGAAAAGAACCTGAGTTCAGCACATGAACCACGGATTGCCGGTTTTCGTGATTTTATCAAGCGCTATATGACAAACTTTATCCGTGACGGCGCCGCTGAACCTGTCTGGTGGAGACGGCTCGGCTTTGTTCGTCCGCCTTACCATATATACTCTTGGCCGCGCGGCCCGGTTTATGATGGTTCGCAAAAAGTAAAAACGGTGGTTGTTAGATATTTTGAAGTTTTGTTTAGAAAGACAGAGTTCGTTAGCGTCGAGCAAAAGGACATCTTAAGCGTCGACATGACGCATACCCTCGATACAGAAATAGACTAGCGAAACATAATTTGGCGTAGAAGATCGGCTAACAAGCCGAGTGAAAATACCAAAATCGCCATTAACACGCAGCCGACCCCGAGTAGCATTAGCGTAACGCTGCTCCAAACCAGCCCAAATAAGAAGGATCCCAGTGCGATGGCCATTATGAACGAACAAAACAGAATAAAGATTTTTATCGGGTTGTAATATAGTATCGCTTGGGTAATGAACTGCAGAGTTCGCAGTGAGTCGCGAAATAAGCGTACTTTTGAGCTGCCGACACGGGGCAAGTAGTCAATTGGAACAAACGCAATACATCTGCTGGTCATCAAGTAAGCCAGCGTAATCGAAGTACTGAAGCTAAACGATGTGCTGAGCTGCTTAAAGTAGCGGCGAGCTGATTTGCGCGAAAATACGCGCATTCCTGAATTAACATCGGGCACCCTCGTGCCGGAAGAAAACTCAACCAAGAATTTCAGCAGTCTGCGCAGCGGCATTTTGAACCACGACTCTCTGTAATGTTCGCCGGTTCTCTGTCCGACAACCATGTCAAAGCCTTCGTTGTATTTCTCCAGCAACTTAGGAAGCTCGGAAGCCGGGTAGGTCCCATCGGCATCGGTGGTTACAATAGTATCAAAGCCAGCTTCTACAATGCCGTCCTTCAGCGACTTGCCATATCCCAAATTGCTCATATGCTTCACAACACGAGCACCAAGTCGCTTCGCTTCCGCGGCAGTCGCGTCGGTAGAACCATCATCGACAACTACGATTTCAGGACTGTCGTAGCCTTGCTCTACGAATACCGCTTGCAGTTCGGCAATTGTCTGAGCAATACCCTGCTCTTCATTTAATGCTGGAATTACGACCGTAAACATAAAAAAGTTCCTGGGTAAAAGTCTAAACGCTAACCCCGAAGCGCTTACTCCACTGATCGAAGACTATCAAGGCAAACAGTTTCAGGCTATTGTCTTCACGTCCTGCCGTGTGGGCTTCCCACAATCGTTTCACCGACTCCGTTTGGATAAGTTGCGCGCCGGCAGACGGCGCGTCCAGCAAATCCCTTAAATAAGGCTCAAGCGAAGGTGTCAGCAGCCAATGCGAAATCGGTGCGTTGAATCCCTCTTTTCTTCGAGCAATCGTCGTCCGCGGCAAATACGGAACCTGGCTTTGTCTGAGAATGTATTTTTTCTCGAATCCCCGTATCTTTAGATTGACCGGAAGCGAGGCGGCAAATTCAACCAAACGATGATCGAGAAACGGCGCACGTGCCTCAAGCGAATGAGCCATCGAGCCTCTATCTATTTTCACGAGGATATCGTCTACGAGCCAGGTCTTGATGTCAGTGTACATTGACTGATCTAGATAGTGGCAGCTCGACACTTTCTCGGAGTGACGATAGAAGGTGTCCAGCGGAGTGTGACCGTTTAAAGCTGTCCAAGCTTCAGGACTCAGCAATTGACGGCGCTGAGACTCGTTACATACTTCACGCCAGGAGTAATGAGCTTTAACAGAATCCGGCCCAGCGCCTCGCAGAAAATGTCTTAGCTTATAGTCAAAGCTCACCTTTCCGAAACTCGGACGAACCAAGGCGGCGACTGCCCGGTGCGCAAACTTGAAGAACGGGCTTGGAAGCCAGCCGAGTGTTTTATTGAGCTTGTCGGCAATGTAGGTCGTATAGCCGCCGAGCACTTCATCGCCGCCGTCTCCGGACAAACAAACGGTAACCGACTCACGTGCAAACTTGCACAAATAAAACACCGGTATTATCGAACTATCTGCAAAGGGTTCGTCCGAGAAATAAACTAAGTCCTCTAGAATCGCGGCCATGTCAGCGTCAACTACTTCATCGCGGTGGCTGACTCCCAAGTGGCGGGCAATTTCCTCGGCCGCCGGCAGCTCACTGTATCCTCGCTCGTTGAATCCAATGCTGAATGTCTGGTTCTGCGACGAGTTACGCAGACGGCACATTGCTGCCGCTATCGCTGATGAATCAATTCCACCGCTTAAAAAAGCACCAAGGGGGACATCACTGATAAGGCGCGACTCAACGCTTTCTAGAAGTAAAGAATTGAATTCGTCTACCGCCTGCGCCGTTGTACTGAAACTGCGCTTGTTCTTAAAATGCTGTGACAGGTCCCAGTAAGAACGAATGTTCTGCGAACCGTCAGAGTCAACCGATAAGCTAAACGCCGGAGGAAGTTTTTTTATTCCTGCCAAGAAGCTTCTCTCACCAAGACCATAATTGAGAGCGAGAAAGGAATTAAGAGTTTGCAGCTCCAGCCTACGCTCGACTCTACCCGAAGCCATAATGGCTTTTAATTCGGAGGAGAATATCAGACCTCCACCGGGCAGTGCTCCGTAGAAAAGAGGCTTCTGGCCCATACGATCGCGAGCGAGAAAGAGGCGGCGCCGACGGGTGTCCCATATCGCGAAGGCAAACATCCCGACGAACTGTTCAACACACTCGTCTCCCCAGCGCTTATACGCTTCGAGCACAATTTCGGTGTCCGTCTCGGAGCGAAACTGGGCTCCCTTCGACTCAAGCCTCGTTCGCAGCTTCCGAAAATTATAAACCTCTCCGTTGTAAACAATTGCAAAATCACCTGAGGCATCAACGAACGGCTGGCGACCTATCTCCCGAGTATCAATAATTGAAAGCCTCCTGTGGGCGAGCCCCATCGGACCAAATATATCAACACCTGAGGCGTCCGGCCCTCGATGAGCCAGCGCACCCGCCATTGACTCAAGCTCGGCCCGGCTCGGGGGTGACGCAGGGGATAGAATTCCGGCAATTCCGCACATGTCTTAAGCGTATACGCAGCCCAAGGGGCCCGTCTATTGTGAATCACGTGAAGGGATCTTGCATAAGTCCCCAAAATCCCACGCAAATAGCCAATAATACTCCAGCGGTAAACAAATCAGCGATAGCCCGCATAACATACTTAGATAGGCGAATGCTTGGGATTTTATTGTGGAGGTGTACGATGAACTTCGCCAGAGACCAAAAGGACGAGTCTAAAGATTCATACCTTGATCGCAGGGCGCAGGCAGCGCTCAGGCTGATTCGAAAGAAATCCGACGCGCGGCGCAGCATAGAAGAGGAAAAGCGCCGGGCCGGAACATCGGAAAGCTAAATAAAGCCCATCGCTTTTAGCTGCCGCACGAGATCGTCTTTCTTAAACGGCTTCGTAACGTAAACCGCTGCTCCGTCTGCTAGAGACCCTTGTCTGTTGTGGGTGTCTGTTACCGCCGTTACTATCATAATTTTTGAATAGTGCGACAGGCTTTGACGGGAATGTTGTTTTTCGGTTTCGCGAATTTTAAGTAAAGCCTCGCGCCCACCCATTTCAGGCATCATCAAATCTAGGCAGATAAGGTCATACGGCTGGCGTTCTTTGAACGCTCGCTCAACCGCCCGTACAGCCTTCTTCCCGTTCTCTACGATGTCGCAGCGCCCGTAGGACGAAAGTATGGTTTCCAAGATCGAAGCCGTTGCAGGTTGATCCTCTGCTATCAAAATTCTCATCTGGCAATCATCCCAGCGATGTCTGAAATCTCAAATAGATATCGGCCATTCTAACATTAAACTGATGCGTAAATGCTCAAAATTATTTGACTTGCTCAGTGGAATAGCCTTCTGCCGCAAATTATAATCTAGGATATCGCTAGGTTTATAGCACCATTTGCTCATTCTTTGAGTTGCCGCTGAACGCGCGGCAGGGGTAGGTCAGGTGAAGTTTAGACGGTTTCTTAAATCGCCGAACACGCCTTTTCCAGAGCATGTTCGCGAGTACGCTCGTATGCTTCGTGAGGAGCAGGACGAGGATCTCAACACGCCTTTTCAGCTCGTCGTTTCGGGAGCATTCTATCTTATTTTGCTCTCGGTCGGCTATCTAATGGCAACAAGCTTTGTCGACCCACCCGAGGAAGAGCAAAAGCCAAAAGTCGACAGAGCGCTGATTGCCCAGTGTCAGTCCTATGATGATAATCCTTGGGTCAGGGAGGTGGGCTGGCGAGTGCCTGTGCAATCATTTAATGAATGCCCGACCGTCGTCTCGAGATTTGTAGCCTTCGCCGACCAGCTAAAGAACATCTGCTACGACTCGTACGTTACGGCCAGAATCAGCCCCATCGTAAATTTCGTTAAAGACAGAAACCTCAAAACGGGCAAAGCCGTTTTCGAAACCCTCTACTATTGGCCCAACGCCCTTACCGCCGCCAGCATCGGACAGGACACATATATAAAGATGGTCCGCTGCGCCATGCTTTCGGCAGTCAGCGCCTTGCCTGTCTCCGAAAGTGCCCAGGAAAAATACCAGCGTCTGGTGCTGCTGGCATTCCATGTCCGTGCTGCCAGATCCTTGCGACGGCGGCTGACTCAGGGTCTGGCAGCAACGGGTGTTTGGAGACAAATGCAAACTACCGCTATCGCGGCGAGTATGGAAAAGCGTGGAAATGCCTTGGTGGAAGCATTCGAAGATATCGACGGTCTTCAGGAGTATGAGATCAATAATTTAATGCATGAAGTTAAAATGAATGCAGCAGATCAGAAAACTTTCAGATTAGCGGAACTGCGCGCGCAGACACTAAGGTTTAAACTTGCGTCTTACTTAACAGAGATTCGCTCCGATCTCTCGCACGCCCAGGATGCTTGGTTCTGCATGCAAGAAAACGGCGAGCTTGAGGACAGCGAGCGCGAATCATATCGGGACATGATGGCCGCGCTGCTTATCAAACAGTGCAGTGTGAGCAGACAGCTTGTCGACGTTTGGGATTTCTACCATAACGAACTCCCAGCCCGCAGGCGGGCAGCGCTATGGTCTTTCACACATCCGGTTGAACAGCACGCTGCTGCGGCTCCAACAGACGGCACCTGGCTGAGCAGCCTGTTCTAGCTGGGTCATATCCCGTGTCGGCCTGCTCCACATTTGCATCCGTGTATGATAAAAGCTCCATAAGTTCGTTGGAGTTAAACGATGCGCGGCAACATCCTATTAGCACTTGGGTCCACAGTCTGTAGCGTCCTACTGGCGTTGTACGTCGCGAGAGACATTGTCTGGCCTAAGGCCCCTGAAGGCTCAACCTTTCAGTCGATCGACCAGTTAAGGGAGACGATTTCCAAGCGCGATGAGCGCGACGTAAAGCCGGACAAGTCGGTCAGCCTGAGATCGATAATCCGGCCTCATCCATCGGACTATATAATTTACGAATTAGCTCCCAACCTGGATGTAAAATTTCAGAGGGTGCGGGTTAAGACTAATTCTCACGGCATGCGCAGTCCAGAGCGCCCAGTGGTTAAACCGGCCGACACTTTTCGCATTGTGCTGCTCGGAGACTCATACGCATTCGGCTGGGGAGTTGAGCAGGACAAGATATTTGCCGAAGTACTTGAAGAAAAGTTAAACGAAGAAGTCGCCGATCCCCGCTCGATCGAGGTGCTCAATTTCGGCGTTCCGGGCTACTCGACGTTTCAGCAAGTCAGTCAATTCCTCGAAAAGGGTATCGCTTTCGAGCCTGATATCGTTTTAGTCTTTTTTATCAACAACGATTTCGGCCTGCCGTTTTTTATCAAAAACTACAACACTCCCGGAAAGCTTCTTCCGTCTTCCCAGTTTAAGAAGATGCGACAGCTTCAACACGACGAGACTCAGCGCAAGAAAACTGAAGAGTTCCTTGCAGCCATCAACGCAAATGACAATTTGCAGAGGCTTGCAGATGTTCTGGCTGCCAAGAATATACCGCTGATAGTTTCAATGAATCCGCGACGCGGCTCGGGCCACGACGAGAACCAGCTTCCGATTTTAAGAGAGCACCCGAACCTGCACTATCACCCAATCAAAGAGCCGTACAAGGCCTATGTAGCGCAGCATGGTCTAAAGCGAGAGGAACTGACGCTGCACGGCGACCCGCACCCCAACGCACGCAGACACGCGATATACGGCAGGCTGCTGGCAGACGAACTCAAACCATATGTTACCGATAACAGGGAATAATTCCTGAGCTGCGAGCTTTATCAGTATTTGAGGGAAATTCGCCTAAATCGGCGCAATTACGGGAATTCCCTATAAACCTTGACTGGATTTTTTCGAGCAGTTTCGTCTATACTCGGCAGTCTGCGGCGTTGATTCACCAACATGACGTTCAATGCGTATTTTATTGCGAGGGCACTGCTATGGGGAATGCGCTCAAGAATGGGCTTACCGACATAGTTGAACTGGCTGACGTGTCTCAGAAGACCTTAGACGATGCGGTTGAGAGCATTGTTAAGGATGCGTCATCCAAATCTAGACTGATTCAAGACATCGAAATCGAGAAGTGTGCTGATACTAGCGAGAACCAGCCAATTGTTGAGCCGAATGTGAAGATAAAATTCGCGTTCGGGGACAAGGCATCCTAGACGCTAATTTTTCAGACAATTTTATTTTTTCTTCTCAGTAAAAAGGGGCTTGTCCCCTTTTTTTGTTGCTTTTTCTCTGACAGCCAAGCACATTCCCGCTATAAATAATCACTAATAGTAGCGCGTCTTTCGGATAGTTCAGTACTCCGCATGCCCAACTCGGAGAAAACTTCAAGCATACGTAAGCTGGGAACATTTGGCGGCGTATTCGTCCCCAACGTCTTGACGATTCTTGGCGTCATCATGTTCCTCAGGACCGGTTGGGTAGTCGGTACCGCTGGACTTTACAATGCACTGATAATTCTCGCGATCGCCAAGTCGATAACATTTGTCACCACGCTTTCACTTTCAGCAATTGCCAGCAATACCAAGGTCGGCGTCGGTGGTGCGTATTTTCTCGTTTCGCGAAGCCTCGGATTGGAAGTCGGCGGCAGCATCGGTTTGCCGCTTTATCTTGCCCAGGCTGTTTCAGTTGCATTCTATATCGTAGGCTTCAGCGAGTCGCTTAGATACATCCTGCCAAATATCAACGAGGCGCTAGTC
>JAUIIP010000161.1 GCA_030431555.1 bacterium
AGCCAAAGTTTTCTGGATAAAGTTTGGCCGCCGCGCTGATCATTGCCAATGTCCAGCGAAGTGGGCGAAAGGAGTTCGGATCGCTTATGTGAAGCTCGACGCCTTCACAAGTCCTGCCGGCCCACTTGCTGAGCTGAGGAATGAATGAAATTGGCCGCAGTGAGGCACCGCTGAGTTCGATTTCTTCCTGCATGATTTGATCGCGCCAAGCGTGGCCGTCGATATACGGTGCGCCGAAAAAGGTAAACGGTCTTGTCGTTCCGCGACCTTCAGATATATTCGTTCCTTCAAACAAGCAGGTTCCCGGATACGTCAGTGCCGCCTCCAGAGTCGGCATATTCGGAGACGGAAGAACCCAGGGAAGGCCCGTGGCGTCAAAGTGCATTTCACGCTTCCAGCCTTCCATCTTGATGACTTCCAGTTCGCAGGGAATAGTGCCGACACTGAAAGTGCTTCCGTCTACTCCCCGTTCGAACATCAGCGCGATCTCACCGATCGTCAGTCCGTGACGATTGGATATCGGATAAAGTCCGCAAAACGAACGGCAGCTGTCAGTTAGCGGAGTGCCTTCGGTCGTGACGCCGTTAATCGGGTTAGGTCGGTCGAGCACTACGACCTTTTTACCTAAACGGGAGGCTGCGAGCATGCAAAACGCCAAGGTCTGAGCGTAGGTATAATAGCGAGCGCCGATATCTTGTATATCAAAAACAAGGCAGTCGACGTCATCAAGTGATTCGTTTGTCGGGGTTAGGCTTTTTAGCGAGTTGCCGTAAAGACTTACTACTGGAAGGCGAGTTTTGGGATCCTCGAACGACTTAACCTGCTCCATGTCCTGAAGTGCGCCGCGAATTCCATGCTCAGGTGCGAACAGTTTCACCAGATCGCAATTCTTGCTGGCTACCATCAAGTCCGCGGCATGGTCCAGATTCTTGTCCACTGCCGATGGATTGCAAATCAAACCGACTTTTCGCCCGGCCAGTTGAGCAAAATCAGATTCGACTAGTTTGTCCAAGCCGGTGCTAACTGCACTCATTTTTGATCCCCAGATTCTGCACTGCTGGCGAGCGCCTGCTCACGCAGCTGCCAAAGGTAGTCGTAAGTGTATATTCCACTATCGTGCCCATCGCCCCAGCGAATGCCAAGAGCGTAATTGCCGACCGCCCAGACGCGGGAAAGGTTGAGCTGATTACCGGAATCGGAGCCGATAACGTTCAAGAGGTTTTTACGAGGCCTGGGCTTATTCCCTAGTGGTTTGGCGTGAGAACTGTCGCCGGCCTTCTCGCGGCAGGTCGCGCAGGGACATCCGCGCCGCAGCAGGTCACTGTCAAAGAAGCACTCGACTCCGTCCGACCAGCGGATTTTTAGACCGCTGCCTGCGTCGCCCGTCGGCTGCTTTTCTACTGTTCTTGCTACATCGACCGGCGTAGCGCGGTCTACGGCTTGACCTAGAGACATCGTTCGAGCGTGTAATCGACTATTGCCAGCAGCTGTTCTTTGGTGTCGAGCTGCAGTTCGGGGTGCTTGATCTTGTTTAATGAGGCGCGTGCTTTCGCTGCGTACTCGCAAGCGATTTCTCGGCACTCGGAGACAACTGCCGACTGCGATAAGTAATCAAGCGCGTGCTTGGCGTCGGCTTCGCTAATCTTCTCAGATGCGAAAAACTCTGTCGCTGCAGGATCTTCGCTCTGCAGCCAAGCGATATTAACCAATGACGGAGTTCTTTGGCGCAAATCCGTGCCTGCAGGCTTGCCGAGTAAATCTTCATCTGCCGTAACGTCAAGTATGTCATCTATCATCTGGAAAGCCGTACCAGCGAAATGTCCGAATTCCCCGAGAGCTTCAGTTATCTCCGGATCTGATGTGGAGAGATGAGCACCGACCTTGCCCGCAAGCTTAAAAAGAGAAGAAGTCTTCTTTCCGACGACATCCAGGTAGTCTTCGAATGAGCGGGTGATGCCATCATTCAAAACTCCCTCGAGAATTTCGCCTTCAGTCAGTTCAATGCATGTGCGTTCTGTTTCTTCGATGATAAAGGAATCGAGACGAGCACAGAGACCGAAGGCACGCACCAGCAGAAAATCTCCGGCCAGCAAACTCGGCATCATCCCAAACTCGACATAGGCGGAGCGCTTATGACGTCTGGTTGGTGACTCATCAATGATATCGTCATGCAGCAGAGTCGCCATGTGAATCAGCTCTATGCCGGCAGCGACATCGACCAGCTCGGAGCTGGGCCGAACCATTCCTAACATCCTGGCTGAGAGCAGAGCGAGCGTAGGACGAATGCGTTTACCGCCCTGGGTCAGAAGGTAGTGGGGAATTGTCTCTAAAAGTTCGGCGTCTGAGCGCAGGCAAGACTTAATGCGCTCCTCAACCAGCGCAAGCCCCGGCGCGGCGCCGGCGAATGCTTCGACTACCCTGGATGCGGCGGGGCCTATTCGTCCCTGTAGCTTTTGCTGCTTACTGTCTGACTCGGTAGTCTGCATCTCTTAGCTGCTGTGTTTTCTAATCAAAAACCTGTAATTTACTGTGGTTTGCGTTTTAAATGCACGTGAATTACTCAATCTTTTCTAGCAGAATTCGATTTGGAAGGCACGCGGCACCGAGGTGTCTAGGCGGCCTGGAGGGCAGGGCAGTACATGCCAAATAAGCCGGAGTTACAAGAGGATGTTAGCGCTGAGCATCAGTGGGTGTGCAGCAGGCTCGAGTCCGTCCGCAGTAAGGGGCTGTGGCGCGGGCTGCGCCGTTTCGACGACGGTCAAATATACACCGAAGCAGGCGGTCGGCAGGTAATCAATTTCTCCGGCAATGACTATCTCGGTCTTAGACATAACCCGGCTTTGCTCGCGGCGTGTGCTGATGCAGTGAACGAATCGGGAGTAGGCTCGGGAGCCAGCAGGCTGCTTAGCGGAACCAAACGCCAGCACCTAGAATGCGAGGCCGAGCTTGAGGAGTGGAGTGCGTCTCCCGCCCTAGTGTTAGGAAGCGGATACCTGGCGAACTTGGCGCTGCTTAGTACCTTTGCCGATCGCAGTAGTGTCATTCTGCTTGATCGCCTGGCTCATGCAAGTTTGCTTGACGGTGCTCAGCTTAGCCGAGCCAAGATGATGCGTTTTCAGCACAACGACGTAAACTCACTCGAAGATATGCTTCGAAAAGTCAGGGAAAGTGACAGCGCTAAGCGAGTTTTGGTTGTCACCGAGTCTATTTTTAGTATGGACGGTGATATTGCGCCGCTTAGAGATATGAGTGAGCTCTGTGCTCGCTATGGTGCGCAGCTTGTGGTTGATGAAGCTCATGCGGTCGGTGTTTTTGGAGATAAGGGCACAGGTCTTTGTTCCGAAATGGGCATTTCCGAGCTTGTGCCGTATCGCACCGCTACATTCAGTAAGTCGCTCGCTTCATACGGCGGCTTTGTTCTTGCACGGCGCGAGGCATGTGATTTGCTGGTAAATTCCGCACGACAGTTTATTTACGATACAGCGCTTCCTCCGCACATCGTGTCTACCGCTGCGTATGCAGTTAGAATGCTGGCTGACTCACCCGAGTTAGGCTCAACGCTGCTTGAGAAAAGTGCGTTCTTTCGCAATGCGCTGCATAGTGCCGGTGTCCCCGCTGGCGGGGACGCGCATATAGTTCCGCTAATTCTCGGCAGCAGCGAAACAGCTTTGAAGTTTGCCGATGCACTGTTGTCGAGAGGGGTTCTCGCGGTTGCGATTCGGCCACCGACGGTCCCCGAGGGAACGGCGAGAGTTCGCTTTTCGCTCAGTTTGACGCACAGCGAGCAGCAGCTAAGAGACGCAGTCCAAGTTGTGCGAGAGGTCGTAGAACACACGGGAATCCAGCCTCTGGAGAGACCTTAATGATCCCCGGCGTCGAATACTTTCTAGGCGGCTGGGGCTTTTCAAAATCTGCTGTTGAGGCCGAGAGTTTAGCGCAGCTAAGTTACTCGATACACGAATTTTCACTTGGCCCTGTTCAGACCGGGCAGCCTTCCGAAGCTGCTGCGCAGTTTGCTGCCGAGCTTGCGGGTCGGCCCCCGGGAGTCGTCTTGGCCTGGTCCACCGGTGCCATGATAGCCCTAGATGCAGCTGCCCATTTCCCCGACTGTCTAAGCGGCTTGGTGCTGATGGCTGCTACACCATCGTTCGTAGAGACCTCGGAATTTGAACATGGAGTCCCGCTTTTGCAGCTGCGTGCCTTGCGCAGCGCGATAAAGCGGGATCGGGAACTTGCGCTGAGAGCTTTTTTCAAGACGGTCTTGCATCCCTCCACGCAGCATGAGAATTTGTTGGAGTTTTGGCTCTCGCAGTCCGGCATGCTGCCTGATGATACGCTCATCGGCGGTCTGGCGTTCTTGGAATCGTATAACGCATTGAGCACGGCCCGCCGCATACGAGTTCCCACGCTGCTTCTGCACGGCGCGCAAGATGAGATAGTTCCTGAAAAAGCAGGAGCCTTGCTTGCAGAGCTAATTCCGCAGGCCGAATTTGTCGAATATAAAGACGTTGGGCACTACTTGCTAGCCCGAGGCAGGGACAAGACGCTTAGTGTGATTGAAGGATTTGCTGCAAGATGTCGACAGTGAAACATGATGTAAAAGCGCGATTCTCGAAAGCGGCGCGCTCGTACGAAAAGCACGCCGATGTGCAGCAGCGCGTTGCCGATCGCTTAGTTTCGCTTTTTCAGCTGGATCCGCCCCCGACTAAAATTCTCGATGTCGGCTGTGGAACCGGCATTCTAACGGCACGCTTAGTTAATCGCTTTCCCGATGCGGAGATAGCTGCTGTTGATATATCCGAAGAAATGATTGATCAGGCGAATTTGCGAACTTTTGCTGATGACGTCGAGTGGATCGTGTCGGACATCCTAAAATTCAAATCCAACAAGCGGTTTGATCTGATTACCAGCAGCAGTACTATCCAGTGGGTACTTCCCCACGACGAGCTTTTTAAAAAATTACACGATCTACTTGTTCCGGGTGGACGGCTATTCTTTTCGATGATGGTCACCGGGACCTTAACGGAGCTGCATTCGCTTCGGCGCACTCTTTTTCCGGAAAAACTGCCGGCCACTGAGCTGTCGGAAATGGCTGCAATTAAACGAGTGCTAGAGAAGACCGGTTTTTCTGTTCTGTGGCGAAAGACGATGCGCGAGGATGCACGATATGAGGATGCTTTGGCATTTTTCAGGTCCTTGCACGAACTCGGCATAACCGGTGGACATCTTTCTAACAGCGGCGTGCTGCTAAATCGTCGTGAACTGACTCGCTTGATTGCCGAGTATCAGAAACGCTACGGCTTGGATAAAGGCGAAGTCCGAGCAAGTTATCAGATTGGATACTTCCACTGCCTTAAACCGGCATAATCTCGTTGTAAGATCCCCGCGGCCTGTAATAAACTTTAGCCAGTATTCCGGGGAGCAGATATGGCTGAGTTTAAGCCCCAGTCACTCAATCCAGATTTAATCGAGCAATCAGTCGCTAAACTTTCAAAGCGAATAATTGAGCGCTTCCCTGATTCGAGCCTCGGCAAGCTATCTAAGCAGCTCCTTGTTGTCGCCAAGCATGCCAAACGTCGATCACATTCAATTGCACGACCGATTTTTACGCTGCGGGCAGGAAGCGTGCTGCTGATTGCCGTGATTGTGGCCGGTTTGTTAACTACGATGTTCTCTCTAAAAATGCCTAAAGGAGGCATTGAATTGGTGGAGTTCATTCAACTGCTTGAGGCAGGCATCAACGACGTAGTGCTAATAGGAGCAGCGATATTCTTTTTAGCAACATTTGAAAACAGGATTAAGCGCACCCGAGCACTGAAAGCTGTCCATGAGCTAAGAACCATTGCTCACCTAATAGACATGCACCAGCTTACAAAAGATCCCGAGCGTTTGCTCTCGTCCGGGCCGGAGACGGAGTCTTCCCCGCAAAGAACTATGAGCGCGTTTGAGCTGGGGCGTTACCTAGACTACTGCAGTGAGATGCTGTCGCTCACAGGAAAGATAGCAGCTATTTACGTTCAGGAGTTTGAAGACGAAGTCGCTCTTGCCGCAGTCAATGAAATTGAAAGTTTGACTACCGGACTGTCAAGGAAGGTTTGGCAGAAGCTGATGATTTTGCATACTGCCACGCGAGCCGCGTAAAAAACGGGTCGAGCTTTCGCTCGACCCGCCTAATAAAATCTAAGCGAACTATTTTACGCCGGTGTTTGGTGCCAGCGATGTAATATAGTCCAGTACGGATTGAGCTTGGACGTTCCCGTAAATAGTTAGGTCGCCCGGTTTGCAAATAGTCTCAACTTCAACTGAGGGGGCGCTCTGGGAGACGAGCCCGGCTACAGCTAAATTGCCGTTACCCAGCTTAACCAAGAGCGGTCCGCCAGAGTCTCCGCCGCAAGGATGACTTTGATTGCCTTCGAAGCTAATCCAGATGTGCGAGTTGCTCACATTCTGAATTACCGCTGCGCCGGCGTATATGTTATCGACTGGTCCGCTGCCTTGAGAAGTTTCTCCGCGGCCTGCAACGTAAACTTCTTCGCCCACCTGGGGTGCACGAGACAACAGAATTGAGCCTTTGGCAGTGTTGATAGCTTCGTTAGTGAAAATAAATGCGTAGTCGTCGAATAGCACTCCGTCACTGCGTCTGTATCCGGGATGCTGTGAAATAGAGGAAGCGAACACTTCCTGACCGGCTTCAGTTCTCACTTGAATTGCCGCTACCGTTCCGGCTAGGCAGTGTCCCGCGGTCATAACGATCTGGCTGTCAACGACAACTCCTGTGCAGGCACCAATTCCGCCGCTTGCGTCAAGGATATCCAGGCTCACGACAGAGTTTGCGGCGGGATCTTCGCCGGGGCTGCATGAAAAGCCGTTAGCGATCTTAGTGAGCCCGATTTGATTGCACGAATCCTCTTTGAAATCTTGGCTGACGTTTGTGCCGCCGCCGCTGTCGTCGTCACTGTCGCTGCCGCCGCAGGCTGCCAAAAGCGAAAATGCTGCCAAAATAAAAAGAATTCGTGAGATGCCTATTGCAACCTTGCGCATGAATTACCCTCCAGTCGGTCCGAAATGCGTTGAGTTTGAGGATGTCCTATCCGGCGTCGCTAGGAGCAGAAATGCTTTTACCCCAAGCAGAACAACGCGCTAAATCTATCGTACGCGGGCAATGCTGTCCTGTTAATATGCGATGTTTTCACGCGGTATTTCTTAGTTAACTACTTGGTAAACTGGTGAGCGAAAATCAGCATGAAGCCGGTATCGGGAGGAAGCTGCTTAAGTTCTTAGGCTGTGCAATTGCGGTGGCGCTGATGATCGCTGCGGCCTACTTCGCATCCGTGCGGGCGAGTACTGAATCTGGCATGCGCGGCGGTCAACTTTCGATTCAGGACTTCCTCTATCATATTCTGCTTGTCCGCGAATACTGGGCGGGAAATATTGCGAGCATTTACGATGTAAACGCCCAGCAAGCTGTGATGCTCAAGTATTTCGGTGACGGAGCGAGTTTCGCTATGCCGGTTGGAGTATCGCCCACGGTGCTGATTATCTGGTTCCCGTTCGCCCTAATCTTTGGCCTAAGCCCAGTGCTGGCCCAGACTTGCTGGATTTCGTTTGGGCTGCTGCTGTTTATCAGCGGTGTCTTTCGTTTCCGAGCTAAGTCGTCGGGAGCGAGAACATTCCTGTCGCTGTTTTTTGTGCTGGCTTTAGTCTCTTGGAACGGAGTGGCATCGGTTCTTTTGGGACAAACTTCGCTTATGGCTGCGGGCGCATTGTTTCATTTAGCGGCTTGGCGCAGAGGTGAGCGCTTGCGCTCACCGTTGATTCTTGGGTTTTTGCTTACATTAAAGCCCACGTACTATTTATTCGGATTGGCTTATTGTTTTGCGGTGCGACGATCGGTGCTGCTCGCTACCTTCGCCGCCTCAGGAGTGTTTGCTGCTGCTGCGGCAACGCTATGTTCTATTTCGGTGATACCGGAGTATCTAGCGCAACTAACGGTTTACACCTCAGGCAGTCTCCCGGCGGTCTACCAGGGTTCGCTGCATTTTGAGTCGAACAATACTTTTCGTGCGGTCCTTGATCCTTTGTTCGAGGGAGCTGTGCTT
>JAUIIP010000162.1 GCA_030431555.1 bacterium
GTGAAGCGGATAACGCTTACACGAACCGGATTCACCGTGAAGACTGCGCAGGAGTGTTGATGCATCTCAGCGCATTGAGCGCCCCGGAAAGCATTTACAACGCTGTAGATGACGATCCTGCTCTGCGCTCCGAGGTAATATCTTGGATAGCAGCTCAGAAAGGAAAAACTCTCTCTGCGCCCGATTTCACTGAACAGCCGAGCGGCAAGCGCGTAAGTAATCGAAGACTTAAACTAAGCGGGTATACGTTCGAGTTTCCTACTTTTCGAGAGGGATATAGAAGTTTGCTCTAGCTGGCGGCTCGCACGAGGGCTAAGCGGAGACGTTGACAGTTTTGCCTTTGCCGGAATTCTGTTTGGATGCTTTCGATGCTTGTTTCTCGAACGCAGCATCCACCTGGCGGGACTCGCCGCGGCTTGCCGCCCGTTCCTTGCTCGATGCGCTGAGTGAGACAACTGCGGCACCGCTTGAGGTAGCAGCTGCTGTCGAAGGGCTTCCCGCATTACTCGCAGCACCAGCTTCAGAGCCGCGCGCAGAAGCACCTTGTGCCGTCGCAGCGATACTACCGGTTTGGGAAACAATCGAGCCTAAACTACTACTCATGCAAGTAAAGTCGACATTTTTAGCTGATTTCTTTATATTTTTTGGCCATTTTGTGGGGTATTGCTTAAAAGCGCGCTAAAATAGGCCTCCGTTTAAACTTTAGAAGCATTATAGCGAGTAATTACAATTGCTTAGATTCGACGCGAATGCTAGTGCCCGATTGAGGCCCAGTGCCAGGCAAGCCGCTATTAGCGCCTTGTCGGAGCACTGTGAGCGGGGTGCCAACCCCTCGAGCATCCACAGGGCTGGTCGCGAGGCTCGTGCCGGTCTTCGCCGCGCGAGGAGCAGTTTGCTTGAGCTCCTCGGGCTGGCACAAGGCAATATAGGGCGAATTGTTTTTTGCTCGGGGGGAACGGAAGCCTGCAACTTAATGCTGAATGGATTTCTACCCGCTTTTCTACCTCCAGGCGCAAACATTGTTTGTGGTGCTCATGAACACCAAGCTGTTCTTGAGCCGCTTAGGGCGGCTGGGGAGTTGGGCTACGAACTGCGCTTACTTAAACCAGATTTAAACGGGCGCCTGGAGCCAACAGCGATTGGCGAAGCGTGTGACGAGCAGACGGAAGTGGTCTGTATAATGGCAGCGAACAATGTAACAGGTGCGCTCCAAGATGTAGCGGCAGCGGCTGCATTGCTAAGGTCTGAAGGAATAAGTGCTGCAATCGTATGTGACGCGACACAAGCGCTGGGTAAGGCGAACTTCGATGCTGCGTCCCTATTCGCTGCCGGTGTTGATGCGCTCGCAATTTCGGGTCATAAAATTGGAGCAATGTCAGGTGTCGGAGCGCTTGTACTTCGCATGGACGGCGATGGATGCAGGATGTTCAAACCCTTGCTGCTAGGTGGTCCTCAAGAGCAACGTTTTAGGGCGGGAACCGAAAACCTTGCCGGGATTCTGAGCTTCGGTGCCGCCGCAAAAGAATTGACTGAAACCGGTGAATGCGAGCGCTCGCGCGTATCGGCAGCACGTGAATTATTGTGGGAACTCATCCACGCGGACGTTCCCGAGGCACAGCGGATTACCCCAGCGGCAGACGCTGCGTTATCCAACACCTTGGCGATTCGACTGCCCGGAGTTCGTGGAGACGATTTCGTAGCAGCGCTTGATTTAGCCGGGCTTGCAGCCAGCACCGGTTCTGCCTGTTCCTCGGGCCGGCAAGAAGCCTCACACGTCTTTACCGAGATGGGCATGCCGCAGACTCAAGCCCGCGAAGCTCTGCGCTTAAGCCTCGACTGGGATGTTGAGGAAGCTGACGTGCGCAAGGGAGCTAAGATTCTCGTTGGCTGTTTGCAACGGATGCGCGACGCTTCGAACGATATCGCTGACAACTACCAACCGGCGGCCGGATAAGATGAACCTTGCAGCAGAGGAAATACGGCGCAGTGTTGTCGTTGCCATGAGCGGCGGAGTCGACTCCTGTGCTTCGGCACTCATGCTTATCGATCAAGGCTACGATGTGGTCGGGATATCGATGCAGGTATGGGATTACCGCAACAATAACGGAAATGCTGCGAAAGCTACTTGCTGCGCACCGGCCGATTTCGATGATGCTAGAAAGGTGGCTGAATACTATGAGTTTCCATATTACGTGTTTGATTTCGAGGACTCGTTTGAAGAGTCTGTAATAAAGCCCTTTGTCGAATCATACGTTCGCGGTTTAACGCCAAATCCCTGCCTCGAATGCAATCGGAAAGTTAAGTTTCGTGAACTTAGGCGGCGTGCCTCCGCGCTGGGAATCGATGTCGTAGCAACCGGACACTACGCGCAGATTAAGCCGCTCGCAGATGGAAGCTATGCGCTTTTTACCGGAAAAGACGAAGCTAAGGATCAGAGCTACTTTTTGTATGCAATGACGCAGCGAGATTTGGGTCGCACGTTGTTTCCTGTCGGGGCTCTCAAGAAAGCAGAAGTTCGTGACTATCTAGGCCAGCATGGCTTAAGCGTGGCAAGCAAGGCGGAGAGCCAAGATATTTGCTTCGTGAGCGGTGCCGTCGGAGATTTTGTGCGTAAAATGAGCGGCAAATCCGTGCCCGGCGAGATTCGCGCGGCAGGCGGGGAATTAGTCGGTAAGCACCAGGGCGTTCACAACTTTACAGTCGGTCAGCGCAAAGGCTTAGGCGTTAGTGCCAAGAATCCGCTGTACGTTTTAAATATCGATGCGGAGACAGCCACGGTTACCGTCGGCGAAAAGCATCAACTTGAAAAGAGCGAATTCACCGTAGGCGGCGTGAACTGGGTAAGCGGCAAGATGCCGGATGGCCCGCTTGAGGCGAATGTAAAGCTGCGATATCGCCACGCGGGCGTTCGCTGCCGAATAGAGCCGCTAGCGCCGGCTGCTGACGGGGCGACCCGTGCGAGAATTCATTTTACAGAAGAGTGGAGCGCTGTTAGTCCGGGGCAAGCGGCTGTTTTCTATTGTCCAGATGCCGACGACGAAGGTGATTTTCAGGTCCTCGGCGGGGGCATTATCGAAAAGGAGGCTCTATGACCTCCCGGCGACCTCTTAAAGTCGGATTTCAGACATTTGGGTGCCGCAGCAATCATGCGGACACCATCGAATTGCAGGCGGCTTTGGTTGAACGCGGAGCTTTGCCGTGCCGCGCGGAAGATGAAGCCGACGTGTATGTGATAAATAGCTGCACCGTAACGGACCAGGCAGACAAAGACGTGCTGCGCGAAGTCAGAAAGCTTCGCCGCCGCCGCCCCGGTGCGAGGATTGTCCTCACAGGCTGCATGGCTTCGCTCGAAGACGGCACCGCGTTCGACCACGACCAGGTTGACGCCGTGGTTGGGGCCGGACGGCGGGAAGAAGTATTGCGTGCGGTCGAGGACCCGAACTGGGAGCAGCAAGACGAGGATCCGGCGTTGGTCAGTTTGGACACTCTTGCGAAATCGCGAAGCAAGCGCCCATCCAAGCGCGGACCGAGCTGGCGTTCAATTTCACTCGACGGTGAGTTTCCTCCGGCCTTGCAGGGACCGGGCGAGAGTCTCGGGGGAGTTAGGCTGAGATCGAGATACCATCTGCGAATTCAGGAGGGCTGCGAGAACAGCTGCACCTTTTGCATAATACCTCAAACTCGCGGCCGATTGAGCTCACGCGCTGTGGTGGACTTGCTCGATGATTTGGAACGCCTGCGCGAGCTGGGATACGGCGAAGTAGTGCTGACTGGGACTCACATAGGTGGATACGGGGAAGATTTCGGCAGTAGTCTGACTGAGCTGCTACAGGCGGTTGAACGGCGCCGTCCCGTGGAGAGAATTCGTCTAAGCTCGATTGACCCAAACGATATCTCTCATGCTTTGCTCGAGGTGCTAAGCGGTTCCGAGCTGTTCTGCGAGCACCTCCACGTCTGCGTACAGGCGTTTTCGGACCCAATCCTTAAGAAAATGAATCGAAAGTACCGAATGACTGAGGTATGCTCATTAATTAGTGATATCCGCTCGCTTTGGCCCGGATGTACCCTGGGAACTGATGTAATCTGTGGTTTCCCGGGCGAAACGCGTGATAGCGTCGACGAGCAGATAGAGCTGTTTGATGAGCTTGGCTTTGCCTACGTTCACGTCTTTCCGTATTCGGAGAGAAGCGACACTGCGGCGGCTAGACTTGCTGACTCGGTGGATGTAGCTGAGCGCCGCAAACGGGCAGCTCGTTGGCGCGCCGTCGGCTCTAGAGCGAAGCGTCGGTGTATGTCGCGGCTCGTTGGAAAGGAACTTGAGTTTGTAATCGAGCAGACGGAGGAAGTCGCTGAGATTGTCAGCTTCAGCGGCACTTCACGTGAGTTTATGCCGCTTGCAGCAACCGTGAGCGCTGATGCCGCGAAGAACTTTCGCTGTGGACAGACTCTAAAAGTTAGGGCGCTGGAGTTAAACGAGGGAGAAGAGCACATAAGATGCGAATTATTAAACCAGGAAAGCTCGGCATAGGCGCAGCAGCCAAGGCAGAGCAAAAAAAGCGTTCCGGCGGGAAGCGATCCGAGCGTTCCGTTCCTGAAAAAAAGGAAAGGGAAATCTGGGATGACTTTCAGGGCGGCAAGAAACAGAAGAAGCGCAAGGAGTACGAACGCAATTCTGAAGGGAGGCTTGTTCAGAAGCGGAGCAAGGATCGCGATAAATTAAGTTTCCAAGCGGAGGACGAGCTTGAGGGCGACGAACCTGCTTACAAACCTCGTTCTGACTACGCAAAGCTGGAGAAACAGCTGAGCTATAACTTTAACAAGCGTGATCTTTTTGAGCGCGCGTTGACTCACCGTTCCGTCCTAGGATTCCAAGAACGCTCAGACTACGAGCGATTGGAGTTTATCGGAGACGCGGTTCTCGATTTGAGTGTCGCGCATTTGCTGAGTGATTTGCATCCACAGGCGAGGGAAGGGGATCTCTCAAAGATGAGAGCGGCGCTGGTCAATACTTCATCGCTGGCCGAGATTGCACGAGAACTCGAAATCGGACCCTTTATTCGACTAGGGCGCGGAGAGTTAGCGAGTGGCGGTGCTGACCGACCGTCGATTCTTGCCGACGTGATGGAGGCAATAATCGGGGCGATATACTGGGACAGCAATTATGACACGGCACTTGGGGTGATTGAGGCGATCTTCGGCAAAAGGCTCGAGGTTGTTACTCCGAGTGATCCGAAAACCGAGCTGCAAGAGGCGCTGCACGCGGCGGGCAGCGAGCCGCCTAATTACTTGGTTGAGCTGGTCGAGGGCCCTGAGCACGCACCGACCTTCGTCACGGTTGTTGTAGTGGACGGAGAGGTTGCCGGTCGGGGGCGCGGAGCTACCAAGAAAGCTGCACAGCAGGAGGCAGCCGGGGTGGCTTTGCAGAAATTGACACCTAGTATATCGGATGTAGTATTAGCCGACGGTCAAACGGCAATAATTGAGTCGGCCCTGCTCGCGAACACTACCCAGGAGCCGGAAGCAGCAGAGAACAGCGGCGCCCCAGCTTAAAGCGCTACCTGCAGAGATTTATGGATAGTTCTAAAAGTGATTTAGACGGCCTGGACGGCAGTCCGGGAGATCTGCCTCAAGACGGGCGGGGAAAAAACATGGAAGATTTCCGTGCGGGATTTGTTGCGCTAGTGGGAGACACGAATGCCGGCAAATCGACGCTGCTCAATTCCCTTGTGGGTGAGCGCATAGCAATTACAGCGGCCAAGCCGCAGACGACAAGACGGCGCATTCAAGGCATTCGAACCAGCGACAGAGCTCAATTTGTGTTCGTCGATACTCCCGGCTTCTTTAAGGGACACACTCGCTCAGAGTTAAATCGGACACTGCTTAGAGAAGCCTACGACGCCATGTCAAGTGTGGACAGTCTTGTGCTCGTTGTTGATGCCTCGCGTGCGGCGAAAGATCGCGGACGTTTCGAGGCGCTCAAGCGTGTGTTTGAAGAGCGTGGGATGCAGCCTTCGCTTGTTGTCCTTAATAAGGTTGATCTTCTGGTAAAAGAAGCACTGTTACCTCAAATCGCCGAGGTGGACCGGGTATTCGGAGGTGACTCCGGATCGCTGCCGGTAATTCCAATTTCGGCGAAAACCGGCGACGGCGTTAAGCTTCTGCTCGAAGAGATAGAAAGGCTGCTGCCGGTGAGCCCGCCCTTGTTTGCTGACGATGCGCTGACTGACCAAAGTGAGCGGGAAATTGCCGAGGAGCGGATTCGTGAGCAAGCTATCAAGTTTCTACAGCAGGAACTGCCGTATCAAATTGCAGTTGCTGTCGAGCAGTGGAAAGAAACTGAGCGAGGTTTGGAAATATCTGCAGCGATTTATGTTGCAAGAGACAACCACAAGCCAATGGTCATCGGCAAAGGCGGAGCGATGATCAAGAAGATAGGCACGGCTGCGCGCCTGGAATTAGAACGTTTTTTCGGAACGCACATTAACCTTCAGCTCTTTGTGAGTGTGAAGAAGGACTGGCCTCAGTCGAGGGCGGGCCTGCATCGCGTTGGTATAAAATAGATAATGGCACTTAGAACACCAATTGTGGCTATTGTCGGGCGCCCGAACGTGGGCAAGTCGACACTGTTTAACGCTATTACCGGCAGCAACCAGGCAGTTGTTGAGGATGAACCCGGAGTAACTCGCGACAGAAACTACGCTCCCGTTGAACGCTATAGTGTTCCGTTTGTAGTTGTAGACACCGGGGGATTTGAAAAGGATTCGAATGATCCGCTCGCGAAGCTGGTTTCAGAGCAGGTCCAGGTGGCAATAGAAGAGGCAGACATTATCTACGCTTTGTTTGACGGCAATGCCGGGCTGCATCCGGGTGACCGGGACATAGTAGAGCTGCTTAGACCACTCGCCGATCGAGGTAAGCCAGTTTATTTTATCGTTAACAAGTGTGACGGCAAGGAACAGCATTTGAAGTTGGCTGACTTTTACGCGCTAGGCATCGAGCCTCTGCAAGATATTAGCGCGAGATACGGACACGGCGTTAATCCGCTGGTAGAAGGCAGTCTTGAGGAGCTCGACAACTACGAAGCGCTAAAACGATCCTGGCACGACCGCAAAGAGCGTCAGCTCGCAGCGGAGCGGGAGGCCAACGAGCGAGTAAAGCAAATAGTCGCCGAGTTGGCGAAAGAGGAAAAAGAGGAAGAAGCAGCCGAAGTCTTACAGGCGGCCTCAGAACCTTTTGAACCCGAGGCGGAGCCGGTTTTTGCTCCGGTATTTGTTCCCGGCGAATCCCTCGATTCGGCAAGTGGTATTGAATTGAGTGCTGAGCAGTATCAGAGCACGCATCGGCTTCGCGATATTCGGGAACAGGGCCTGATCGGAAGCGTCGAGCCTGAGGAGACCGAAGAAGAGAAGGCGGAAATAGTCGACCGTGTACCGGACGAAATTAGGGTTGCGATAGTAGGAAAGCCGAATGTCGGAAAATCAACTTTGGTCAACACTCTAAGTGGTGAACAAAGGACTATTACTTCCGACATAGCCGGCACGACACGGGACTCTTTAAATCTCGAATTAAAACGCGATGGCCAGAAGTACATTCTCGTTGATACGGCGGGGATTAGGAAAAAAGCTCGCATCGGCAATCGGGTTGAGCAGTATAGCGCGATGAGAACGCTGCGAGCGCTGTCTGAGTGTGACGTGGCGGTTGTGGTGATTGACGCTAGCGATGGACCCAGCGCCCAAGATGTTAAGATCGCCGGGATTGCGCACGACCAGGGGCGAGGATTGGTTATTGCGGTAAATAAGTGGGATCTGGTGGAAAAGGACAACCGCACAGTAAAGAAATTTACTGACGAGATTCGCCGCGAGATCAAATTCGCACCTTATGCGAGCATTGTATTTATTAGCGCTAAGTCGGGAAGGCGTTGTCCGCGAATTATTGAGGCCGTAAAGCAGGCGGCAACTTCTCGGGAACGCAGAGTGCCTACAGGCATGCTGAATAAGGTACTGCGCAGAGCGGTCGTCAAAAACTCTCTGCCTGTGTATCGCGGTCGGCCGCTTAAGCTCTACTTCGCAGCGCAGGTTGGGACTGCACCGC
>JAUIIP010000163.1 GCA_030431555.1 bacterium
GGCTAGAACGTCCATGAACTTACGTTAGCGTGTAATTGTGGCTTCTGCCAAAAGAGTCGACGCGAGTTTTCCCCGCTCGTTACCCGCAAGGACAAACAGTCCGCGGTCGGAAATGTAAGTAATTGAAAAGAATGGCGTCCCCAGGGGGATTTGAACCCCCGTCGCCGCCGTGAAAGGGCGGTGTCCTGGACCAGGCTAGACGATGGGGACGCACTGGAAATTTTGCAATTTACCCGACTTGCTCCAAAAAAGCGCGGCGAGTAAACATGCGGTTTCTAGTCAAAAAGCGTATTACGGTCAAGTCGTATTACGTTTTGATTTGTTTTCGCCGTAAATTCGCCTATCAAAAGGGAAATGATCACTCACCGAGAAGCCTCTGCGCAGGAAATCGCCTTTTCCGGTCTTAATCATAGGGTTTATTTGCCTGAAGATGCTGAGTATCCACGGGCTGCTGTGATACTTGTCCACGGCAGGGCCGGAAATGCACGAGTTATGTGGCCGTTCAGCCGCGCTTTTAGAGAGCATCGGCCGATTGCCGTGAGCCCCGAAGCGTTCATGGACGACCCAATCGGCGGCAAGAGCTGGTGGCTCGTCGACGAGTGGGCCAAGGGCGAGGCCTGGGACGAAGGCCCGAGAAGGCCGACCCAGCCTGAACAGCTCGAGGCTGCGCTCAGCAAACTCGATTTTTTTGTCTCAGCGCTGCCCGACTTGTACCCCGTCGACCCGGATAAGCTGTTTGCGTTTGGATTTAGTCAGGGCGCAGCGATGGTGTCTTCGCTCAGCCTGCAAAAGCCGTCGCTGTTTAAAGGAGTGGCTCTGTTAGCCGGATTCATCCCGCGCGTTGTCTTCGATCAACAGGAGCGCTTTGTCGCGCCAGAGATTCGCAGCGGCGCGGCTGCGCTGCCAAAGTATTTCATGGCAAGCGGGACGCTGGACGATACAATACCAATCGTTAAGGCCGAGCGCGGGCGAGATAGTCTTCGCTCGCTTGGCGCGGAGGTGACTTACTGCACCGAAGACGTCGGGCACAAAGTTGGGGCAAGCTGCATGCGTTCTCTGAAGGATTGGTTTGACGGCTGTTGTGCGGAGTAGGGGCTGAGAAATTTTTAGTGATGGATGATTCTAGCTCAGAACCAAAGCTAAAAACTGCCTTGCTGGCAGTTGTGGTTTTGACTCTGCTGGCGGCCGTGCTGCGCTTTTACCGCGCTACTGACGGCAGCATCTGGCTGGATGAAGGCTACACGATACTGCTGTCACGGCTGTCAAACGACACTCTTTTTAATTCTTGGCCCTGTGACGATAATCCCTTTTTAGCTAGCCGCCTGTATCGTTGGTGGTCGATGCTGTTTGGTGGTTCTGAGTTTGCCTTTGAATCTCTCGCGATTGTGTTTGCGGTCTTAAGCGTTCCGGCTGCGGCGTATTTGGCCTGGCAGCTCTTCGGCACGCGCGCAGCTGTATGGACGGCGTTTCTGCTCAGCGCTTCGGCGATCCACGTCAGGTATGCCCAGTTTATTCGGGTGTATTCCGCTGCTTTGTTCTTTTTGATTTTAGCCGCGGTGTTTTTGCTGAAGTTTGTCAGAGAAGGCAGAGGGCGCGACGGCGCGGCCTGGGTGATTGCTGCCTCGTTGACGGTTTACCTGCACTACCTCGGTGCGCTGCTGATTGGTTGTCTTGTCTTAGGTGCGCTGCTTATCGCGCTTCGCCGCGGCAGATTTAAGCAGCTAGTGCTTTCGTGCGCGGCTATCGGAGTTTTGGTTTCTCCGGCGCTGTATATGATGTTTTCGCATTATCTGCACAAGCTCACTATGGGCTGGATGCGCTCACCTGCTTTTCAAACCTTTGTCTCGATTTGGTACCACCTGTCTTCGGAGTCGGCACTGCTGCTATTTCTGCTGCTTAGCGGAGTCGTGTTCGCGGGTTACGCAGCGCTGCGCTCCAGGCAGCGCACTGCCGAGACGCTGATGCTCTTTTGCTGGCTGCTGCTGCCGGTGGCGGTTATTTGGGCCTTGTCGCAGCTTGGCAGCAGTATGTTTCACGTGCGGTATTTTATTTTTGTCCTCCCAGCGTTTGTAATTCTTGCCGCTGCCGGTTTTTCGCGGCTTGCTCCGATGGTAGATGTAGTATGGATACTGCCGTTGGTTATCGTGCTTTCGGGCAATGCGCTCGGTGATTACTACTTCGAGCGCAAGGCATCGGCGGCAGAGCGCTCTGCTTATCAGTTTTTAAACGATCACTTCCAAGGCGGCGATGTCGTGCTGCATATGACGAAGTGTTCGTATGTGCCGAGCAGGTTTTATGCCGAGGGCCGGCGCAAGGAGTATCTGATTGACAGCGCACCTACGTCACGAACGCTGCGCTGTGCCGGAATTAACGACGACCGGATAACGATTGCTGATGTGGCGAAATACAACCGCTTGTGGCTGTTTAACAGAGATTGTTTTCCGCGTCGCGCCAGCCAGGAAGTTTTTCAGCGCAAGGAGTTTAAGGATTTGTATCCGCGGCTGCTTTACGAATCACCGGACGGCTCACTTTCTTTGTTTGATCTGACTTACCGGGAAATCTTTGCTGGATACGAATCCGACAATCTAATAGGGGACAGTCAATGAGTGCTGAAGCGCTAGACGAGCATTTAATCGAAGAGTCAATTCGTGAGCGCCAAATCAGCGCCGGATTCCTTACTATAGTTATCTGTGTTGCGCTGTACGATATCGTCGAAGATATTCTCGAAGGCGAGTCACTGAGTCACATTACTGTAGAAGGCACCTTCTTTATACTGGCCGCCGCAGGCTCACTTTATCTCTGGCTGAAGGTCAAGCGCCTTAGAAGCGCTAACCGCGTGCTAACGGGAGCGGTCGGTGCTGCCCGGCGCGATTTGCAGCAATGGAAGGAGAAGAGCTCGACTCTAATTAAGGGACTGTCGGTCGAGATTGATAATCAATTTGAGTCGTGGCGGCTTAGCGAAGCCGAGAAAGAAGTCGGAATGCTGCTGCTAAAAGGTCTTAGCCATAAACAGATCGCTGAGGTGCGCGGCACAAGCGAGAAGACTGTGCGCCAGCAGGCAACGACCCTCTACACCAAGGCTGACCTCGACGGCCGTGCCCAGCTCTCCGCGTTTTTTCTTGAAGACCTGCTGGTTCCAGTCTAACCGGCGCTAGGACATTTGTATTATCGGCGGCAATAGCTGCCCGGGATTCCAGAACTTCTGCGGCTTGGGCAAATGTCCCATTTTCCTAGCGGAGCCTCCCTGTAAAAACAGACCTAGAGCATGGCTTAAAGCCGCGCCAAGCACGGCTAGCTTTCAGTTAGCGCCCTAAACAAATTTTCACTCGTTGGAAACTACGGCTCCTGATAATTTTAAGCACATACATGGGCAGAATTAACCACTTGCAGGGTAGTCGAAGTGCCTCACTGCGCGGAGCGGTGGCCTTCTCCTTTTTGTGCACTATTCCACTGCTTTATAGTGTGCTGCTGATTCCCGCTGCCGGAACATACGCCTTCAACCGCGTCGTTTATCAGAATTTCCACGAGGTAATCCCCGGAAAGCTTTTTCGAGCAGGGGAGATGAGTCCCGAACGGTTGAAAGAGGTGATAGACGAGCACGGCATCAAGACGGTGGTAGACCTGCGCTTAGGCGGTCCCGGAGATATGGAATACGGGGTGAGCGAGCGCCGCGTGGTCGAAGAGTCTGGGGCAACCTACGTCCATGCGAAGCTTCGCAGCTCGGCCCTTCCGACGCAGCAGCGCATGGACAGAATCTTTGAGGCGCTCGACAGCGCTCAGACACCTGTTCTGTTTCACTGCACTGACGGAGTGCACCGAACCGGCTTTGCCACTGTGCTCTGGCTGACGGAGCATGAAGGCGTTTCCTTTGATGCGGCGATGAAGCAAATTTCTCTCTGGTACGGCTACTTCGAGCCGGAGCAGCGCCTTAAGAGCGCCGTAAATGGTGAACCGACCTTAATTTCGCTGTTGTTTGATTTCGAACAGAGCCCCAGCAAGCAGAAGAAAAGCCTGCGCGCTTGGCTGGAGCAGGACATTTATCCTACACTAGCCTTCGACCCGAGCAGTTAGCACCGCACAGCGCAGGACCTCTTAATGCCCGAAGCTTCATCTGTGAGCTTTAAAGTAGTCAGCTCCCTTGACGAGCTAGCGATGGTGCTGTTTGTGCGCGGCTGCGTATTCGTTGAGGAAATGCAATTTGCATACGAAGACGAATTCGACGGAACAGACTCCTCGGCAACTCACTTGCTAGCACTTGAGGGCGCAGAGCCGATTGCTGCCGCCCGGGTACGCTATTTAGACGGTGCTGCTAGAATCGAGCGAATTTGCGTGCGCAAGGCCTACCGCGGCAGTGGTATCGGCGACAGGCTGCTGCGTTATACTTTGTCGACGATCGACCAAAGCGGGTATAGCCGCTCTAGTGTGTTCGCCGATGGAAGGCTTGTCGGCTGGTATCGCAACCACGGTTTTGAAATTGAGCGGGAAGTCACTTACGCAAACGGCGAAGCGGGCTATGAGATGCTGCGCTCGGGTGAGGCTCCTAAGCCGGAGCCGAAACTTTCTCCCCGCCTAGACGCCCTGAGCGACTCGACTGAAGACAAACGCAAGCCGTCTAAGGATGAGCGAATCTGCCGCATCTCAGGTAAGCGCTTTGAGGTCAGCGACTCCGACCGCGAATATTATGACAAGCTCGAAGTGCCCGAGCCGACGCTTTGTCCCGAAGAGCGTTCACGGCGGCGGATGGCATTTGCCAACCAGCGCAATTTGTTTCCTAGAGAGTGCGCGGCAACAGGCAAGCGAATTGTCACAAATGTTCCTCCGGAAGACAGCGTGCCCGTCTACGACATCCTCTACTGGTGGTCTGATAAATGGGATCGCTTTGCTACGGGAAGAGACTTTGACTTTAAGCGTCCATTCTTCGAACAGTTTCGGGAGCTGATGGCTGAAGCGCCGAGGCCGAACCTGCAGCGCGCAGCTCAGCTTGACGAGAACAGCGACTACACAAACTACGCCGGCGAGAATAAAAACTGCTATCTGATTTTTGATTCCGACAAGAACCGCGACTGCTATTACTCGTATTCGATTAATTCCTGCGAGGATGTAGTCGATTGCTTTCGGGCCGATAAGTGCGAACTGTGCTACGAATGCATCGACTGCAGCAACGTACCTGCAGAACTGCGATAATTGCTCCAGTTCGTATTTTTTACGAAACTGCATCGGCTGCACAGATTGTTTCGGCTGCGTGAATCTTCGCAACAAACAATACTATATCCTCAATGAAAAAGTTTCGAAGGATGAGTATTTTAAGCGTATCGAGAGCCTGAAGCTGCACACCTCAAGCGGGCTGAAGGGAATTCGGCCTGAGTTTGTTCGCTTTGCTGCGCGCTTCCCGCAGAAAAATCTCCAAGGCGTGCAGAACGAAAATGTGGTCGGCGACTATCTGACTAACTGCAAGGATGCTTTTTACTGCTTTGACTCGAGGAATCTTTGGAGCTGCAAGTTTATCACTCAGGCGTTTGACGACGCCAAGGACTGCATGGATTGCACGGAGGTTGGGAATGGGGCTGAGCTGCTCTATGAGTGCTGTTACGTAGGATATACGGCGCACTCTAATCGCTTTTGCACGCATGCGCTGGGGAACAACAGCAATTTAACTTATTGCTACTACTGTCCGTCGAGTTCCAATCTATTCGGCTGCGTCGGTCTGCCGGGTGCCAAATATTGCATACTGAACAAGCAATATTCCGAGTCTGACTACAAGGCGCTGGTAGCGAAGATAACTGAACACATGAAGCAGACAGGGGAGTGGGGCGAGTTCTTCCCGGCAGAATGCGCTCCTGTTGCATACAACCTATCGCACGCTCACGAATACTATCCGCTCACCAAGGCAGAAGCTCTGGAGCGGGGCTATCGCTGGCGCGAAGAGCCAAGCACCGAGTTTGCACCGAGCTCTTACCAAGTTCCGGACTCAATCGAGGAAGTCACGGACGATATTTTGAAGGCTGTGCTAAGCTGCGAAGTGACAGGAAGAAATTACAAGCTACAGAAACAGGAGCTGGCGTTTTACCGTAAGATGAACATTCCCGTGCCGAAGCTGTGTCCTGACGAGCGCCATACGCGCCGGATGAAACTGCGCAACGGCCGGACGATCTACGAGCGCAGCTGTGCTGCCAGCGGCCAGAAAATTCTCAGCACAATCCCGCCGGACAGTCCCGCCGAGGTTCTTTGTGAGGAAGAGTTCCTGAAGGCTATCGATTAGAGCCCGGAGTGGAGCAGGTTGGAGTCGGCGAAAACAGCTAAAATCGGCTTATGGAGCGGCGTCTCGATTGGCGTCGGCGCAATTGTCGGCGGGGGTATCTTTGTTCTCGGCGGGGTGGCGCTGCGAGAGACCGGCTCCGGCGCAATATTCGCGTTCCTGCTTAACGGCGGTATCGCCTTACTGACGGCTGCCAGTTTGGCGCAGATGGCTCGGCTGTTCCCGGAGTCCGGCGGATTTTACACTTTCGCTAAGCGAATCCTTTCGGTGCGGGTGGCCTTTGTCGTCGGCTGGGTCGTGTGGTTCGCGCATCTTGTCGCAGCGCTGCTGTATGCGCTCGGGTTTTCTGAGTATCTGATCGACGTTCTGGGAGTGCTGTTCCTCGGTGTCTTCGGCGTGGACGCAGCGCTGCTGCGGACTTCGGAAGCGGCGTATCTTGCCGCCTGCGGGCCGGTGCTGTTTTACTCGTACGCATTGGTGCGCGCTAAGAGCAAGGGCACGGATGCCGCGAACGTCATTAAGCTCGCTTTATTCGTGCTGCTGATTCTTGCCGGTCTCGCGGCCTTCTTTCACGACCCGACGCGCAGCTTTTCCACGGCAGTCCAGCCGCTTCTACCAAACGGCCTCGGCGGGCTCGGAGCTGCGATGGGTCTTACCTTTATCGCGCTCCAGGGTTTTGAAGTAATTGCCGGAGCCGCAGGTGAGGTAAAAAGCGCTCCGACAACGGTGCCCAAGGCAATGTATCTGGCGATTGGGATTGCGCTGATTATTTATCTGCCGTTCTTGTTTATTACCGCTGCAGCCGGGGCCCCGGCCGGTGAGCAGATTTCGGCGATTTGTGCGGTGAAGCCCGGAACCTGCATCGCAGATGCTGCCAGCGTCTACATGGGAACCTTCGGTTACTTTGTCGTTGTGCTCGCAGCCTTGTTCTCAACTCTTTCAGCCCTGTATGCGAATCTGCTCAGCAGCTTAATCCTGATTAAGCAGATGTCACAGGACCGCACGATGCCGCGGATATTCTCGCAAATGGGCAGCAGGCACCGCACACCGGTTTACGCAATTGCCGCCAATGTTATCGTAGTTACGACCCTGCTTGGGCTGGTGACAGCGGTCGAGACTGCCGGTTCAGCCGCCAGCCTGGTGTTTCTTATTGCGTATTCGCTGGGCCATCTGCTTAGCTTCGTCGCCCAGCGCCGCGCGCCTCGGGCTCCCGGTGAGCAGTCGCGCCCGCTGCCGATTGTCCAGCTGATTGGCGGGGCGGCCTGTGTGTCTTTGGCTGTTTTTCAGGGCATCAACGAGCCGACTTCAGGGCTCATCGTCCTCGCCTGGCTGGTTGTGGGAATGCTGCTTTATGTGAAGTACTTCGCAGTTCGCGCCGAGGCGGTCGATGCTTTTGCTCAGGCGCAGCGCCCGGAGCTTGTAGGTTACCGCGGCTTTACTCCGCTGGTGCTGGTTCCAATCACTAACCCGGACTCTGCTCCCTCGCTAATCGGCATCGGTCATGCGCTGGCCGCGCGCGGGGCCGGCAAGGTGTTGGTACTTAGAGTAGTTCGCAGCAGCACTGCTGAAGGCAGTGTCGACCAGGAAATCGAAAAAGCAACCCAAGTGCTGCATGCATCGCTGGCTGCTTCGATGCAGGTGTCCAGCAGTCCGGCGGAGGCAATGCTGACAATCTCCGACAATCCCTGGCGCGAGATTAACCGCGTGGCGGTCGATCACAGCTGTCATAGTCTGGTGCTGGGAGTAAATCGGCTCGACGTTTCTCCGCTTGAGAATTTATTCGACAAACTCG
>JAUIIP010000164.1 GCA_030431555.1 bacterium
GTTGCACGCCAGGGGTTCAAGCTTTCCAGAAGGCGGGCAGAGGGCTGTTTGTCCCCTTTGACTTCTTCCTCGTGCTCAATAACAGCCGTGCGGTACTCGACCATCTCGTCGAAGTAAATCTCGCGAGCTGATTCCAGCTCAAGTAAATAGCCGTCGAATTTCCGGGGACCCAGAATCCAGTAAAAGAACAGCGCTAAATACGGAAACAGTATCAATGCAAAAACCCAAGCAATCGCCCCCTGAGATGTGCGAGCATACCTTGCCGCGTGCACCGCGCTAAGCAGACCGAGCACATGCAGGCTAAGTACAATTTTGGGTGTTAAGTAGGCTGCTAGTTCCACTTTCCTATCCGCTAAAGTTCATTCGTTGCGCTCAGGGCGACTTAGCTGTTCAATCAGCGCCTGAACTTGAGGACTTCCGCCGGTTAATTGATCCAATTTGCGAGCGTAACCTAATGCTGTCTCAACATCCCCAGTATCGCGGTATATCGTCGCCAAGGCATACAAAATTTCGGTGTTACTCGGAGCTTTTGCGAGCGCGCTTTCAAGAACTCGCAGGCCTTCGGCAGATTTACCCAGCTGCCTAAGAGCAATCGCGTATACGTATTGGTAACGCACATTGTCCGGCGCTGCCGTGGCCGCCTTGCCCAGTTCCGACGCGGCTTCCTCAAGACGCGCAGTTCTGACAAGCAGCAGACCGAGCGAGTGGCTCAGGTCTGGAGACTCCGGAATCTTGAGCAGACCAGAGCGAAGCACTTCTTCTCCCCGCACGTCCATCCTGCGACTTCGATAATAGTCTGCAAGATTTATGTACGCCGGTACGAAATACGGTTCGATCTTTATAGCACGACTCAGTTCTCGCTCGATTTTATCGGGACTCCCTTTTGCGCCGAAATAAGCCGCTAAGTTTACATGGGCAAAAGCACGATCGGCATTGAAATGCTGCGAATCCTCATACTCGTGTTGTACCCGTTCTAGCTTCGGCGCGAGCTTTGGGGGCACCCTCCCTCGCAAAAGCGAGGTTAGCGCTGCTGCTGCCTCCATACGGACTGCTCTAGTGTCGTCGTCCAGCAGCTTCACGCTTTGTTCTAAGGCCGCTTGCGGACCCAGGCCCTCAATCGAGCGCACCGCCCCATAGCGAATCAGAGGATGCGGGCTTTCCAGTGCAGACGCCAGCGAGCTTGACGCGGTCGCAGGACCGAATCGCCCGAGATACATCGATGCAGTAGCTCTAACTATGGGTGAAAAATCAGCACTATCAATCATGCCCTTCAATCTCGGCACCGCTGCCGAGTCACCGGAACGGGCAAGTGCAAAAACCTCTCCGTAATGTGGAACTTGATGCTTTTTTTCGAATCGTTTGACAACTTCATCCGCTGCCCACTTTGCCGACTTGTCCGTGTGGCAGGAATTACATGTATTGGGCAGCGCAGAACCGATAGACAGGTCGGGACGCGGTATCCGAAAACTATGATCTCGTCTCGAATCAATCTGCATGTATGTCCTCTCCGGCATGTGACAGGACACGCACTCGGCTCCTTCGCTTCCAGTTTCGTGAAAGTGGTGCTGTTTTGCGTCGTAGACATCAGCCCGGTGACAAGTGGAACAAAGCTTGTTGCCCTCAGCCCGAAGCTTCAGGGAATGTGGGTCGTGGCAGTCTGAACAACTCACTCCCTGCTCAAACATCTTGCTCTGCTGAAAGGACCCCCAAACAAATACCTCGTCCTGCATTTGACCGTCGGCAAAGTAAAGCTGCTCTTCGAGCAAAGACGGCCGAAATGCGTCCAGCAGGCTCCTGGAGTCTGGAGGTTCGGTAGATGAGGGCTCGGCAAATTGGCTCCGTCGGGAGTGACAAGGGGCGCAGGTATTCAATTCTGCGGACTGAAACCCCTTGCCGCCTGTCGGATGCGCGATAGCATCACCCGATCCGAAGCTCCACTTCGCTCTATTAGCCGCCCGAAGTCCCGGGGAGATCTTCGGACCGGGACGAGTGTTCTTATCCAAGGACGCCCAGCGCAGATGCTCCGCACCGGGACCATGACAGCTCTCGCAGGCTACATTAATTTCTGCCCATTGTGTCGCATACGAATCTTTCGAAGCATCATAGTTTTTTCTTAGATTTGTCGAATGACAGTAGGCGCACTGAGAGTTCCAATTCTGACCCCGTGACGTCCAATGCAGCGGATCACCGAACGCAACGCCCTCGTCCGGATAGAGATGGAACCATCGCTGTCCGCCGGCGGACTTCGCCCTCGTGTCCCACGCAATACCCAATACCTGATAATGCCCGCGCGGAAGTTTAACTAGATACTGCTGCAACGGATGAAAACCAAATACGTACGATACTTGGAACTCTCGAACCTTCCCGTCCGGGCCGTCAGTACTTACGAAATACTTGTCGCCACGTTTCCTGAATACAGAAGTTATCCCATTGTAGGTAAATTTAGTTCCGTTGAAATCGGCAAGAACCGTTTGAGGTTCGGCTTCGTTCATCGCAAAGTCATGATGCGATCCGCGCCATCGTTGAGTTTGCTCGAGGTGGCAGCTCGCGCACTTATCTGAGCCAACGAAGTCGCTTTCTCTCACAGGTTGAGCTTCGACCGACAAAGCCCAGAACAAGAGCAGGGAAGCTAGGATTACCCTTCTGTTCATTCGCAACGATTCGTGAGGATTCTTCCCATCTGCCGGAGCTTAGCAAGGTATTTGCTCAAATCACAGCCCGAATGCACAGTCCTAACTTTTGACATTTCCCGCAACTGGCGTAATTTAACGAGAGTGCGGCGCTGACGTCGTCGAGGAGGATCGAGCGGACAGCATGAGCAACAATCAAACAGCGCTTGAAGAAATATGTGAACCGCTGAGGCATGTCCTCCGTCAGCTGCTCGATAACGGCGCCGACGTGGCCTCTATCGACCGCAACCGCTGGACCGAATGCATTCTAAGGATCTGCCTAGACAGCGGTCCGTCCTTGAAAACCCTGCGCGGCAGTTACAATTGGAAGCGTGGCGTCGCCAGCTTCAAGCACTCCAACCCCAAATACCCGGCAGTCGTTGGCCTTTACTGCAAGCAGTTCCAACACGGAATAGACTGGCCCGAGGAAAAAGTCTGGCAGGACAAATAATTTTTCGCATAAAAGCAGGCGAGAAAAGCCTTCGGAAGCAACAAGCCCCCACACACACTAAGTGGCTATTATGACTTAATAATTTTGGACCCGCAGCGGGCCGCGCCTGATAAGGTGCTTTATTTCGGCCTATTGCCGACATACACTGGACGACCGATTATTGTTTAAATGCATCACTGAATTCACAGTGAGCGACTTAATGGATTGGTGTTTCTGGGTAAATGAATAATCAGAGCGAGACTTTTGTTTTAGTTGCTGAAGATGAGCCGACTACGGCGCTCCAGCTGAAACGCATACTGGAGAAAGCCGAATTCAACGTTCTTTCTGCCCGCGACGGAAATGAGGCCGTGCGACTGATGAACTCTGAAGTAGCGGTTGTATGTCTCGATCTGCATATGCCCGGCACCAGCGGATTTGACTGCATTAAGTTTATGCAGCGTGAGTATCCCAAGACTCCTATTGTGGTTGTTTCCTCTGGTGACACAAACGACGCTGTTAAGGCTATGAAGCGCGGAGCGTTCTGGTTCCTGCAAAAACCGGTTGCCGCCGATGACCTGCTGCGAATTGTCAGAGAATCCCTGGAGCAAGCCGGTAAGAACAGCGACAATCATGAGGGATTCATTCTGTTCCTTGGTGAGTCTGCAACAGCCAAGCAATTTGCCGACAGCGTCTCCAAGTCATTGGAAGTTGAAGGCCCTCTGCTGTTGGTTGGGGAAAGCGGAACCGGCAAGTCGCACCTCGCCCGATACATTCACTCGCACGGCCGTCAGTCTGGAGGCCCGTTTGTGGTCGTTCCTTGCAGCAGCATCAATGCCGAAACTTTTGATGAGTACTTGTTCGGCACCTCGGAGCATCCGGGGAAACTCGAGGCGGCAGAAGGCGGCACGCTTCTACTAGAAGATATATGCGCGATGCCGGGCGACACCCAGCTAAAACTTGCTTCGTTCCTAGAAGACTCCTGCTTTCAGCGCGTCGCAGAAACTGAAGAACGACGCGCTGACGTGCGCGTCATTGCCAGCACATCGAAGAATCTGGAACGGCACGTATCTGATCAGCTATTCAAACCGGACTTGCTTTACCGTGTTAAGCGCATGACGCTTCAACTACCTACCCTGCGTGAACGAATTGCTGACCTGCCTGCAATTACCAAGAGTTTACTTGATAAGATTGGTGGCCGGCGCGGCGGTGAACCATTAGGAATTTCTGACGACGCCCTGCGAGCACTAACTCGCTATGATTGGCCGGGGAATTTGAGAGAACTGGAGAACGTCCTGGAGCACGCATCTGCCTTCGCCAGCGAGAACACAATTCATTTGTCTAATTTGGTGATGGAGGACTCGCCTGCGTTAAACCCGGAGGATTCAAGCAGACTCCTGCTGGGCGGACTGCCTTTGGAGGAGATCGAGCGGCGAGCAATTATTGAAACTTTAAGGCTTGTAAACGGAAACAAAGCCGCCGCCGCGCGAAACCTAGGTATAAGTGAACGCAGCATCTACAACAAAATCAAACGCTTTGGTTTGAGCGATATTGTGTAAGGCCGCCGGGCATTTCCTGTCACCTACTTAGAGCGCTGAGCAAGCCCCAGCCACACATGGTCGATTTCATGCACAACGTCCCGAACATGCTGTTTTACCTTCTCCGATTGATCAGTCGTGCGCCGCACTAAGGGGCGAATCTTGCCAATCATAGCATCACTGCTATCATTTTTTAGATAAGAGTCGATGTCATAAAGCGTTGCCATCATCGGTCGGAACGCTTCTTTGGTAGAGTTCACCTGCTGATAGATTCGATCGAAGCTTGCCTTGGCTTGATCGCGCTGTCTGCGGCTAACGCGCTTCACCTGATCGGTTTTCAGATTTCGAATATCGCGGTCCCAATTGCTGAAATAACTCCGGCCCTGGTTCTGTAACGATGCCAAGTGATCGCGAATCACCTCCGCTTGGGCTTCAGTCGCAATAAGCTGCATTTGAAACTCACGCTGGAGGTCCCGCCTATTCGAGCCCGAGGAATCTGCAAGCTTATTTAAAGCGACAATAGCCTTGTCCATTTGTCTCTGCCCCTGAAGAACTGAGGCTTTAGTCTCAGACATCGTGTCCAGCGCTCGAGTTTTACCGCCAGGACTGCTCACAGAACAGGCAGAAACAAAAATAAAAGCAAATAATAGCAAACTCCGGCTGTACATTTCAGTCCTCCTCAAAGTCTAGATGCACCGGAACTTCTATACGAAAACTATTATCGACGGTCCACCTTTCGCTGGAAGCATGCTAGAATGTCAGCCATAAGCGGAAGCTAAGTAGTTCCACGTAGGGTGCTCGATAGATGCAGCCGCCTGTTTAACCAAAGTTAAAAAACGAATGCGCTGTTCTACCTGCGGATATTCGTCCCCTTTTCAGGGAGACAAGTGCAAACGCTGCGGCATGCCGCTTGCGCCAGAGCGCAATGATCTATTCTCAAAGGCTTCCAAATCATCTTCAGGGCCGCACTACCATCAGCCCTCTTCGCAAAATTCGAGAAAGTTCGTATTGCTGGGGCTCAGTTTTGCCATCGCCATTGGAGTAGTCGGCGGCTTTTTGACGTCACAAAATGCGCCAATTCCGACTGCACTTCAGCAGCCCACAAGAGCTCAAAGTCAAAGTAAGAAACTAACTTCTAAATCCGCCAGATCCTGGTACTCCGCTATCCGATCCTCCTGCAACGCCGTCGAAGTCGACTTCGCTCTGCGAAAAAACCCGCCTCCTAGCGGAGACCTTGGCGCTTCGTACGCAGCCGCTTGTCTAGTTCTAGCCGGCAATACGGAAGCAGCGCGGGAGAAGATCGAGAGCCTGAAGAGCAGCGAAAGGCCCAAGGCAGCGCTGCTTGTTTTTAACCAGATTCATCCAATCGCCGACAAAGGGAACGACGCAGCGGCGCTGCCTGGAATGCTGCTTACAATCGATTACATGCCGAAAAACTTCCAGGCTCTATATCATGCGGGTCTTGCTGAGGCTCAGCTTGGCAGATTCGAGGACGCGGATGAGCATCTGACAAAGTTTCTTGAGCTTTACTCTCGCGACGACAGCTTTACTCGACGAGGGAAGAAGGTCCTCGAGAACGTGCAAAGCCAGCTGCGCGACATCGAGCGCACTAAACGATGGGAGGCTGAAACATCCGACACCGACACCGACAATCAGAAGAAATAATCAACAGGCAAGAGTATAGTGTCGAATACGACGGATGGAATAAAATCGGGCAGCATTAAAGTTCTACCTACGATAGGAATTTCTGAATCATCAACCCACTCGGCATCCTGCTGCGTGGCCGGATAGATCGAATCATCAAACTTTGTTTCGTTAGTTCGAACGTAAATCGTAGCACAGCCGCTAAGCGAACTGCTTAACAACAAGAAAAGGCAAATTTTTCGAAGCGCTTTCATTACCGCTTACACTAGCGACTAAGCTGCCTTGCGGCAATGATTGTCTCATAAGCTTCATGAATTTGCCTGAAGCGAATGTTTG
This sequence comes from bacterium, assembly GCA_030431555.1. Lineage (GTDB taxonomy): Bacteria > Bdellovibrionota_C > UBA2361 > SZUA-149 > JAGRAN01 > JAGRAN01. The sequence continues at coordinate 6,615 of JAUIIP010000164.1, forward strand.
TCTCTGAGCTGTCGCCGGTTTTCTCACAATGATCCGGGTGAAATCGCTTAGCGAGCTTTCTAAAGCGCTTCCTAACTTCGGTATCGTCCATGTCTTCCGTACATCCCAGCGCTTGGTAACAGCGAATTAATGACTCATCGTTAAATGTTTCACAGCCGCCGCCCAGACAGCTGGCCAGTAAGGCATACTCCCCCTCCGGCAAGGACAGGAGCTCCTCCGGCGCCAAATCAAACTGCGCTCCTACTTCTGACAACATCCTCCGGTCTCGCTGACAAAGCATGTTGTCGTCACTTGAAATCCGCAGCAGAATTCTCAAAACACAAATCAAAGAATCTCTGTCATCAGAGAAATCTTCCGCTACTTTTCGAGCCAAGATAGAAAACGGAACCGGATTGCTTGTTATATTGTCGTGGATAGATCTTAAACGCGGCAGAACTTCTTTTGGCAACTGCACTCCGAGCGCAATGTGTCGAAGAGCCTCTTCAAACTCCAACTCACCGTCTTCCGCGCAAGTGCTGTCGTAACAGCACAAGAAAAACAGCTGAAACACGCTCTGGGCGCGATCTATATCGAGAAAAAAGCTCAACCAACATCTCCAAAATACTTATAACTCTATCTTACATTATAACCTATTTGAGCCTCTGAAAAAGTGACGGAACGACTCAGCGCTCGATGCGTTCATTGCTCTTTCGTAGGCGGAGGGAAGCGGTGAGCGCAGCAGATCTCCGGTCTGGAGAAAGCTATACAGCTCGCCGTAATGTCTGACATCGTTGGGTCCAATTCTTCGCATTACGTGCCAAGGGCGCAGATTGTCAGTGTGCTCTAACCCCATCGCTTCAAGGAGTTCTGCAACGCTATTGACTGTCTCTTTATGAAACCGCGCTACCCGCCTGCGTTTATCTGAAACGACAAGGCCGGCGTTCAAATGCGGATTCTGTGTGGCAACCCCTGTAGGACAATGGTTGCTGTTGCAGCGCAGAGCTTGGATACATCCGAGAGCCAGCATCATCGCCCGCGCTGAGTAAATGGCATCAGCACCCAGCGCCAGGCGTTTAATTATACCAAAACCCGAACTCACGCGTCCGGTAGCCAATAGCTTTACGTTCTCTCGCAACCCGAAACCAACCAAAGCGTTATGTATAAAGATCAGCGCGTCAACGCCCGGGGAACCAAGGCTATTCGAAAACTCCAGCGGAGCTGCACCCGTTCCGCCTTCACCGCCGTCGACGGTTATAAAATCCGGAGCAATCCCACTCTGCTCCATCGCTTTGCAAATTGCCAAGAACTCGCGGCGTTTGCCCAGACAAAGTTTGAATCCTACCGGCTTTCCGCCGCTTAAGTCTCGCAGGC
>JAUIIP010000165.1 GCA_030431555.1 bacterium
GTCGCTTGTTGGCTGGTTCTTCATCCTCATGTCAATCTGGCTAATCCTTAGCGCCTACATAGAACACTGCAAGCCGCTTACCGCGTTGTTGTATGTGGTTTTGACGAATCTCGGGGGTGCGATCCCGTCGGCACCGGCCAGCGTAGGTGTATATGAGTATCTAGCCGTCGTCGCCTTGAGCGGTGTGACCCCGAGCCAAAGCTTTGCGCTCGGAGTAGCTGTTAGCACGCACGGCCTTGTTGTCCTCGTAACCGCCGTTCTGGGAAGTATAATCGCAGCGTTAGAGGGCGTGAGTCTATTTGGAGCCATGCGCGAGAGTCAGAAAGTTGAATAATCACCGAACAGAAAGGCGCATCCTTACCACACTCGCGGCATTGGTTGTCGCGTTCCACTGCTGGTCACTGATGCGAACACCGGCTCCCTTTGTCGATGAAGCATGGAACGCGTCGCGAGCATGGATGTATATTTCCACCGGTTTGCCAGTCTCGACTCTCGACTCAGGAGTCTTTGATAATTTTGATCAGTACTGGATAATTTATCCCGAGCTGGCTATTGCACTGTTTTCTCTACCCTTCCGCCTATTAACCGAGCCCTCGCTTGTTCCCTTGCGTGCCATAACATTAGTATTCGGCTTTATCCTACTTGGAGCTGCCTTCGGGACGGCGAAGCGGCTAGGCGGCTACTCTGCCGGTATCCTATCAGTTGTTGTAGTTGAGCTTTCAGTAACATTCCTTCACGGCTCTCATTTAGCACGGACCGATATTATCGCCGCAGCACTTTGCTATCTCTCCTTTTTTCTCTACACGCTAAACAAGGAGCGTTTGCTGTTAAACTCATTCCTGCAAGGACTGCTCATTGGACTGGCATTTGAAAACCATGCTTACGCGGTCATCTTCGGCCCGGCTATTGTTGTTTGGTATTTGGTCGACCGAGGTTTGGCAGCTTTGCGCCACAGAGACTTTTATGCGTGTATTTTCGGTGGACTCAGCGGAGTGGCTCTCTATGCAGCTGCGCATATTCTACCGAATCCGGAGAGCTATGCGGCACTGCAAAAAATCGCGTTTGTCGGCTCTCACGAGCCTCCGATTCTCAGTTTTTCACTGCAGCGAATACTTCAGCATACCTCAGATCAACTTATTTTCTTTTCTGGAGTCGCCTCGCCGCTGCCCTATTTCTTCGCAGCTGTCTCAATTCTATTGTTGCGCAGGCGCAGCTATTATCCCCTGCTGGCGGCCTGCCTGCTTATGGCATCCAGTTTCGTGCTCCTCTTAGGGAATCTGGGGCATTACTATTTCATTCTGCTGACACCCGCATTAGACATTATGCTTGCTTGCGCACTAGTAGACATGTGGCGCTGCAGCGGCACACAGCTGATTGCGAAGTTCCTTTTTGCGATTACACTTGGAACTTACGGTGCTTCTCTTTATCAGTCATTCGGCCATCTGCGAATGACTGCAAAGAACAGCTATCAGGATTTCTTAAGGGTAAACCAAGAACTTGGCACGTGCATCAAGCCCGGAGAAGTTATTATTGGTCCGCAAACCTACTGGTTCGAATTTTTCAAGCACACGTATTATTCTTGGGAGGGCCTGGTTTACTATCGTCGCTACAAACCCGACTCGAGCTTAGATGATGCAATCGCTCATTTCTCGCCGAACATTATAATAATAGACGGTCATTTTAGAATCTTTCTACGAGACCCGAAAGATCACGAACGACTGTTTGCGCACTTGGCCGTATCCAAACCGGCACTGGAGCACTACTTACAGCAGCATGCTGAACATATTTGTGGTATTCCGTCGCTGGATTATGGCATGATCGACGTCTATCGAATCGAACAGGGAACTCCACCATCCGCGATCGACGATAAGGCGCTGCCGTTTTCAAATGAGTCTCCAGAGCGATAATTCCAGCGATTTCTTTTCCAGCCTGCTCTTTGCCGCGTGCAGCTTCTTCTTCCTATTCTGTTATTGCGGGATGATGTACGAAGCATTCACATTCACCAAATACGATCCCGGTTGGATGGTCACTGCCGTTCAATCCCTCGCTGAAGACGGAGACCTGGACTTAAGTAACCAGCTTTCCGAAAACCCGGCACTGGCCGAAGATCAGATCGCCATTGGAGTAGACGGCGAGTGGTTCCCAGTGCATGAGGTTCTCATTTGTTTTGCGGCGCTCCCATTTTATTTCCTGCTCGGCATAAATGGATGTTTGCTGTTCAACTTTCTCGTTGCCTGGGGAACCGCGGTAGGAGCTTATTTGTTATGCCGTAAATTCTACGATGAACCCCTGTCGTTCATCGCGGCCATGCTTACCTGCGTAGGAACTATCCTGTATAGATACTCTTACAGCTTCTCGATCGAACTTCTCGGAACCTTTTTCATTACGTTCTCGCTACTCGCTGCTTTAAATCGACGTTGGCTTTCCGCAGGCGCGCTCTTCGGCCTCTCGGTATGGGCGCGCTTAGGCAATTTCGCAGCGGCGCCTGCGTTCCTTATTCTAGTGTATTTCTCAATTCGCGGATCCAACAAATCCGCCAAGCCGATTATCAAGTTTTTCGCAGGCGCTGCGCCACTAGCGCTCGTATGGTTCTACATGAATTGGCAGATGTTCGGCAGCCCCTTATCCACAAGTTACGATAACTGGGCAGTAAACACCGGCGCGGGATTAACTATCAGCTCACAGCGAGAGTTGTTTTCAGCTTCGGGCATCACCAATATACCGAGATTAATTTTTGACTTAAAGATCGGGTTGCTTTCCAGCTTCCCGCTTACCCCAATAGCCCTGCTGATTGGCCTGCCAGTGCTGTGGAAATCTCACCGTCATATCGCATGGTTTATCATTTCTATTTCGATAGTTTATTTGCTGTTCTTTTCGGTTTATGCCGGCACGCTTCGAGGAGGCGGCGGCAACCGACATATGATGCCGCTCGCCGTATTATACTGCCTGCCCTTAGCGGCAGCGCTTTCAACTCTCTGGAACTCGGTGGGCAATAAGAGCAATTAAAAATGCGATTGCTGATCAACTCTATCCTCATCTTGGCTTCGCTCTACCTAGGCCTGATCCTCGTCGAAATTATTGTTTCAACTAAGCGAAGCTTTGATCCACCCGCCACTACCAGCTACTACCCTTGGACTTTTGTCACTCGAGACGGCAGGCCAGTTAGCCAGTTGAAGGGTCCGCTCAAACTAGCGAGCCATCCGGCTCTTGTATTCCACAACTTTCCCAATCAGCGAACAGCGCAGTTCTCGATTGATTCGCGAGGGTTTAGAAGGACTAGACCAGATTCTCACGAGCGTTCCTTTGATCAGCTAGTGTTTCTAACCGGCGGTTCGACCGCTTTTGGAACAGGTCTTCCTCGTGACGAAGACACACTTGCTGCTAATCTCGAGAGAGTTCTCCCTGGCACCAAAGTCGTTAATGCGGCAGTTATCGGTCACCAATCAGGCCAGGAACTAATTCGCTTTGTAACGGATGGCATCCAACTCGAACCAAAGGTGGTTTTGTCCGTCTCCGGCTACAATGACTGCTTAGGTAATATCAATGATCCCCGTCATCAGCTCGACCTCGGCTATACTGGGATGGACCAGATCGACAATCGGCTGCGAGTAGCTTACAAGGTCACCGAACAGTCTTTTATCTTACGAGCCTACCGCGCACTTACAAAGGTTCTTCTGCTCGAAACAGTCAGGCGCTTTGTTCCGCGATCATCAATTGAAAACGACTCTCTCGCCGACAAGAGTTTTACCATATTCCCCCCGACTGATGTCGCAAAAGTCTTTGCGCAAAACATGCTTAAGATAGACAAGGTCGCATCCGCGGTTGACGCAAGGTTCATTTCCGTACTTCAGCCGGAGATCTTCCTGGACTCTCAAGGGAACCAAGTCGAAAACCCGGAGCACGACTATTACAAGGAATGCAGAGATGCAATTAAGGTTGAACTCAAGCGTTCTGGAGTGGAAGTAGTTGATATAAATGAATTACAAATCGGACTACGAAGGGAACATTATTTGGATAACGTACACTTGACCGGCGAAGGCTACCGACTTCTGGCAACTTTTCTAGCTAAACACCTTAGCGGCTCTTAACCGCGTCAAGCGTTAGAATGATCTTGTTCGATACGCAGTCCGCCCAATACTCATTCGTCGATTCAGTAGGATGGTTGTCCGGCAGCTTTACTTGCCCGCTCATGTAAGGCTCATGCAAACAATCTACTAATGGTATGTTCTGTGATGAGAGCGCGGTACGATATCTTGCAACATCGCGATCGTCTCCATACAGAACCGCCGTGTAGAATCTAGCACCTGCGCGCTTACTTACTTCGTTCATTTGAGAAAGGATAAACTGGGTAGCTTGTTCACCCGTTGACCGGCGCGGGATGAACTTAATTCGGGCAAAAAGCTCTTCAAAAACCCTGAACATCACCAGGTTACTCAACAGAGGCAAGTCTGAATAGTACGATGTTGGTGGGACATGCTCACAGCCGGAACCGGAAGAATATTTACAAAATGGAACAGACGCGTTTCCACTAATTGAGGCCTTAGCAAGAAAGCTTCTCCACTGCGGGTCGCCGATGTCACGCACTTCATGATGCACATTTAGCCCGAACACAACGATAGCAGGACGGGTTTCAGGACTCTTCATCAGGCGCTGCAACAGCAGCAATGACTGGTAGGAGCCATAAGCGCCGGTGCCCCAATTCGCAATATCCAACTCTGGAAATCGCTCCTGAAGCTTCCACGCCAAAGTTTCCGAGTCATCAAGCCCCCAGCCAAACATAAGTGAGCCTCCGAGCAGAACCACCCTGACACCTTGATGCTCCTGCCGCGCTCGGCTAGCTCTAGCTCCACCCGGCCAAATCGTCTGCGTAAAGGTTTTGCCCGGTTCCGCTTCACTCACCCACTCCTGAGAGCCGGGGGCGTTCCTCCAGCCGAGAACCGGATCAGGAGCAAACCAAATTTCGGAGGCCGTCCGTCCCTCGAGATCGGCGTCGAAGCCGGCGAGTCGCAGCGCGGCTTCACACAGAACCAACGAAAACAGCACTAGAATTATGTTTCGCAGCATAGCGCCTCTTCGCGCAGCTTAACTCAGGCGCCGGCAGGCGAAGAGCAAACGCTGACCACCATTGAGCTGCTTCACGGATTCAATAGAGAAGAAGCGCTTCAATGTTTGCTCCAAGTAATCCTGAGCGTAATCGCAGTAATTGTCTTCCTTATTGAGCAGCAGTCTTTGAACCATCGGATCCTCCCGCGTTGCAAACTCTATAACCAGATCGGCTTCAAGCGACGCGAGCCACTCAATTAGTTGCACCATTGGCACGTTCGCGCTGATCACCACATGATGGATTAGCGCCAAAGCCAAGACAAGAGATGGTTGACTACGCTCTTCGAGCCGCTTTCGCTCAAGGCCCTTCCACCCCTGAGCCGGTGAAAGATTGCAAACGTTCATCACAAGCGGCAGAACGTTCTTGATCTCTTTCTTCTTAAGGTTTTGGTATAGTCGCTCAACCGCCAAATGATCGGCGTCCATCGCGAGCACTCGATCAGCATGATCTGCGGCAACCAAGGCATATGTGCCGGTCTTGCAGCCTAATACCGAAACCTCTTCGCGAGGCTTCCACTCACAAACTTCTCCAATGAACTGCGCTTTGACACGCTGATCTTCGCTGCCGTAAGTGTCGTTGCTCAGTGAAACCTTCTCATACTCCGACCAAGTAGAGTCGGCCGCCGCGAAATCCATCTTCGAAATCAGCTTACGTATTTTGCGAACATTGATTTTTATAAGCTCGGTGTGGAAGCCGCTCGCAGAAAGTTCTCGCTTTACGCTGCGATTAGAGTTAGCGAACGCTTTCTGAAGCTTTGCCTGCAAGTAAACGTGCGAAAACGCACCCCCGCGCAAAAAATCCCTTGCAGAAAATAACTTGCGGCAATAATCAGCGCTAATTCCGTCTAACTCCGAGCGAAGCAGCGGCTGAAACTCTATGCCCTTGTAAGCACCGAGCATCAACGGAAAAAGAAACATCTCACAAAATTGCCTGTAGGCGATCCACGGCTCCCCAGGTTTCCACTTTTCGAATGACGGAATATCGATAAAAACCGGACGGCAGTCCTTAAACTGGATGTTGAACGCCGATGAGTCCTTAATCATCAATCCTTCTTCAAGGGCCTCAAGCAGCAGCTCCAAATGGAGCAGCGCTGCGTCCTTAAGCATTCCGAAACACCACTCGTAAGGGTAAGAAACAAACGGCAAACGTTCGTGCTGCAAAGCTCCGGCCCAGCTTCCGTTTGTTGAAGCGAGCATTGCGCTCGCCTCAGTGGTTTGAATAATATCGCCGCGAGCCATTGCTTTGCTCGCGAATTTCGTTGAAGAAAAATCCTTCCAGGCGGAAAGAGCCTGCGCATCCAGCAGCCGAAACACCTCGGAGTCTCTGTAGATTACCCGGCTGGACCTATCGCGAAAGGAAGCTGCCTCTTCCTGCATTGCGCTCAATCTTCCCTGTTCGGGTCGGAGGAGTCTTCCAGCTCGACAGTTCCCTCTGCCTCTTCCTTGCCGCCCCTGGAGAAAGGACGGGAGATTTGCTGCCAGAAAAATTTGCAAACCACTGCGGCGCCGGCTAGACCAGCGAGCAGCAGTTGAAGCAGCATACTACCGGTCCCTGGATCTAGGTACGCAAACGCCGTCTCCGGCATCACCAAGCAAAAGCAAATCACAGCGAAAATATATGTAGGCACCCAGCTCCCTCCAAATTGATAAAATGAGAGATAACGCTGCATTATTGTAAATTAAACTTGGGAAATCAATTGAAACGCTAGCTCGGCGACCCTCTGCTTTCCCTCCGTCTGGAGTGAAGCGTAGTAGCACTGTCGGCTAGCGAGGTGTTTGAACGATTCTTGATACTTTCACATGCCTGTTCTACGGCCGAGATGAATTTTTGGTGGTAATCGGTGCTCTCTAGGTCAGGCAGCAGCCCGATATTATCAACCGTCCACGACCTCCCTCTTCGGGTCATCTCGCAGACACCGCTGAGTTTTTGGTCGACATATAAACCAAACGCCAGCCCTTCAGCAGAAAGTATTCGATCTTCGAGCTGGTAATGCTCATTCTTCCGAACAAGCTGTTCAATTAAGAATCCTCTAGCCTCCCGACGCTCGTTAGGAGAATGAATCTCACGCACCTCTACTCGTTCCTGCACAACCTGGCGAGCCAAACGTGAATCTCTCACCACCAGCTGAAGCAGTTCGGCAAACTTGTCCACTTCTCCGGAGCTCAAATTCGAAAGTGAAGACTCGAGACAGTCCCCGATTTCACGCTGGTGAGTAAGCAGAGCGTCTTTGCCTAACTGCATCAAGTGCAACTCGAAGCGGCGCTTGTCGTCACTCGAACGTATGCGCTGCAAGTAGCCGCGCGATGCGAGTTTCTTAACCTGACGCGAAATAGTGCTCGCATCAAACGGTATGCGTTCGGTGATTTCCTTTGCAGTAGGGTGAAAGTCCGAACTCACAAGCTCGTTAAGAATGTGAACTTGGATAAGACTTAGATGACCAGACGAATGTTCATGCTCGGCCCGGCGAAGTGCCTGTGCCGCGCGCTGGACCTGAAGAGCAACCGGCCGAATATTTTCAGGAGAATCAAAGCTTACCGCACCGAGTCCGTCGGCCAAGGTCTTCATGTAATAAGTCAGTTGGCTTTCTTCTTGCGCCGACAGACAGTGAGTGCAGCTTGCGACCACCGCATCCTGCATACGATAAACCTTAGCGACGGCAGCGCAGCCTTGGCGAGTTGCGCTAATCTTCTTCCTTCGCTGATCTCTGTCGGACGCCGAG
>JAUIIP010000166.1 GCA_030431555.1 bacterium
GGGATCCAGCATCGGCTCGTCGCCCGAGACAGATAGGGATTGCAGCTCGTCAGGAATTTCTTTGCTTTCGTCGGAGGACGAACTAGAGTCGCTGTCCGAATCAGATTCCGAGTGGTCGTCGCCCTCGTCCTTAGCATCCTCAAGAACCGGGTTCTCAAGCAGCTCCTTTTCAAGAACTTCGAGGTATTCGAGTCGCCCAAGCTGAAGCAGTTTTATCGCCTGCTGCAGCTGCGGTGTCATCACCAGCGACTGACTGAGCTTCTGATTTAACTTAATCTCAAGCGACATATACTGCCTTTAGAAACGCAACCCTAAACATCGAACTTAACAACCTTCACCAACCGAGCATTTTCGGCACACTTCTTTCAATGCAAAAAATCGTGCCAAAGATTCCAGCTTAGCAGCTAAAATAATAAGTGCCCGAAAGCACTTCAGAAGCTTCCCCCTAATCTGCTCATGCGGTGTCGAAAACTATCTTGGTACGATAGTAGCATAGCTTTTATCGGGAACGCGAAGTTAAATATTGATACTTTTCCCCAGATAAATCGTTAACTACCGGTAGTTCTGTCCTATTTTGGGCCTTTGTATACACATTGTCGGCCCCAGAGGCTTAGAGTGAAAAGCTCTCACCTAGGTAGTATTGTCTGGCGATCTCAGAGTTGGCGATTTGTTCGGGGGTGCCGGCTTCCATCAGGCGGCCGTCGCTAAGAATATATGCGCGGTCACAAATCCCCAGCGTTTCACGGACGTTGTGATCAGTAATCAAAACCGCAATTCCTTTACGCTGGAGTGTTCGCACCAGCTCCTGAATCTCTCCAACAACAATCGGATCAATTCCGGCAAACGGTTCATCGAGCAGCATTATTTGGGGCGAGCAAGCAAGTGCTCTGGCGATTTCAACTCGCCTGCGTTCACCGCCTGACAAAGAGAAGGCCATGCTGTCGGCTACTTTCTCCAGAGCCAATTCCTCGATTAGCTCCTCAAGACGCTGCTTGCGCTTTGCCGCGTCCGACTTGTAATCAGGCAGCACTTCCAAGACTGCGATGATATTTTCGGATACGGTGAGTTTTCTGAAAACCGACGGCTCCTGCGGCAAGTAGCCCAGACCGAGCCTCGCGCGCTCAAACATCGGAACGCCGGTGACATCACTTCCGTCTAGGTGAATGGTGCCTTCATCAGGATGCACCAAGCCTACCATCATATAGAATGTGGTGGTCTTCCCGGCCCCGTTTGGTCCAAGCAAACCGACGATCTCTCCCGGGTCGACTGAAACATCAACACCGTCAACTACACGGCGTTTGCTGTACATCTTAACCAGCCCTGAGCTGGAAAGTATGGCTCCGCTGGGATGGCCCGTCATTGGAGGTCACCTAGCCCAGGCACTGCTTGGGCATCCTTAGCTGCTTCCTGGATAACACGCACTCTGACAGACCCCTCGGCTTCACTGCGATCTTCATCAAGGAAGACTCGTATCTTATCAGCGGTCAGGGCGTTGCCTTTGTTTATTAGCTCGGGACCCTCAGTAAGCTCGACCATGGCTTTCTTCACGTCATAAAATGCATGTTCTGACGTGGCTCGCATGTCTGCACCGCGGGTAATGACGACGTTCTTTTCGCAAACCACCGTCTCCAGTTCGTTATTCTTGTCGTACTTGCCAATCATCCTGTCTGAGGTTAGCAGGATATCGCCGCGTTCAGCCCTTACGTTGCCTTCGTAAATAAATTTCCGCTCCACGGCATTAACCTGCAAAGAGTCAGACTTGATGAGCAGTGGAAGGTTTTTCTCCGCTTTGTCTGAATCTCGAACCAGTCCTTTGAGCGGGTTGCCTTTAGCTTCAGCCTGAGCATTTGCAACAGCGGTTAGAACAAGAAAAAGAATTATTGCCGGCAGCGCCGCCGCTCCAATCCTAAAATTTGACGTAATCGCCATAGCTAACTCTAGTGCTTTATCGTTTCTACTACCTTCGGGACCTTGCCGCCCGGCTCGAAGCGCGATTCTACGCTGCTTGAGAGTGTAATTATCTGCGGCTCTATCAATACCCTCATTCCGACCCCTGTAACAACAAATCCCGGACCGCTTACTTTTACGGCACCCGGTGCAGCGATTTTCTGAGTTTCAGCGTCGTAATTTGCCAATTCTGTCTCAATGACAATCGAGTCGTCCAGAACGACTTCTACATTCCCTTCAAGCTCGGCTCGCTGCAGGGACATCTCGGTGACAAACATTTTGCCGGCACGGGACTTGATCTGAACTGAAGAACCGTCCTCTCTGTGTACCGTGATTGCTGCATCGCTCAACTGAGCCAAAGTTTCATCTGCGAAATATCTCGCATCACGCGCTTTAACTTCCCAAGCCAATCGACCGTCCTCGACAGAGCTGCGATGAAAGTCGCGCAGGTGGAGGTTTGAGCTGCGCTGGACAGGCGCCTGGACGCCTTCAAGCTGATCACTTGGCGCATCAAGCGCCGTGCGAACGCCGAGCAGTGAGCTGCGGTCGGCAGAGCGATACATAACAATTGCGGTCAAAAAAAGCAGATATGCTGCAGTCAGAACAGCGAACGTCAACTGCATTTGACGATAGTCGACTGTGCGATGTGCGGCTTTTAGCGAAAGCTCCATCGTTCTCCTCGCAGCAGTCGCAACAGACTACCTAGTCTTAAGCTGCAGCCTAGCGAGAGCTAGGAAGTCTGATAATACGCTCTCAAGTCCCGAAAGGGGCAGCATGTTGGGACCATCGGAAGGTGCATTCTCCGGGTCCTGGTGGCTCTCTAAAAACACGCCGTGCACGCCAACAGCAGCGGCAGCTCGGACAAGGGCGGGAATATGGTCTCGACAACCGCCGGATGTTCCACCTGCTCCACCCATCACCTGCACGCTGTGTGTGCCGTCAAAAACAATCGGACAAACGGCTGTGTTCGCCATGATCCCGAACCCGCGAAAATCCACAACTAACTCGCGGTAGCCGAAGCTCGTCCCTCGTTCACAAATCATTGCCTGCGAATTGCCGCTGCTTACTATTTTCTGAACGACAAACTTCATATCGTCCGGTGCAACAAACTGCCCTTTCTTTACCAGGATAGCTTTGCCAGTCTCAGCCGCTGCCTGCAGCAAATCCGTCTGTCGGCAAAGAAAAGCTGGGATTTGCACGACATCGACGACCTCGCCTGCTGCCTGGGCTTCCTGTGGGCTGTGAACGTCAGTGATAACGGGGACCCCCAAACTCTCGCGAATTTCAGCAAGGATAGACAGACCTTCCTCAATCCCTGGGCCGCGAAAACTGCTGATACTAGTTCTGTTTGCTTTGTCGTAGGAAGACTTGAAAACGAGCTGGATTCCGACTTTATCGGCAATCTCCTTAATGCGCTTCGCATGGTCGATCGCGTGTGTTCTTGATTCAATTACGCAGGGACCGCAAAACAAAACCGGGTTTGCGCTGTCGCCGATCTCGACACTCGAACCAATCTTGAACTTGTTAATCTCAGCCATTCGAGAAAGCGTCTACTGTTCGTTTCCGGCAGCTGCGGCCGCTGCACCGGAACGCTTCGCGGCGGGAGCGCCGTTTGAAGCACCAGAGGACTTCTTAGTTCCTTTGGACTCCTCCAGCAGCCCATCTCTGTTTTTGAGGGCCGCTTCGATGAAGGAGCGGAAAAGCGGATGAGGCCGAAGCGGCCTGGATAAAAACTCCGGGTGAAACTGGACTCCCACGAACCAAGGATGGCTGGGAATCTCAATCGTCTCTACTAGATTGTTGTCAGGGCAGACACCCGACATGTTCATTCCAGCCCGTTCCAACTCTTCGGTGTAAGAGTTGTTGACTTCCCAGCGATGGCGATGGCGCTCTGAAATCTGGTCAGCTCCGTATATCTTGTGAAGGAGCGAGCCCTTTCTTAAGTCGCAGGGATAGGCGCCGAGCCGCATGGTGCCCCCCTTCTCCTCTACGCCTTTTTGTTCTTCCATAAGGTGCACAACGGGGTGACTCGTGTCAGGATTAAACTCCTGACTGTTCGCGTCCGTCAGCCCGAGCATATGTCTGGAGAACTCCACGAGGGCCATCTGCAGACCCAGGCAAATTCCAAGAAAAGGAATGTTGTTGGTTCGCGCAAATTCGATAGCTGCAATCTTGCCCTCACCGCCGCGTTTGCCGAAGCCACCCGGCACCAAAACAGCGTCAGCACGTTTTAGTTCGTCCGGTATGCCGCCGTTTTCTATTGATTCTGCGTCAATGTAAACGACTTTAACACCACAATCGTTCGCTACACCGCCGTGTGTAAGCGCTTCGTTCAGGCTCTTATATGATTCGGTCAGATCGACGTATTTACCGACCATCGCGATAGTCACGTCGCCTTTCTTAGGTGACTTGAGAACGTTGGCGACTTTCTTCCAGGGTTCAAGGTTTGGAGAACCCGTCCAGATGTTTAGCTTTTCGCATGTTCTGGAGTCCAACCCTTCCTCGTGCAAGACGAGCGGCAAGTCGTAGATGTTGTCGACGTCCGATGCCGTGATTACACAGTTCTTAGCCACGCTGCAGAACAAAGAAATCTTTTCTTTAACGTCTTTGTCCAGCTCCATGCTCGTGCGCAGAATAATAACGTCAGGCTGAATTCCCAAACTAGTAAGCGTCTTAACCGAGTGTTGAGTCGGCTTTGTCTTCAGCTCCCCGGCCGAAGGAATGAAAGGCACTAGAGTTAGATGAATGTAGAGTACATTCTCACGCCCAACATCCGCTGCGAATTGACGAACGGCTTCTAGAAACGGAAGACTCTCTATGTCACCTACTGTTCCACCAATTTCGCCGATACAAATGTCAAAACCTTTACCGGAATGCAGGATACGGCTCTTAATTTCATCGGTTACGTGAGGAATTACCTGCACAGTGCCGCCAAGATAATCGCCGCGGCGCTCATTGCGAATAACACTGTCGTATACCTGCCCAGCTGTGAAGTTGTTATCCCGACTCATTCTCGCGGAAATGAAGCGCTCGTAATGACCCAGATCGAGATCGGTTTCGGCTCCGTCGTCTGTCACGAAAACCTCACCGTGCTGAAACGGGCTCATCGTCCCGGGATCGACGTTTAAATAGGGGTCAATTTTGCAGATTGTTACTCGAAGGCCTCGACTCTCGAGGAGGGCGCCGAGAGCGGCGGAGGTGAGACCTTTACCCAGGGACGAAACAACGCCACCTGTTACAAAAATATATTTGGTCGGACGGGTCTCCATAGTCGCCTTTGGGCAGTAACCTTATTCCGTAAGGTGTTAATCACATTGCTGCGCTGAAGCAAGCAGAGATCGCACGACCTTCCTAAAGCACCAGAACAAACGAGCAAATATAAATATCCTGGCTATCTTGTCAAGTTTGATCCGAGGAATCGGCTCGCTTGCCGCGCTTGCGCCTTCGCCTCCGGCGTCTTCCGCTCTTTTTCTTATCGCGTCGGTCGTTCTTCTTGCCGCGCTTTATTCGTTCCGATGCAACGGCCTCCCACTCAGCTAATATTTCCTTGTTGTCCTCACGGGCAGTCAGGCGTAGCAGCTTGATTCCAGCGCTGAACAAGGGGGAGCTTTTAATACTGCGCAGAGCTTTCTCGCGCTCATCTGGGTCCGCACTCATCGTGGCAGTTAGCATTGCAAACCGCATTCTTAGTGCGTCTTCCATTACATCGCGCTCGCGACGGGTAATTTGCAGCGGCTGATACAATGTGTCGATTGTTTTACGAAGCGTCGATTTCTTAGCTTTGCGTCGATTGCCTCGGCGCATGGGGCCGCGGCCGGCCGGAGCAGAGGCGCGTTCTAGGTTTTCGAAGGGGCGAGAGCCCTCAAGCGCTTGATTCAGATCTTTTCTAGTTTCGGCGAAGTACGGAGCCACTTCAGCAGAGACTGACTCCGGGACTCGTTTGCTAAGCTCGGGCTCCCCAGCCAGGCCGATAAGCATAGCAGCAAAGTAGGTTCCGACCGTCGCAGGACTGGCCGATTTGCTCATATCATCGATCCGGCTGAGAGTGTGATCCAGGCACTCCCACGCCCTGCTGCGATCTCGGTCAATTGCTTCGGAAACGATTGGCGTCAAGTATGGCAGAAGGCCGGTTTTATCAAACAGCCTGAACGCCTCACGAGCGTGGCCGCCGGTGAGATCACGAATTACTTCTTCGTGAACTCGCGCGGGCGAACTCAGTTCAATTTGCTGTGCCAGTTCGAAAATAGCACTAAGCGTTGCCGGTTCAATTTCGAAACCAGTTCGCGCCGCATGCCTTACTGCGCGAATCATTCGAACAGGATCCTCGCGAATTCGCCTCTCGGGTTCACCGATAATTCGAATAATGCCGTCTCTGAGATCCTTTATGCCGCCGACGTAGTCGATAATTGAGTAGTCGGAGATATCGTAGAATAATCCGTTGATCGTCAAATCGCGCCTGAGCGCATCACTTTCGTCGTCTCCGTACTGATTATCACGCATCACCGGTTCGACATCTTCCGTGTCCTCGTCGGAATCGACCTCGGCACGAAATGTCGTCACTTCGACGATTTTATTTCCCTTGAAATATACGTGGTTAATTTTGAACCGGCGTCCGATAATCCTGCTGTTGCGAAACAAGCGGCGCACGGTCTCCGGACTGGCATCGGTACCGATATCAAAATCTTTGGGCTGTTTCCCCAGAAGCAGGTCTCTAACCCCGCCGCCGACGAGATAAGCCTTATAGCCGCTGCGATGCAGGCGATAGAGAACTTTAAGCGCGTCGGAATCAATCTCCTTTCGCGACAGCGAATGCTCATCGCGAGATAAAACTAATGGAAACTGTTCGTCGGACGGCATGTAATCAAATTGCGAAACTAGCGTATCGATATGAACTCCAGACTCCTGTCCGCCAGGCAGGCATACAACATTGCGAGGTTACAATGTTTTTGCGGTATCCTCAAGCGCCGATAGTAGACGGCCAATTTCGCTCTCAGAGAATGTAAGCGAGGGACGGAAACGGATTGAACGCTCTCCACAGACTAAAACTAATGTGTTGCGCTCAAACATGCCTTTTCGGATCCTATTTCGAGACTCTTCGCTCGGTGCATCGATAGCGCACATAAATCCCCGACCACGGGCATTGCTAAAAACAGCCTCGTAGCGGCTTTGAATATCCTTGAGACCCTCCAGCAGCAGCTCCCCACCGCTCTGAGCATTCTTAAGCAGCTCCTCTTTCTCGATAATTTCCAGATAGCGCCGAGCCCTAACCATGTCCGCCAGACCTCCGCCCCAGGTCGAGTTTATCCTTGAGGCTTCTTGAAAAACGTTGTGTTCCACCGCGTCGATTCGCCTGGATGCGCAAATGCCGCAAACCTGCATCTTCTTGCCGAAAGCAATTACGTCGGGAACAGGTCCGAGCTGCTCGAAAGCCCAAAAAGTACCGGTCAATCCCACGCCTGTCTGAACTTCGTCGTATATCAACAGCGCCTCAAATTCATCAGCAATCTTTCTAAGCTCAGCCAAGAACTCCGGGCGAAAGTGGTTGTCCCCTCCCTCACCCTGAATCGGCTCAATCAAAACTCCGGCAATATCCGGACCGCGCTGTTCAAACGCTGTACGAAGTTCTGCTGCAGCCTGCTGCTCCAGTTCGATGACATGACTCAAGTTTTCTCCTTCAAGCGGAAATGTCGCCTTAGGATTTAAGATTCGCGGCCAGTCAAATTTGGGGAAATACATTATCTTGCGCGGGTCCCTCGTGTTTGTAACCGAGAGGGTGTATCCCGAGCGGCCATGGAACGCCTGCCTAAAGTGAGCGATCTGCGAGCCCTTTTCTCCTG
>JAUIIP010000167.1 GCA_030431555.1 bacterium
GATGGCGCTCAGTTTGTTCGCGAAAACGCTTAACAATTGCGGCAGGGAAATAACTTAACAGAAATCTTTCGACAAATGGTTCCTCCGGCAGGGAAGATTTCATTATTGCCTCTGCCAGCGAAATTTTTATGTAGGCGATAATTACCGCCAGCTCAGGCCGAGTCAGGCCGGCTCTAAGCTGGCTGCGCTTTATCAGCGACTCATCATCTGGCAAAAACTCACCTTCGCGATCGAGAACGCCCTTGTTCTCGAGCTGCGTAATCAAGCCGCGATAGTAGTCGATGTTTTTACGGCTTCTACGAACTCCGAGACTGAGTATCTTGCTCTGCGATCGGTTTCTGGCAATGACCTTCTTGCACACCGCGTCCGCACATTGCTCTAGAAGAGCATTACGCTCATCGAGAGTAATATTGCCGACACGAACCTCCTGGTTGAGAAGGATTTTAAGATTAACCTCCGCATCGGAACAGTCCACGCCCCCGGAGTTATCTACCGCGTCAGTATTGAGGTGGCCGCCGAGTTTCGAGTACTCGATCCTTGCTCGCTGGGTAAAGCCCAGATTGCCGCCCTCACCGACAATCTTCACCCGAAGCTCCCGTGCGTCTACGCGAACATCGTCATTTGCGGGGTCTTCGACCTCCATATTGGACTCTGTCGACGCCTTGACGTATGTCCCGATACCCCCGTTCCACAACAAGTCAACTGGAGAGCACAGTATTGCTTTGATCAGCTCCTGTCCGGAAAGCACCTGCTGCTTAATGCCAAGCGCTTTGGCAGCCTCCGGCGAAATCTCGATCTCTTTGTCACTACGCTTAAACACACCTCCGCCTTTGCTGATAACGGATGCGTCGTAGTCGGTCCACTGAGATCCCGGTAGTTCAAACATCCGCTTGCGCTCCGCGAAGGACGCTGCAGGGTCGGGAGTCGGATCGACAAAAATATGTTTATGGTTGAACGCTGCGATTAGCTGCGCTTTGTCGCTGCAAAGCAAACCATTGCCAAAGACATCACCGGACATATCTCCGATACCAACAACCCGGAAAACCTGTTCGTCGACATCGATACCTACTTCACGGAAGTGGCGGCATGTAGCCTCCCAGGCGCCACGGGCGGTGATACCAAGCTTCTTGTGGTCGTAACCATTGCGGCCCCCCGACGCAAAAGCGTCACCGAGCCAGAAGTCGAACTCCTCAATCGCTATCGAATTAGCTATATCGCTGAAGGTCGCAGTACCTTTATCCGCTGCCACGACGAGATACGTATCCTCGTCGTCGTAGACGACTGTGTCGGGAGGGTGCACGACGACATCATTCTTTCGATTGTCGGCGAGCTGCAACAGCGTTCGGATAAACATGCGGTAACAGCTTTCTACCGAGCTCTTACTAGCACTCCCCCGTACAATGAATCCGCCTTTCGCTCCCACCGGAATAATGATCGAGTTCTTGACCATCTGGGTCTTCATCAAGCCGAGGACTTCCGTGCGAT
Organism: bacterium; assembly: GCA_030431555.1. Classification (GTDB taxonomy): domain Bacteria; phylum Bdellovibrionota_C; class UBA2361; order SZUA-149; family JAGRAN01; genus JAGRAN01. The sequence continues at coordinate 1,486 of JAUIIP010000167.1, forward strand.
AGTCTTCCTTACGCTCGCTCCAGCGGAGACCACCTCTAGCCACCTTGCCTCCACGGAGATGGACTCCTTCGAACTGGGGGCTGTTCACAAAGGTTTCATACATCGGGCGCGGCTTAGGCATCGAGGAAATCTGGCGACAATCGATCTTTAAGCCGATCGCCGACGTATCGGGTCTGAAATAGTTAGTGCGAACAGTCGCCTTATACACGTTTAGCATTGCTCGCAGGACTCGGTCGTCCAGAAGATTAGAGACTTTCTTGAGCTGTTGAATGAATCGCTGCTCAATTTCCTCGAGCTTTGAAATCCGCTCTCTAGAGGCTCCGTCAAATAAGCCCGGTTCGAACTTAGTGCGAAAATATTCGACAATGATCGCAGCAATGAATGGATTGCGAGCGATCGCTGATACGATCGATTTGGAGGACGTAAATGCCTTTATTTGCCACAAATAACGCTGCGCCGTCCGAAGGATAGCAAGATCATTCGCTGCCAAACCCGCTTCGAGCATCAGGGCGTTAAGGCGATCATTGTCGGCTTTTCCGACGATGACTTGTTTTAATCCCTCGACAAAGGTCTTCTGCGCATCTTCAATTGGAAAGCGCTCGTTAATATCCTTACGTACCCGAAAATTATAGATCGCAGCCCAAACCGATTCCTGCGTTGTAACTTCAGTTGATTGCTCGTCGACAATCACTAGGTTTGTATTCTCGAGAAACGGCACGAGCGAACTGAGTGTAAGTCCACCGCCTTTCTTGTAGATCCTCAAGTTAACATGAACACCGCTTGAGTCGTCGGCGGCAGGACGCACCGCTATCTGCAAACTATCTTCATCACTTAACGACTCGAGCTTTCCGATATCGTAAGCCGCTTCAGCAGCACTCGTTACAGCTTTGTATTGTTCGGGCAGCGCTCGACTGTAGAAAGCTGTCAACTTGCGTGCAGCATGCTCCATTCCATGCTCGACCAGCCCACGGAATAGGTTGTCATCCCAAGTTAATGTGAGCTCGCTAATCCTTTGCTCAAATTCACGAGCATCGATACTCAGCTCCTTCCCGGTAGGATTTGGAACAAAGAAATGCAGCCGCACCAATGGGTCATCAGCAACCGCCAAGCTATACTCGGATTCTCCCTTAGGAACTCTCAGAGTCCTCTCTACAAAATCTTGGATTCGCTGGCGCACACCGACAGTAAAGCGTTCGCGCGGCATGACCACCATCACTGAAACTATCCGGCGCAGTGCGTCTAGATGAGTAGACACCCGCGTTTCATGAGCCTGATACGACGATAGAATAACTTGCACGTCGCGCCTAAGCGCTGCAGTTGCTCCCTGAAAAAGTTCAAATTTAGGCATACTGTCAATGATTGACAGGGTCTCTTTATAATCGTGCGAATTAGGAAAGACGCCTTCCAGCTCAATGATTTGCTTGAGCTTGCGTCTGATAAAAGGAATTGAAGAAGCTTCCTGCGCAATCGCCTTTGAAGTTAAGAGGCCGACGAAGCAATGAACCACGTCACTGTCTCCGTTTTCCGCGGGGACCTTGATGCAAACGGAGTCCATGCGGATTCGCCGATGCACCGGGCTTTTCAACAGTAGTTTTGAAAAGTGCAAAAAGCTGTCGCGGTTGAACAAGAACTCGGCGTCTCGTGCAGTGAATTGCAGGCCTTCACGATAGGCCGCAGTGTTCGAGCGAAACAAACCCAGATCGCTTGATTGATCGAAATCGAAGGCGTCAGCCGTAGGCCCGGTTCCGGGGCGCCATGCTCTATGACCAAGAAAAACAAATCCTCCGTCGGTCAGCCAATGCAAAACATCGGCGGTTTCACGCGCCTGCAGGGCGGACTTGCCGTCTTCCTGGCTTTCTTCAATTCGCAGCGCACATCTGCGCGCACACTCCAGCATGGGATGAAAACCGTCCGTAACTAGCGTCAGATCCGCCAATATGGACGAAATCTCGTCAGCAAGCTCCTGAGCGAGATCCAAGCTCTCGATCTTTTCGATCTCGATATAGTTGAGCGAAACTACCGAATCGTCAGGTCCGGTGATAATCGGGTGCAGATAGGTGAAAACTCTGATTTCCTGCTCACGGAAATATTCTGTCAGTGTATCTACGATAAACGGCCGATCACTGAGCGCCAGCATAAAGCTCGTGACGTACTTACCTTCGTTGCGTTTCGATAAATCGAGTTCTGAAACCTGGTACTGCTTGCCGCTTTCAATAAAATCGAAATAAAACGCATTGAGCTGGTGGGAGAGATAACTAAGTGTTCCTACGTGGGAGCGGCTCAGAAAGTCATCCGGGGCTCGGCGAAACAGCACCTCAGAAAGGCCGAGGGGGTTGCTCTTACTAAGTTCAGAACGACCGGTTCGCGCCGAACCATTGGTGCCGTTGCTCAAAGATTGGTGCAGTTCGGCCAGTTTCTCGGCGGCCGCACCGGAGTGTCGAGCTAGATAAGTGCTAGATCCCATAACATTTTGCTCAGCCAAAGAAGCGTGTCAGCAATCCAGCAGTCCTCGCCAACAACACCCAGGGGATTATGGCACGACCTCACGGCGGGGCGGCAGCACGTCAAGCAGCCGACACAACTTTGCAATTTTAGCGGATAAACATACACCATAGCGGTATTTCCGCAAATAATTATACCTAATCTGCAGACGGCAAATTAGTAGGCTAAGTCGCTAATTTTACTCAACAAACTAAAATCCCCCAGTTTGCGAATAAACGCCGCTGTCAGCGTGCAAATTCGCCGGATTTTGAGCGCTAGCTATGCACACTTTTCAAGGCTGTACTTTTGCGGCGAACATTATTGAACGCCAAAACACCGACGCTTTATTTTTGTAGGAAAAAGTCGAGTTTCAGGCGCAGAGTGCATGAAATTTGTCGCGCCCGCCGCAGTCGAAGCGGGTGTAAAATTCCTAGGGTTTATTAGGCCCTTAGCCGAACGGGCCTCCAGCGCCAAGACATCTGAAGTAAATACACTATTAAGACACGACAAAAACATGACGCGCTCAAACAAGTTGGTATGAGGATTGCCATGAATCTGACACACCCGTTGGATAATCGGACATAAGAGTGTCCGCTTTCTTGGCACTGTAGGGAGGAGGTTTTTTCATGTTTGATCAATCGACTGAAGTCTGTGGTTCGCCGGTCGTCTCTGGGATTATGTCTCGGCGCCACCAGGCTTTTGCGGGAATTATTACCGCCAATCCTGAGATGGAAAAGATTTTCCATGTCATCGAGAAAGTAGCGGGAACTAACAGCACTGTGCTGATCCTGGGGGAAAGCGGGACCGGCAAGGAACTTATCGCACGAGCCCTGCATGAACTTAGCGGTCTGAGCGGGCCGTTCGTTCCAGTCAACTGCGGCGCGATACCGGACAATTTGCTCGAAAGTGAACTTTTCGGTCACGAGAAAGGTGCATTCACCGGAGCCGTCTCTTCGAAACCGGGAAGATTTATGCTGGCAAACAACGGCACAATCTTTCTCGACGAGATCGGAGAAATGACGCCTAATCTGCAAGTTAAACTGCTGCGCGTTCTTCAAGAGCGTGTCATTGAACCGGTCGGCGGCGTAAAATCACAAGCAGTCAACGTCCGTGTAATCGCGGCGACAAACGTTAATCTCTGGGAAAAAGTTCAAGAGGGCTCCTTCCGAGAAGATCTTTACTACCGTCTTCAAGTTGTTCCAATTGAGCTTCCTTCCTTGTCTCAGCGTCCTGAAGACATAACAATTCTTGCAAACCATTTCAGCAACGAATACGCAGAACAGAACAGTCGACGACCTCTGGTATTTAGCCCGGAAGTACTTCAAGTATTTTCGCGCTATCGCTGGCCGGGCAACATCCGGGAATTCGAAAATCTGGTTGAGCGATTGACAATTTTGGTTGATGGGGACGCCGTTTATACTGAACATCTGCCGAGATACTTGTGCGAGCAAAGCGAAGCAGACGGCTTCGACTGGAGGCGCAGCGAACTGCCGGAAGACGGACTAGATTTCAATTCAGTTGTTGACTCTTTCGAGAACAGCCTGATTCTCCAAGCACTAGAGAGAACCGGCGGCAATAAGAAGGCCGCTGCGGAACTGCTCAATCTGAATCGAACGACGTTGGTCGAGAAAATCAAGAAAAAAGGACTAGGACAAAAGCGCGACGAAGAACAAATCCAGCTCAAAGCAGCAAGGTAGGGGAGCAGCCGTGAAGCCCGATAGAAAACAACTACTGTCCGGGGCAGGCTGCCTGCTGATCGTTGGCTTAGCGCCGACCTCTTCAGCATCGGCACAGTCGCACCGCACAGCACAGGCCAACGCCCACATCTCTCATGAATCTCCGGTTGAGCTGTCCCGAAGCGGAAAGCACTTCGAAGCCGTAACTTCGATCGAAAACTCCGGAACAGACGCCACCATAGCCGATCTAATCGCAGCTTCTAGAAGCGCATGGGCGCTCGGTCTCGCCGACCGCTCACGAGACTACTCGGATCGGCTCCTGGCAAATCGCGATTTCACCGGCTCGGAGCGATCACGAGCACTGCTCGGCAGAGCCATCCTGGAACTTCAGGAATCTCAGTTTGAGTCGGCAAGAGCATTCGCCGAGCGAGGAGCGCAAAAAATTCCTTCGTCCGAGCTGCGCTCACAGTTTTGGCTGCTGATTGCAGAGTCATTGAAGTCTCAAGGTATCCATAGCCGCGCAGAGGACTACTACAAGCGCGCGAGCCTTGAGGGCAGCGAAGAGTCGAAGGCTGAAGCGTTGTTTTACCTAGGCGAGACTCAGCGCAAGTTAGGTATGCTTGAAGAAGCCAGGCACACGTTTACCAGCGTTCCAATTGCTTCGGCCTACGTTGGACCGGCGCTGCGCCAGCTTATGGAAATTGATTTTGTAGAGCGCGAATACGAAGGCGTGCTGCTCTGGCTCGACGAGGGGAACGCTGCTGCTCATTCGCAGTTTGATGACCCCTGGACACACTACGCACGAGTTACGGCGCTGCTTGAGCTGGGGAGAATCGAAGACGCAAAGGCAGCTCTAACAACTTTTAAAGTTAAGCACTCGGAGAACAATCATTGGTATGCACTGGCAGAGGCAGCCAGCGAGGCCGCGATTATCAGAACTCTTTATCCCGACTCAGGACGAGAGGCCCTTGCACCCACCGCTTCGCCCGCCCAGACCATCGCCAGCAAACGCAGCAGTGAGGGGATATGAGCGAAAGTTTTCAACTAGAAGATCAGCGAGCTGCACGTCTGATGGCTATGGGTCAAATGGCTGCATCAATGGCGCATGAAATTCGCAACCCACTAGGCAGCATGGAGCTTTTTTGCACGCTGCTTAAGAAGGACCTCTCTCAGCAGCCGGATCTGTATCAACTGGCCGAGCAGATGCACGAGAGCATTAAAGTCTTGGATAGGATCATTGCCAACTGTCTTGAGTTCACGCGTGACAGGAGTGCGAAACTTAAGGCGATAGAAAAGCCTGAGGAATTTTTCGCACAGATCGTGCGCGATGCATCGCCCAAGGCAGATGCTAAGGATGTCGCAATTGAGGTCGAGACGTCAGGGGCCAACATCCCGCAAGCCGACCCTTACCTGCTCAAGCAAGCCCTGCTGAATCTTGTCTTTAACGCAATTGATGCTTCAGCAGATGGAGGGCATCAGGTCCGGGTCATCAGCGACACCTCGAACCAAGCGGTTTGGACAATTGAAGTCCGCGACAACGGCTGCGGAATTCCCGACGATGTCCGGGAACGGATATTCGAGCCGTTCTATACAACGAAAGACGAGGGAACCGGCCTCGGACTGGCGATCGTTCACTCACTGATCGCCGCTCACAATGGAACACTTTCACTCGAAAGCGAAATAGGCACAGGAACCAAAATCACCATCTCAATCCCACAGCCGAGTAGTGCAATAGGAGGTAAGTCGTAATGCAGGAAAAAGCCAGAATCTTAGTGGTAGACGACGAGAAGCAGATGCGTCTTGGAATGGAGACCGTCCTCGCGCGCCTGGGCCACGCAGTTATCACCTGCGAAAACGGCAAGGAAGCGCTGGATTTTCTTGCTCAGTCCTCCGTCGACATGATCATCTCTGACATGAAAATGCCTGTGATGACCGGAAACGAACTACTGGAGCGCGTTTGCAAAGAGCACCCAAGCACTCCAATGGTTATGATTACCGCTTACGGAACGATTGAGCAGGCCGTAGAGGCTATGAAAAATGGTGCCTTCGACTTTATTACTAAACCATTCTCAGCAGATGACTTGGAGCGTGTAGTAGCAAGAGCCTGCAAACCTGGACGCACTCAG
>JAUIIP010000168.1 GCA_030431555.1 bacterium
CCTAGGCGGTTGAGGAGGGGATGGGAATAAACTGCCGACAGGGCAGCTGTAATGTCGGCAGTTTTTCCCTGGATTTTACTACAGGATGAGTGAGTAAAAAATGAGACTCTTTTCAAGTCTGAGAAATGGTCGCGAATCGTTGATAGCCAACGGTACTGCGATCGCGGCCGTTGCCAACAACCTAACCAACGCCAATACCACCGCCTATAAGGGCGAACGTGCTGAGTTCAGCGATCTTTTAGGCGAGGCGGCAGGCACCATGTATCAGTCGGAACAAACTTCGGGCGACGGTGCCCAAGTGGCCACGCTTACTACAAACTTTGCAAATGGTGCGTTCGAGGATACCGGCCGTGGGCTAGACTGGGCAGTTGACGGCAACGGCTTCTTTGTTGTCCGGGACGGCAACAATGACACTTATTATACTAGAGCCGGGAACTTCGTGACCGATGAGGATGGAAACATCGTGACTCAAACCGGTCATAATGTGATGGGTTTTACGGCTGAAAGTCCAGATGACTTGGTGCCGCTAAACATCGCAAACGTTGCGGCAGCCGCTGAAGCTACAACAACAGCAGGTCTTTTCGGAAACCTCAACACCGGCGACCCGATTGGAGCAGCGCCTGCTGCGCCGGGAGATTTTCAGGAAATTGCGGACGCATCACAATTTAGCACTTCCATTACGGCGATTGATAGTTTGGGGCAGGAGCACACGATAGCTCTACACTTTTTTCACACAGATAACCTTAGCTATGAAGTTCGGGCTTACGTCGACGCAGCAGAGGTAGGCGGCGAGGAGGGAACTCCGGTTGAGTTAGGCACCACAAGCTTAACGTTCCTCGGCAATGGCACGCAGGCTGAAGGGGCTGTTGTTAACTTCGACCTTGCACCCGCATGGAGCAATGGTGCGGAGGCAGGGGCGATTAACGTAGACTTTTCTTCTATGACAGGCTTTTCGGTCGCCTCTGCGCTGTCAAACGTAACAGTTGATGGGATTGTTCCCGGCAACGTAGTTAGCTTTGTCGCATCGTCTGATGGTTCCGTCAACGCGAGGCTAGACAACGGCGAACTCGTTTCTGTAGGTACAGTTGCACTTGCAGATTTTCTAAATAAGCAGGGATTAAAGCGGATCGGTGACAATTTATTCGTGGAGGGTTTCGACTCGGGTGATCCAATTATCGGGACTCCGAGCACTGAAGGACGCGGAACGATTCTGGGTGAGGCGCTTGAGCTTTCGAACGTGGATACCGCTACGGAGTTCGTGAACCTGATTCGCTACCAGCGCGCATATCAAGCCGGGTCGTCGACAATATCGACCTCAGACGAACTGCTAAACACTACTATTCAACTCGCGTAACTGGCGCATAGCTTCATACAGCACAACGGCGACAGCGTTGGCCAAGTTTAAGCTCCGAATATTGGGATTCTCAATCGGGATGCGGCGGCGCTGTTCCGGGTAGCGTTCATGCAGGGAGGAGGGAAGTCCTTTACTCTCAGAGCCAAAAACCAAAGTATCCCCAGCTCGAAAGTCAATCTCGGTGTATATCTTCGCTGCTTTGGTGGTAAAAAGCCACATGCGCTCAGGTTCTCGCAGAGACGCCTCATAGGCCTCCCAGTCGTCGTAATCCTCAAGCTGGACTTCCGGCCAATAATCAAGTCCTGCGCGTCTCAGGTGCTTGTCAGAGAGCGAGAAGCCGAGTGGGTGAATCAGATGCAGCTTAGCCCGGCAGCCCGCTGTGAGCCGTCCGATATTGCCAGTATTTTGCGGTATTTCGGGCTCTACCAGCACCACATTAAACATCGCGTTCGATCCTTTCAATCAATGTCTGCTTGGGGCCAAGGCAGACAAAGAACTCGCCGTTCTTCTCTTCTACGTGAGGCATAATTGCCTGGACGGCGGGGCGCATAAGGCGAGCTAAACGTCCGTCACTGAGAAGGCAATACAAGGCTTGATTCGAGCCTACCTTTAGCTGCTTCTGATTAAACGCTTCGCTGCTCTCGTCACTGAGCAGCAGCTCGTGCGGCAAGTTGTTTTCGAGCAAGATCGTCCTAACGACCAGTGGAGTATCCTCAATGTCAACAGATACGCATCTGCCGTCAACCTCAACCACGTAAGAGTTGTGTTCCGGACTGAATCGCAGGTGACGGCTGAAATATAGTGCGATTTTCCGATTCGTAACCGGAGTATCTTCGTGCACCCAGACGCCTTCGGCTGTGAATATAAGCCTGCCGGGCATGGACATCATTATCGGAGGTTTGTCATTCATAAGCACGTCGATTTGCACTTCGTAAAGAGCAAGTGTTTACTTGCTGCAGCAACCAGGAGTTTGGCCGTGCAGAACATTATTGCAATTATCTTTGATTTTGACGACACGCTTGCGCCGGACAGTACCAGCGGCTTTCTGGAGAGCCTCGGCGTAGACGTCAGTAGGTTCTGGAAGGAGGAGGTAAATCCTCTATTGGAAGACGGATGGGACCCTGTGCCGGCATACTTGTTCAAAATGCTTGAGCTTTCGAAAGCCGGTGAGAGCACTATTACTCGTGAGTCACTGGCTGCCTGGGGCGCGGATTGTCCATTGTACCGAGGTGCAAAAGGCCTATTCTCGTCACTCGAGAAGTTCGCCAAGGCCGAGTATCCGGAAATTTCTCTCGAGTTCTATCTTGTTTCCAGCGGGATAGGCGAAGTGCTGCGGGCAAGTCCGATTGCGGAAAATTTTACTGACATTTGGGCCTGCGAGTTTGAATACGCGCCGGGGGGCGAAATACAGTTTCCGAAGCGGATTGTCAGTTTTACTGATAAGACGCGCTACCTTTTCCATGTAGCCAAAGGAATATACGGGCCAGGGTACGCAGGCAAGCCGTTCGAGGTTAATCGCAAAGTTCCGAGAGAGGCGCTTCGCGTGCCGATGAATCAAATGATCTTCGTCGGTGACGGGCATACCGATGTCCCGTGTTTTTCGCTGGTGCGAAATGCCGGTGGGGTTGCAATCGGAGTTTATGATCGTGAACGCCAAGATCGCTGGGGCAGGGCCTGGGGATTCATCGAAGACAATCGGGTCAGTAATCTCGTTCCGGCCGACTATTCGCTGAAAAGCGCTCTTGTTGACAGTCTAAAAATGGCAGTCGGTAGTATTGCTCGCAGTATTGCAGTAAGACGAAGTACGTATCAAGGCTAGTTCGGCTCTCGACAATTAGCGTTAATCGTGGATTTAGTCGGCATAAAGCGCAAAAAAAGCGGAGGAAACTGTGCCGACACAGCTTCCCCCGCTTGACGATGAGGTATGCGTTTAAACCTGCCCTTTAATCCTGTCGTTCTCCACCATTGGCGATATTCCAAGAGATTTCAGTGCCGTCAGTGCCATAAGCAACGAGGTGAATATTCTCTCCGAAAGCTGAACCCGGCTCATCGAACCTATAGTGCAGCCGTTCGCCGTTGTGGTCATCGCCGGTAAACCGGCCCGTTCCTAGTAGTGTGTCCTCTGTTGTTGGGAGGGCGCTGTGAATCTCTACACGCTCAATCATCTGACGCAGTTCTGTCGGGAGCAGTACAACAAGGTTGCCGTCGCTTTCACTTTCGGGTTTCCAGAGGAATCCTCCTTCACCGTCAAGCTCCTGTGCACCGGAAATAGGCAGTTCGCTGACTGCAGTCTCATCAACCGTCTCGGTCTCGGTAGAAATTTCCCCGCTCTCGATTCCCTGAATGGCAGCTTGAATCTTAGCTAGAGCCTCGTCCATACTGGCGACCGCAATAGTCTCATCGCCTGCCAGCCCCCTGCCGTCGTAGAGAGCTCCAAGATTGTCGTCGAGCTGAGCGGCTCTAAAAGATTCGCTTTTAACCTTCGCTGCGGTTTCTGAATCGATTATTCCGTCAGATACTAAACTTTCTAAGGCACGATTCGCTGCGTCTTCGACCGGCACATAGCCGTCTGCGCGTGCCATTTCGCTCATAAAACGATCTTTGGCCTCTCTGTAAGCCGACGCTGCATTCTCGTCGATGCCTGATAGGCGCTGTTCGATAAGACCGGCAAAAAGTTCCTCTTCGTTGACAGAGTCTGCCTCTGACATGCCGAGGACTTTGAGCATCATTTCGCTGAACTCACCACCGGCGCTTGCCTGGGTTTCACCCACAGGAGTTGAGTTTTCCTGTGTGGTTGCAGCAGCTTGCGTCTCGGTCGCGACGCTAACATCCTGTGTATTACCTACTTCCATAGGTTTCCTCCGTAATTGAAGCCTCGTGGTGGAGGCGCGCTGATGCCTAATACTTCGCAAGGCTCGTGCCAGAACAAAAAGCGCTTTACCAGTGGCCTGCGTACGTAAAGAATGCGGCATGGTCTATGTGTCTAGAAATCGAATGCTGTTTAGCAGCGAGGCCGGTGGCATCATTGGAACGCTGTTGTTTCTGCTGTTTTGTGCGGCAGTGATCTTTGCTGTTCCACAGTACACTCTGGGTCTTTTATCGGCCGCTTTGGTTGTAGACGACGAGCCCGCGCAAGTGGACGCCATCGTCATTTTGCTAAATCCAGGGTCACCGGCGCGCACTATCAAAGCAGCTGAGCTCTACGCAGAAGGCTTAGCGCCTAGAATCGTTTTAGCCGGTGGAGAGGATCTGCGCAGCCAGCTAGATTTTGTGCCGCCGGGATTCAGTTGGCCGAGGAGTTCCGATGCAAACGTTCAAGGACTGCAGAGCCTCGATATACCTACAAGCAGCATCGTTGTGGTTGATTCGCCGGAAGCCTACGATACTGCGCACGAACTAACCGCTGTAGCTAAACGATGCCGCAGTGAGGGTTGGAGTCGGGTGATTCTCGTGACTTCAGCGAGTCACACACGGAGGGCTCGAATGATTTGGCGCAGGGTAGCGCCGCGTATAGACGAATATACCGTCGCGGCGCCGCAGCCCGGGTTTGATCATTGGTGGTCGAGCGGCAGAGGCAGGAAAGCGGTAATGTATGAGTACGGCGCCATCGTAAAGGAGTTGTGCCGCAAGGTGGCGGATTTCTTCGGCAGCGTTGTAGAGACGGCGCACGAGCGCCAAGCCCGACAAGACCTTAGCGAATAACCACAGCTTTGCAGTCTATCATTAGGCCGCTAGCAAGTTGACCCGCAGTTGAGTGCTGAGGTTAACAACGCGCGCAAACCACTTTTTACGCGCTCCCTCCTAAAACTCGGCTCCCAGGGATCGCGAACGACGTCAGAGATCAGCAATGCCGCTGCAAAATCAGCACCGCGCGCTGTGCATATTGCCGCAATGCCGCCGCATTCCATGTCCACAACTTCAGCACCGTTGCTACGGAACTGCTGAACGCGCGCCGGGGTTTCCATAAAGGGTGCGTCTGTGCTCCAAACGCACGCGCTCTGTGCCGACTGTCCCAGCTCGGCAGCTATCGAGGTAAAAAGCGCGCTACGCAGCTGTGTGTCGGGAATCTCGCCGTGCTGTTCAATCCCGTAGATTTTGGGTAGCGAAGAATCAGTCATCCAACGCACGGGGACGACAATATCTCCGACGTTAGGGGTGGTAGTATGACCTGCCATGGTCGCCTGTCCTGCTAGGACTGCCTGTCCTGCCAGGACTCCGGCAGTGCCGATAAAAAGCAGCTCTCTAGCGCCAGAAGCTATTGCGGTTTCGCAAACCATAGCGGCCAGCGGGATACCCGCGGCCGGACCGAGGGCCGTGCAGGATTTCAGCTTCCAGAGTTTGATTCCGCCGGGCAGCTGCGGGAGGCGTGTCGGAGGTTCGCTCGATACGGCAGACAGCATCTTTTCGAAGCCGCTATGTGGGTATATTAGGACTCGGCTGCCGAGCGAACGCAGCTCTAAGGGCCTTACGATAGAGTCTGTGCCGCTCATTAGCTGCTTTGATCGTTTAACCAGGTAAGAATTGCTTCGCCGATTTCCTTGCGAAACTGCACTAAGTCGCTCGCCTTGGTCATGTACGCATCGGCTCCAGCTTCATGGCTTTCTGCAACGTCCTGCTCCATTTGGGAAGTGGAGAGCACGATCACCCGAACGTCAGCGTAAGCGGATGAGCTGCGTAGTAGTGAGATAATCTCTGTGCCGCGACCGTCGCCAAGGTTTAGATCTACGACTGCAAGCGACAGCGGGAGTGGTTGCTGCGGTGACTCTGGAAATAATAAGCGTTTCGCCTCGGCAAGGCTGCCTGCTTCTACCAGCGGGGAATTAATACCTGCTTTTTGCACCGCACGACGGATTAAGCTTCGGTGCGCCTTGTCGTCGTCTAATAACAAAATCATAATTGAAACCTAAAGTGATGATAGCGGTGTGGTCGCGTCAAAGCGAGCGGATTCCTGCTCTTCTGTCGGCTCGGACGCAGCGACCGGGCGGCGCAGCTTTACCGTAAAAGTGCTGCCTTGGCCCTCCGTGCTGTCGACAACGACAGTCCCACCGATACGATCGAGAATCTTCTTGACGCATGCCAGACCAACTCCGCTGCCCTCAATTTCGTTGCCGTGGGCGCGATGATAAGGACGAAAGACATCGTCGATCTTTTCGGCAGGTATTCCCAGGCCGTTGTCTTTCACGTCTATCACGAGCTCTTCGTCGTTCTGATGTCTGACCACTAACTCGATGTTAGGGGTGCGAGAGGGATCACGGTATTTCAGCGCGTTGCCCAGCAGATTTGAAAATACTTGATAAAGGCGCAGCTCATCTCCAATCACCACGGGCAGATCGTCCGGTATGCTAATCTCCGCATTCGAGTCTTTGGTCTGCTGCCTGAGGTCGGCAAGGACGTTCTCAACTACGATATCGAGATCGATTTCTGTCGTTTCAATGTCTTTCGTTGAAAGCTGAGAGTATTCGATAACGCTCTTTATCAGCTGCTCAAGTCTATGTGCAGCGTCGACAATGTGCTGAAGCGACTCGCAGCCTTCTTCGTCGAGCTTATCGGCGAAATCCTCCAACAACAAAGCGGCCATACCTTTGATCGTGAAAATTGGGGCTTTGAGGTCATGGGAAACCATATATGTAAAATCGTTTAGGTCACGATTCTGCTCTTCGATGCGCTGCTGGTACCTCACAGAAGTAGTTACATCAATCGAGACGCTCAAGATAGACTCCACCTCGGCCGCTTCGCCGAACACCGGCACCAGGTGGGTTTCGATCCATAGAGTAATGCCGCTGCGGTGACGAATTTGGTAGCGGACTGCGATGTCTTCGCCGAGTTCACAAATTTGCTTCGCGCGGTCGTAGCGGGCCTTGTCTTCGTCGAGCACCAATTCGTCCAGAAAATCCGTCCCACCCTGATAGATTTCGTCGAGCGAATAACCGGTCAGGACCTCGGTGTAGGGACTGCAGAAGTTTATTCCTTGGTCAACCTTGCGGATGATGACTGCGGCGGAGAGATTGTTGGTTAAAAGCTCGTAGCGCTCGACAAAATCGTGAACTTCGTCGCCGAGGCCGGCTAAAGACTGCAGCAAGTGGGTGATGGTTCGCCGCATCTGATGAACTAGATCGTCGAAATCCTTTAGGCCGGTAGGAGTCGCTTGATCCGGAAGCTGTCCTTCGCCGGCTTGGCGCGGATCGCTTGCTTCGTCCAGGTGACCATCGAGGTTGGATAGATCTTCTTTCGCGTAAAAGATGCAACGCTTAATGACATACAAAGTGCAAGACACTCCGAGCATGAAGCTGAAGATCGCAAAAAGCATTAATTTTAAAAAGGACGATAGCTCAACGCTGCCGCTCGCGTTCATTGCAAGCAGAAAGGTGTAGATCGCAATAATCGCGAAGGCGAGGCTAAACAG
>JAUIIP010000169.1 GCA_030431555.1 bacterium
CTGGGAAGGTGCGCTTTATCCCTTTGTTTTCGACATCAAGAACCATCATGGCATCGCTCGTGATATTCACGTAGCACCACCGATGCATCAAACATTTCAAGCTGGACAGGTCCCGTATAACGGCTTTTCTCTTTGCTCATTTGTGCCGCAGGTAAACGGCTGGCATCCTAAGGACGTGCCTGCGCCGTACGCGCACTTTAATGTCGACAGTGACGAGCTAATGTTTTTCTGCAACACCTCGTACGGCGCAAGGAAGGGAGTTATTCAGGAAGGCTCATTTACGTTCCATCCTGGAGGTCTCCCGCATAGCCCTCATGGCAAGGCTGCGGAAAATTCCTTGGATTCTCGAGGCAAGTTTTCGGAACGCCTTGCGGTGATGCTCGATACATATTTCGAATCGATGACAATCACTCCGTTCGGCGTGCAGCATAGTGAAGCGGAGTATGCGACAAGTTGGAATGAAGCTAATTTTGAATAAAGCAGGAGCGTAGAATGACGGAACTGGCCAAGAAGAAGTGTGAAGCATGCGAAGGCGGAGTGTCAGCGCTGACTCCGAGTCAAATCGGAGAGATGCTCGGTCAGCTCAAAGGTTGGTCTGTAATCGACAATCACCACCTTCAAAAGGAACTGGAGTTTCCCGATTTCGTTTCTGCGCTTTCGTTCGTCAACAAGCTAGGTGAGATTGCCGAAGACGAGGGACACCATCCAAATATTTCTTTGACGTACGGAAAGGTCGGAATTGAAATCTGGACTCACTCAATCGATGGACTAACTGAGAACGATTTCATTCTCGCAGCGAAGGTTGACGAACTTAGCTAAGCTGCTGATTTCACTTGGTTTAGAGCAGGCGCTCGATTTACCTCTCTAAGTTGCCGATAACACGAAGGATATACATGCGTCCTTGGCGCAAGGGCACGGACTTGCCCGCACGAGTTTACGAAACAACGGAGACAAGGATTGTCCCGCGTAACAATAAATTCAAATTTGGCGGCGCTTCGCGTTGGTCGCAGCCTTGCGTCCAGCACTAACTCGCTGCAGAAGTCCTTCGAGCGCCTCAGCTCCGGGCTGCGAATTAATCGTGCGAGCGACGATGCCGCAGGGCTATCCGTAGCAGCCGGGCTCGACGTCGATGCCAGAGTTTACGCCCAAGGTGTTAGAAATTTTAACGACGGCATAAGCATGCTCAATATTGCCGACGGGGCTCTAAGCGAACTTAGCGGTATTGTAATTCGAATTCGAGAACTCGCAACTCAGTCCGCAAACGGTTCGCTCTCGCACACGCAGCGAAAAGCGCTCGACCAGGAGGCGCAGGAGCTAAGCGAAGAGTTTGCCCGAATCGCTCAAACTGCCGAATTTAACGACTTGTCACTGCTTGGCGGCGATGTCGGCAGCCTGCGGCTGCAAGCAGGATACGGCGAAAGTGGCGGGATAACATCGTCTTTCGGCGGTGCTATCGGCGATAGAACTTTTACCAGTTCATCGTTCACTGAAGACGATGACATTTCAAGCGCGATTGCAATTGATGTCAATCGCGACGGCCATACCGATTTACTGTACTCAGATCCGCCGAATGATCGGATGTATACTCGCCTATCAAATGGCGACGGAACCTTCCGCGACGGACCGGTTTCTTTCGTAGGTACTGCTGTTACAGCTATGGACACGGGTGACTACAACGACGACGGCATCGTCGACGTTGTCGGAACGGTCGGCGGTCCAAACGGCACCCGAATTTATCTTGGAGACGGAAACGGCGGCTTTGCCGAATGGAGCACTGTCGGTAAATCGCCTGGTTCAGCGACATCGATTCATAGCGGAGACATCGACGGCGACGGTGACTTGGATTTGCTAATTCGGGCCTCTTCTACTGTTTATACGCGGTTCAACAACGGTGATGGGACTTTTACCAGCGGTAATTCTACGAATTTCGGCTCAGGCTACATGCAAGCGGCGGACTTCAACAATGACGGGCTAGTCGACATCGGTATAGTCTCCTTGACGGACTTTACAATTCACACTTCAAACGGTGACGGAACATACAGCCTCTACAATAAAAGCGACTTGGGCAACAACTCCTATACCTATGAAGTGGGAGATCTTAACGCCGACGGCATCCTAGACATAGTAGTACAGACTGACGGCAACGGCGGAACAAACAAGGCTTTCCTCGGCAGCTCCGACGGCTCATACAGTTTATCGCAGGATCTCGGCACCGGCTCCCGAAATCTAGATATTGAAATCGGTGATTTCGATGGGGACGGATTTCTAGATGTATTTTCCGTTAACGAAAATAACGAACAGTCAGAATGGGCGTTTGGCAACGGCGACGGAACCTTCGAAAGCGTGCCCAGCTACGACGTTGGAGCAAATCCTGATCTGGCACTTAGCGGAGACTTTAACGGGGACGGCGTCCTCGATCTCTTGGCCGTCGACACCGGCGCGGATCAAACCTTCCTGCACCTTCACAACACTGTCAGCGGGACTGCAGCTATCCGGCCTTTTTCCCTGACGACTCGAGCCGGGGCGCTGGATGCAATGCCGATTCTGGATGCTAAGTTAGCCGACATCGCCGGGCAGCGCGGCTCTATCGGAGCCCTGATAAGCAGAGTCGAAACTGGAATCAATAATCTGGGCGTAACTGGAACTAACCTAAGCGCCGCAAGAAGCAGAATCACCGATGTGGATGTATCCAGCGAAGCAGCAAATTTGGCGCGAGTTCAAATACTGCAGCAGGCCGGGGCTGCAATTCTGTCTCAAGCAAACCAATCTCCCGCACTTGCGCTGAGCTTGCTTAGCGGAATTTAATTCTCTGCGCTCGCTTCACGCCTACCGGAATTCTTCGGCAGCTCGCCCCAAAGTCCGATACTGGCGCTGCCGTCAACTGCCGCGACGGTCAAAACTTCGCTATCGCGCTCAAATCCGTAGCGAACCGTGGCGCCGTGCTCACGCAAAAAGTCTCTGGCGTCCTTTTCTTTTCCGCGCAGTCGCATAGAACGAAACTGGTCCAAAACATCGGACTTCCCGAGAATCCCGGCATCGACGAATGCAAGACAGCGTGTATCAACCGACACTTTGGAGCCCGATCCCGACTCTGGCCGCTGCTGAATAATGTTCTCGAAAAACATCGCGCGCTGCTCGTCTTCCTCTTCTTCAACTTCGACACCACGTGGGGGTCTGGGCGGAGCCTCAGGCGGCGCGCTATCTTCCGGGCAAACAGCCATGATTCTGCGCTTTGGGTCGCGATGAACGCTGTACCCGCCCTCTTCCAGACTTATCGCGAATCCACCAAACTCAGCCGTGGCCTTGCCGAGCGACTCGGCATCAGGCTTGTTTAAATCCGGGCACGACTCCTTCGCGGCTTCAACGAACTGCGAATTGCCCAGCATAAACTGGTCGATAATAAGCAAAGTTCCGCTCTCGATCGGCAGACGCTCTTTCATTTCAACTCCCTTAGCGAGTTAAACCCGCAATAAGCTTAGAAATAATCTATTTCCGCTGATTTACTACCTCATTCCTGCATCGCCGCCAAGCGCCAACTTCTCTTAAGTAATAGTAGGTTCAATGCTAAAGACGCGCTGAATTCCTGCCGATGAGTAAGTATAGGGCAGCAACTGTCCGTTTTTGTTTGGTTTCTTTTTTCAGGTTTTGGGGTTTGTAATGGCGTTGGGTGCAAGCTTTTCAGATTTAACCGTAACCAAGGGTGATCAAGGATTAATCTTTGACGCCGAAGGTGTCACTCTCGTAGGCAGATTCAGCGACGAACTGTCAGCTTATCGCGCTCGCAAACAATGGCGCGAAGTCCTAAAAACCTATTTTCTCCTCGAAGAGCAGCGCGACTATGACATGTCGGTGATGAGTTCACCCGAGAACGGGTATAATCTCTTAAGCTGCTTTTTCACTTCGGCCTGCGGCCGCTACGCATTTTGGAGATTGATTAACGACCAAGCTCCAGAAGCAGAAGAAAAGCTCGGTGAAGCAAATCTTGTCCCGGTCGGCGGCAGCAAGAGCTTCATGAGTTCTATCTGGAGCAGCCACGACGCCCATAAGTCCAAGGTTATGGAAGGCGGCGACGAAGAGTTCTCCAGCGTATTTGCGCGTATATTTAAGATATTCAGCTAAATTACGGAAGCTCTCAATTGCTTGTCTCAAACTGTGCCGGCTCGGCGTCGGTTTGATATACGCGCTGCATGATGCTGAGTCTTAGTCCTTCGCTGTCCGCCATTCCGTCAAATCTGGCCAAGAGTTTTCCATCGTTGTCGAAAACAAGCGACGTCGGCAGAACCTTGACGGAGAAAAGGTCTCTGACCGCTCTAGGCACTAGAAAGGTTTCGAGAGTTAGCCCAAGCTTGCCCAGAAACTCTGAAACGACTTCCGAGCGACTCTCGAACAGATGCATGGAAAGGAGTTCTATATTCTCCTGTTCAAACTCAGAACGCTGTGCTTCAAGCTCCGCCAGAGTGTCCACACAGGACCTGCAGTAGATCGACCAGAAATAAAGCACTACTTTCTTCTCAGATAGATTTTCTGCTTCAAGCTCCCGCCCACCCAGCGACGTCAGCTCAAGAGAGCCCAACTCGACATCGATCGGATTAACACTGGCTTCCGGTTTATCTATAAAAGCAGAAGAGACAGCAGTGGAGATTGAAGTTCCAAGCGTCGCCCCCAAAGCGGAGTCATCGGCAGCTGCAGGTGCAAGCAGAATCGAACCGTAAAGCACAGCTGCTGTCAGATTCAACCAAATGCACCGCAAACGGGTGCAGAGCGGCTGCTCTGGTCGGTGAGAATTGCTAACCATTTAAAAATCCTACGCCAAAAAAATCGGCCCTACACTACTATTGTAGCACAGGACTGTTCTCAGCCGCATACGGCATGAACGAATATTCTGGAAATAATTAAAGTAAAATTTGTAATTATTTTGTAACGACCACGGTGCCGTGGAACGTTTGAGCGAGCTCTTTGCCGGACTCGCTTTTGCTGAAAAGATCAACCTTATATTCGTAAGTTTGCCGCTCGAGGAAGCAAAGACTGGCAACGTCGCCACCGGAAATTTCTTCGGATTCGAATATACCCTTGCTTCCGACAACAAAACCTCGCGGCGCTTTACAGGTTGTAGAGACCGCGTGGCTAAGAAACTGAACCTTAGCGCCCTTATCTGCACCGTTGACCCAAATAATCGTCGTTCCCGGAGAGACCTGAATGGTTTGAGGACTGAGAGACTGCTCGTCTATGCGCACACTTACATTTCCCGGATCGGCCAAGCTCACAGCGGCGAAAAACAGCGAAACCGCCAAGACGGCACATCCAAGACAAAGGAATTCTAAATACTTACGCATAGGGCAGCTCATCCGAAGATATCAGCTATTGTATCTCAGCACTCCAATAAATGCTACAAGGACCTCGAAAGCTTGCGGAGTATGCCCATGCCTGTGATAGGTATCTTGCCGTAACTCTTGAAATTGCGAGATGAACCCCAACTAAGCAGTTGTTTATGAGTAAAGCCGCTATCGAAAGCACTATCGCTGCGCTTAAGCAGGGGCAGATAACGGTGCTGCGCGATGATATCGGAGCACACCCCTGCTCATACTTGTTCTGCGGTGCCAGCTCTATCACAGATGAACAGCTTTGCTTCATGGTCAATCGCGCCAGAGGCATAGTCTGTGCGGCACTTTCAGAAACTCGCGTACGAAATCTACACCTACCGATGATGACGAGTCGGCTGAGTTCACCGGCCACTCCAGACTTCACTGCCTCAGTTGAGTCCCGGCGAGGGGTTACGACCGGAATTAGTGCGGCAGACAGGGCGCGCACGTTGCGAGTCTTAGCCGGCACGAGAGACCCGCGCCGCGACTTGGTTATGCCGGGCCATATTTTTCCGATCAGCGCTAAATCCGGCGGTGTCTTAGTAAGGCACGGAATTCCTGAGGCAGCAGTCGATCTGTTGAGATTAGCACAGTTGGTGCCGGTTGCTGCGCTATGCCATTTGCTCGACGAAGATGGCGAATACATGTCATCCGCGGACGTCGAAAACTTAGCTTTGGAACAGAAGCTGCCGTCCGTTGGTTTATCCGAAGTCATCTCTTACAGAATGGCGACAGAGTCATTAGTTGAAAAGGTAGCCGAATCCGAGCTCCCAACCAAAGCCGCGGGTGACTTTCAAGCATTTGCGTATCGATCGCTTCACGACGGGGCCGAACATTTTGCGCTAACTAAAGGCGACATCGCCGCTTCAAGTGATCCTGTATTGGTGCGAGTCCAAGCCGAGAATCGAGTTGGCGACCTCATCGGCTCAAAGCAGGCCCCCCAGCGCGGCGTGATGCTTGGAGCCTTACAGCAAATCCAGAAGGAAGGCTGCGGGATCTTTGTGTATGTTAGACATCCGCGCAAAGGCTTCTTAGCTAAGCAGGTCCGCAGTTTAAACAGAGGAACCGAGACAACTCCCGCCGGCGCGGGACTACGCCAGACAGGCATTGGTGCCCAGATACTACGCTCCCTGGGCGCCAGACGCATCAAACTGCTGAGCAGCTCCACCACTCCACTTGTTGGACTAGAGGCGTTTGATATCGAAATAGCAGGGCGGGTGCCGTTTGAGTCAGTCAGTACTAAACGTAATATTACGATAAATCAAAGCCCAGACTCCCGATAATGCAGGATCAACTCTTAAGGCCCTCACCTACCGTAAGTTTTGCCGACGTTGCACATCAAACTCTGTTGTTCGACGTCGATGACAAATCTGCGAAGCTGGTGCTTGAGCTTATTGACTCTTCGTGGATTCAACGTCTGAGACGCGTGCGTCAGACGGGCAACACTCACTTGGTTTATATGTTCGCTGAGCACTCGCGTTTCGGCCACAGCCTTGGTGTTGCCTATCTCGCGCTGCTGCTCATGAAAAAACTGGAGCGTTTCAGTCAGGAGCAAATTGCACCTTACCGCGATGCCGTTGCTGCAGCGGCGCTGCTGCACGACATTGGACACACTGCACCTGGTTCACATCTCGCAGCCAGAATCTGGTCTACCTCAGGCAAAGACAACCACGAACAGATTAGCGCCAGAATTATTTCAGAGGACCCGGAAATTTCCGCGATCCTGGATTCACGGGATCCTGAGCTGAAAGAAATGGTGCTCGCGATTTTGATGAATGAAGAAAGCGTTCCCCCGTGGACCTACGCGATCATTTCCGGCGGCGGGTGGAACGCTGATCGTGGGAACTGGACCATAGTCGACAGCGCTATGTGCAGCGTTTCTTACGGCCGCTACAATGTCGCTGCTTTGATTGACGCCTTCAGACTCTCGCCTGAAGGCAAGCTAATTCTGATGGAAAGCCGCTTGGACGCATTTTCGCACTTTTTCGTAGCGCGCGATTCGATGTATCGCCAAGTCTACCTGCATCGTGTGATGCAAAGCGCGGATCTGCTCGCTCTCAGCATCGCTACACGAATTAGAGATCTAGCTAAGGAACGCCCTAGCGGGAAATCACCCAAAGAAGTTCTAAGTGGATTCGGCGTGTTCTGTGACGACACCTTGTCGGAGCTGCTGAGCTGCGCTGAATACGCTCAAACTCTGGGATTGGACCACTTGTTTCGGATGACCGAAGAGTGGTGGGGCTATCACGTTTCGCAATGGTGCCACAGCAAGGACCAGGTTTTAGCGGACCTTGCCGGACGGCTAAGGGACCGCAGATTGTTTAAAACCATTCGTCTCGTCGGTGATAATGCTTACGATGAAGATTTGATTAAACGAG
>JAUIIP010000170.1 GCA_030431555.1 bacterium
AATCGCCAGGCGCTGCAGAACCTCTGAAATAAGAAAGTACGACCAAAATAGCGGAAGAAATACCAGTGTCAGCAGCCAGTCTTTTGCGGAGACCTTTGGAGCTTCGTATTCTAACTGAGAGTAGTCCGTTGTTGCCTTGTCACTCATTGCCTAACACTTGTATCACAGGCAGATGCGGCTCTCCTAGCAAACATCTGCGGCATTACAACCTCGTTTAACGCAGTTTTCGCTGCAAGCAAGCTTCCAGCAGCTGCGCAATTCTAGGTGCCTTCGTCTTCACTCCTGCTGCGATTTGCGGCGTGCTCTCTAGCAGGTCCGGCAAAATCAGATTTTGCCTTGCAGCTGATGCAAGGTGGATATGTCTAAGCCTGTCGAGCCACGCCGCCGAAAAGATAACTGCAGCAGCACAGTTCTCAGAGGCTTCGACCTCCGACGGCTTTAGACTGCGGACCTCGACGGCGAGTATTGCGGTTGCTCCCAAGCTTTCAGGTATGGCTTGATCGTCCGCAATCGTTGCCAGCATCGCCGCGGCTATGCTCTCAGGCTGGCTTTGCTCCCCATCTTCAAACACGATCTGAGCAATTCTGGCCACACGCGGATTGTAGGAAGTCTCAGGATCCCGTTCGAAATCCAGCTCATCCAAGCCTCCTCGCGCCACCGCGATTTCGAATGATGATTCGAATAAATCCAGGTCACTGCCGTCAAAATTACGACGAAGCATTCCGTGGAGTTTCGGAGATTTGTCTTTAATATTCAATATTTAAGTCCATGGCCTGCTAACTGCATACAAAACTTGCATAGCATGAAAGGAGCATGTATTTTGTGCAACTTTATGCTTGCTGCAATCTAACGTTTGCCAGCATAACATTAGTGCTTAAAATATAGATGAATGGCTTACGTCAAGAACAGGTTCGGGGAGCCAAAGATCGATGAGGTGTTTCTCAATATCTCTAGCAATGCTGCTAGTGTCTCTAAGCGCCGTGCTGCCCGCCTTGGCCGACTATGTTGCCCCGGGTGACGTAAAGGTTAAAACCTCTCCGCATTTGCCGTTCACTACCGATTTTAGAAGCGGCGTCTACCGCTATGATGTTAGTTGGCAGGGGATTCCTGTTGCTGAGGCAAGTGTCGCGGTCCAACGCGGGGATTTGTCAGGTGTGCCGTTTTTCCACGTCAGGGCGGATGCCAAAACGGTTTCGGCTATACGATTGTTTTACAAGCTTAAGCATCGCTCCGAAGCAATGTTTCGCGCGGATACGCTTGAACCTTTCACTTTCTATTCCAGGGATACGGAGCGCCGCAAACAGAAATATCGTCAGGTCTACTTCGAAGGCGGCGGCAAGATTCGCTTCAAGGCTTGGAAGAATGGCAAGGCTCGTGCTGATGACGAGTTCTTTTCCGAAAATAGCACTCTAGACCCTTTTTCAGCGGCGTTTCTTGCGCGAAGCCTTCCAATTAACGTCGGTTCGGTTAAGGAGTTTGATGTTTTCAACGGCAAGCACCGATTCCTCATAACATTTGAAGTAACAGGCCGCGAAGTGCTCGATACTAATCAGGGCAAACGCAATGCGTTTAAGGTGGTGCCTTCGGTAAGAAAGCTTACAGACTCCAGCGGTGAAGAAAGCAGATTGAAGTCTGCGACGATTTGGATTTCTGCCGATTCATATCGCGACATTTTAAAAGTAGAGAGCAAAGTGTTAATTGGCTCGGTCACGGCTGAACTGGATCGCTTTTACCCGTCTGAGACTGATGCTTCGGAATGGAAGAAGGCGATTCAAGCTGCGGTCTCGATAGCTCCGCACCGTTTCCGCCTTGCAGACAGCAAGTCATCGTCCTAAGTGCATTTGTAACAATTATGTAACGTCGTAAGCCGCTGCAATCGCGGCGATTTCTCGCTTCTTTCGTCTTAAATAAATTTAAGAAATCCCTCGGCGCTGACGATAGTCCTAATAGGGTATGAAGGCTGGGGTTGATCGCCGGTTTTGATCGATAAATCCTTCGGGACATTTTTTCAGGTTTTTCGATCAATCGCAGCCGTTTTTTGTTTTGTGTGTGGAAGCGGTTTGATGCGGACAAAGGTTGAGCGCTATGGATTTTAAAGGTTTCTCTGTTGAGCTTCCAGCTCATTTACTTGACGAACTAGAAGACGTCGCAGCGGAGGTCGAAGAAGCTGCAGATCTCATTACCGCCGTTACGCAATTGGCGGACTTCATCGCAGACACGCCTTGCGCCCCTGCCGAAGAAACTCTTCACTAAGACGAACTTGCCATTCAGACGCTATTCTTCAGCTAGTGCAATATACTTGCGTCTCGGTACGAGCTTTTCGATCTTCAAACTGATTCTATCTCCCTTGCGCTTACTTATGCCTCCGCGCTCTTTGTTCTTCTGAGTATTCGGTCGGAAGGGCAAGAGAGAGTAAATCGTATCAAGCTCAGCGAGCGGCTTCGGACCATCCGTCTTTACTATAGTCGCTCCGATGGAACTGAGCTTTAGTCGCTTTAGATAAGTAAATAACCAGTAGCGCGCACCTTCGCGCTGAATAGCTCCCGCTTCGCTTAAGCTCGCCTCTACCTGGCCCTTCAGCAGATTTATTTGATCCAAGCTGTAGTAGGGCGTGCCTTGTTCGAGAGAACTCATCAGCTGACGCTGGTTGATCAGATCGATTACACGTCGAATAGGTGAGGTGATATGTGTGTATGCTTCAAGGCCAAGTCCAGCATGCGGCAGGGCATCCGTCGAAGCTACGGAGCGCTTCAACAGACTTCGGACATAATACTCTCTGGCCGGCCCGTCCGGGACGACGGCAGATGCTTCTGTTAGGTCTTCGTCAGGTGAGTCCTGGCTGCGAAATATCAGCGGCACGCTGTTGTCTCTGGACCAGAGAGCAGCGGTTTCGTTGGCTAAAATCATCAACTCGCCTACCAGCTTTCTGCTCGGCGAATCATCCATTGACTCTTGAAGCTCAAGCTTACCGTCGCTGCTTACTACAGGTGTCATTTCTCGACGGTGAAATGCGATCGCACCGTTGTCACTTCGCTTTTCTTCAAGCTTCATTGCTGCTGACCAAAGCAGTGGCAGCATCCAATCGGACTTCTCGTCAAGACTGGCGTCTGTTCGTTCTTCGCACAAAAGTTCATCGACTTGATCGTACGAAAGCCGTCGATCAACTTTCACTATCGAGCGCAGAATTGTCCTTTCGCTTACATTAAAGCTGCGGTCGAAGTCGATCAGGAAACTTACGGCCTTGCGCTCTTTTCCCTCAAGTAAGCTGAGACCATCCGCGGACAGGGCTGGGGGAAACATCGGAATTTGAAAATCGGGGCAATAGATCGACGTGGCACGACCGAGCGCTTCGTCGTGCAGTACAGTGCCATGCTCGATCGACGCGGAAACATCCGAAATGTGAATCCCAATTCTATAACCGTCCTTGGTCTCTTCTATGCTGAGCGCATCATCTATGTCGCAGGTTTCTTCACTGTCGATGCTGACAGTATGGACGGAGGTAAGGTCTTCACGCTTTGAGTTGCGTTCAACTGGGGAGGTGTCGATCTCAGCTTTTTTTGAATCAGCCGCAGCTAGGACGTCGGGATCAAAGCCGCGGGACCGACCATACTTGTAGACTGCTACGTTTTCATGCGGCGAGAAATGTCCTGCCGCAACAAGCAAGTCGAATGCTTGGTCTTCCGACCTGCCGCTCAATTTGATTGATGCTCGCTGAGCAGCTGCCTTTACGACTTCCAAAGATTTCTTAGCACCAGCGGCCTGCGTGCCGAGCGCCGCTAATTGCTCAATCGCGGCAACCGCCCGAGGAAGTTCGCTAGATTCGCCCTGTATGTTGCGGCAGATGCTGTCTACAAGCGAATCACGCTCTTCCGCCTTGCGAGTTTCAACTTCCGCTTTTATTTTTAACTGCTCCACCGCTTCAGCGCTGCGCGGCTCGAAGCTGTTTTTTCTGCGTTTGAAATAAGTCGTGTCTGCGAGAAGCGCTCGGCGCAGGGCAATGTGTGATGCAAGCGACTCCTCCGGGAAGACAACTCCCTGCAAATCATCCAATTCGAAGGAGCCGCCTTCTTCAGCCAGCACCTCCCACAGCTCGGCAAGGTTGATTTCTCGTTTCAGCTTCTCAGCGGACTGAAGGACGGCTTGAAGCCTTTCCGCTCTAGCTTGAGCCGATTCGGGAACATCCTGATTGTCTGAGGGGTAGGCGAAAATTCTTGACGCGGGCAGGGTAACTTCTGTGCCGCTTTCGTTAACTAAGCGCCACTTGTTGCCGCGCATGTCGATAACGAGCGCCAAGTGCGGCGATCCGGACTGCTCATAGTCCACAATTGCACCGGCAAACAGCGAGCCGGTGCTCTTCTTGTCGATGCTGCTTGAACTCACTTAGCGATTGTCGTCGAAGGGATCCGGTAAAACTTCCTCGTCATCGTCTTGCGAGTCGACGACTTGAGCCGCGTCGTTCTTGGTAGCGGTCTCCGTCTTGCGCAGCATTTCTTGCACTCGGTAGCGTCCAGTTTGCGTCGGGCCGGCTTCCGCGGCGGTCGCTATGTGCGAGTCACTTCCACCGCGGCTGGACTTGCCGCTGCGGTTAAGAAACTCCACTAATGCAGCAACGGCAATCAGTCCAAGAATGATTAAAATAATCGCATTCACGAAGGAACTCTCCTCATGCGTAACAAGCTATCAATACTATACTATAATAATTACTTGGCGATAAATCATGTATTTTTTCGAGAATTTAGGGCATTGTTTCCCCTCTTTTGGCGCAATGCGCTAAGGATATGGGGCCTGAAATGAAAACTTTAGTTGTATATTCCGGGGGAATTGACTCAACTGTTTTGCTGTATGACGTCGTCGCCTCGGGGGACCGAGCAGCTGCTATCAGCTTTAATTATGGTCAGCGTCACGTGAGAGAGCTGGATGCCGCCAGGGCTATCTGCGCGGACTTGGGAGTGGAGCACAGGATCGTATCGCTGACTGAACTAAGCCAACTCCTTACAGGCAGCTCACTTACGGATCCGTCGATCGAAGTGCCGGATGGGCACTACACTGACAGCACGATGAAAGCAACGGTGGTTCCAAACCGGAACATGATCATGCTCTCAATTGCAATCGGCTGGGGCTTGAGCTCCGGCGCCGAGCGAGTTGCATATGCTGCTCATGGCGGCGATCATGCGATTTACCCTGACTGCAGACCCGAGTTCGTTTACGCCATGCAGAAGGCTGCAGCTTTGTGCGATTGGAACGAGATTGAGCTTAGCGCCCCATTTGTCGGGATTACCAAGGCCGACATTGTCCGACGCGGGATGGAACTGAGTGTTCCTTTTGAGAAAACTTGGTCCTGTTACAAGGGCGGCGAGCAGCACTGTGGCCGTTGCGGCACCTGCACAGAACGCAGAGAAGCATTTGAGTTGGCGGGGGTTGAAGATCCGACCACCTACCAAGAGCCGGTTCTTGACAAAACATAGAAGGTTTTCTAGAAGCCTTGCCTCTGGGGGCGAAAGGGAAGTTTATGATTACCGTAGTTCAGCAACTGTCTTTTGCGGCGGGGCATCGGTTAAAAGACCATGAAGGCAAGTGCCGTAACCTGCACGGACATAACTACCGCGTGGAGTTTCACCTGCGCTCTCCCGCGCTCGATAGCGTGGGACGCGTTATCGATTTTGGCGAAATTAAGCTTCGACTCGGCGGATGGATCAAGCAGCATTGGGACCATGCATTCATCTTGGCAAAGGATGATGAGGAGGCATTACGGGCAGTCTCAATGGTGAGCGACCAGCGATTATTTGTTCTAGAAAATAGCCCTACGGTCGAAACGATGTCGAACTTCCTTTTGCGTAATGTTGGCCCGGAAATGCTTGCTGATACTGACGCCAGGCTGGTGAAAGTTGTTATGTGGGAAACGGCAGACCAATTCTGCGTGGCCGAGCTGGGAGATTAATGGCCGAGTCTTACGTAATAAACGAGTGGTTCTACTCCCTTCAGGGTGAGGGGATCCGTGCCGGTACAGCTAATTTGTTCCTTCGTTTTTCCGGCTGCAACGAAACTTGCAAATTAGAGACGCACGGGTTTGATTGCGATACGGAGTTCGTAAGCGGGCGCAGGCTGAGTGCTGAAGAGATACTTGCCGAACTTAGAGAAACCGCGCCGAACTGCAATTGGATAATTTTGACGGGAGGCGAGCCAGCGCTTCAGATAGACGATCATTTAATAGCTGTGCTCAAAGGCGCTGGTTACAATTTGGCAATTGAAACTAACGGCAGTATAGAGCTGCCTGAAGGCCTTGATTGGATAACAGTCAGTCCGAAGGTAGCCGAGCACGCTGTTCGTCAGCGGACCGCGAATGAAGTCAAGTATGTCAGGGGATACGGTCAAGGTATCCCAAAATCGTCCGTCGAAGCGCCGTATAAACTGCTGTCGCCCGCTTCCGCAGGGAGTGAAATCGATTCCCGGGCACTTGCTTGGTGCGTTCAGCTGGTGCGAGAAAATCCCGAATGGCGTCTTTCGTGCCAGCAGCACAAATACTGGAACGTCCGCTAGTTCTAGGATTTTCCTAGTCCAATAAATTTTCGGAAGCTCTCGAGATCGGGTTTGCCGTGTCTTAGAAAAAACTCGTCCAAAGCGCCGGTAGAATAAAACTCTGCAGCCGCTTCACGAATGAGTTTAGAGTAAATCAAACTGACAGAGACCGGTCTAACGACCATTGCGAAACCGAGTTCTTCTAGTTCCGTCGCGGACAGCTCAGGAGTCTTGCCGCCTTCAATAATATTCGCCAGTAGTGGCACGCCTTGAAAGCTCCTCCCAATCAGTTCCAGTTCGTCGATACTGCGCGGAGCTTCGATAAACAAGGCGTCGGCACCAGCTTCGGCGTAAGCTTGCCCCCGGTCGATTGCCGCCTGAATTGAATCTTGAGCAGAGCGCGCATCGGTGCGAGCCATAATCATAGGCTCTCCGTCGTTTTGTGCGCTTACAGCACTGCGGATGTTTTCCTGCATGCGCTCTATGGGGACAATTTGGTGTCGATCCATATGTCCGCAGCGTTTGTCGCCGGGCATCTGGTCCTCAATAAAGATCATTGCTGCGTTGGAATACTTTGATAGCAGGCGCACAAGCTCGGCTGGGTCGCCGAAGCCGTCTTCCCCGTCAATAACAAAAGCAGTTTGTGGCGCAGAGTCGAGGATTGGACCAATAAGCGACAAATATTCCCCCCGTGTCATTGTCGCATTATCCGGTTTTCCTTGAACAGCTGCGACAGAGAAGCCTCCAATAGCTGCCGCTGGGACTTCAATCTCGTTAAGCGCGAGTGCTGTCTGCGGTGTGTCGGCCGCAAGCAGCGGAATAATTTTTTTCTGCGCCAAAAGGGGTCGCAGAGAGAGACGCGTAATCGTCATTTATCTGGTAAGCCTCAAGATTATACTTAATAACTTAGCTACAAAGGGGGTCAGGCGGGTTTTATTGTAAAGGTCGCCGGCCTGCCGTATCGCTTCGGCCTGTGTCGGGTAAGGGTGTATCACATTTGCTATCTTTCCCAGACCGATATTGTTTACCATTGCGACAGTGATTTCGCTAATCAGGTCACCTGCGTTAGAGCCGACAATCGTTGCTCCAAGTATCTCGTCACTTCCTTTCTTGCAGTGGATCTTAACGAAGCCCTCCGTCTCTCCTTCGGCAATGGCACGGTCGACTTGCTCGAAGTTT
>JAUIIP010000171.1 GCA_030431555.1 bacterium
GACGCTCCGTCCTCCAGCCTCGATCGCGACGCGGGCACGATCACGCTCGGCCGCACCTCGTACACGCGCGAGAGTTCGTACACCTTCTCGAACATCGCGAGCGGAAGCGCTACCGACAGCGGCGACCACTTCATGCCGATGCTTCGGCTCGGCGCGACCGCACCGCGCAAGGAGGGTTCGAACTTCTCCTGGGGCGTGTTCGGTGGCTTCGGCTACGGGCGAATCGACGCTGACTCCGGTCTGTACCACGGACGAGACATCGCCGGTGGTGACACGCTGACCTTCACGACCGACTACGACACCTTCAAGATCGATTCCGGTCTCGACGACATCCCGGACTACGCCTACTACGGCGAGCCCGGCGTCGATGGCCCGACGATCTTCTTCAACCCGATCTCGACGAGGTCCGAGACCTACACGGACTACTTCTCGGGTACGGGCTACACGATGGTGGAGCAGGAGTTGGAGCTCGATCTCTTCGAGCTGCGTCTCGGCGTGCAGGCCAGCTGGGAGTTCGAGCTGGATCAGAACAACGATCTGATCCTGGGTGTCGAGGGCGGACCGTCGCTGACGATCGCCTCCGGCAGCTACAGCATCAACGAGACGATCTACGCCGACACCCACGGCGAGAAGCGCACTCTCGAGTTCAGCGATCACGACAGCTCGACCAAGGTGCTCCCCGGTCTGTTCGCCGGCGCCAACGCGCTCTGGCGGACTCGCCTCGGCGACATGCCGATGGACCTCGGGGTGCGCGGAGGCTACAGCTGGCATGACGACTTCTCGATCGGCGGCGCCGATGTCGACGGTGGTGCCTGGGAGATCGGTGCTCGTCTCACCATCCACTTCTGAGATGTACAAGGAGGTTCTCTCGTAGACACCCTCTGCCTTAACCCGCTTCCCAGAGTATGGGACAGCGCAAGTTAAGGTCGGGCCAAGAAGCTAAACGGCTTCACATCCCGGGCGGGCTAGATCGCGAGCTAGGTTACTGTAAAAGGTAAACCATGACTCACAGGCGATGCCCGCCCGATTACTCAGCTAGCTACAGCTTCTTCAGTGTGAGACTCAAGCTCCGCCTGAACCGGCTCAGCAATTTCTAGATCCAGGACGGCTGTTCGACCCTTTTGATCTTGAAAGAATAGGACGGCTGTAAGTTGCCCGAGCATCAGACCGGCGAAGCCTACAGCCAGGATTAGGAAGCCCGTAAAGAACTTGACGTGACCAAAGATCTGTTCAACGAACTGGGCGCCGAAAACGCCTTGGCCGAAAAACGCCAAACCAATGATGAAGCAAATACTAAACAGCTGTGCACGTTGAAAACTGGTAAGCTCATCCCTGTGCGGGCGAATTCTTTCTAGGAAGTCCGGCCGAAGTTTTAAAATAAACACTGCACAACCGACAGCAATTCCCATTGGGATGGAAACGAGTACCGAGGCTAGTGTTCCCGCACCGCTTGCAGAAGAGACTATTACGCTGGTTAAAATTACACATTCAACCGCCGCAGCTATCGGATTTCTTAAAAGAGCCAAAGCCATTTCAGTTGAACTGGGATTCTTTCCGTCCTTCCTGCTGGGAAACACCAACAAATGCAGGGGACCAGATGAGGTTTGCCGCTCTTTGCGGCCTTTTGAGGATTTCATTGGGAATAGTCCTACGTTGACACCGACGAATAAATTGCCGACTGCAAAGCGAGAACCGCAGGCAGCCAGCGCTAGTTAGTAATAGGCCACCACAACACCACCAAACTCCGAACGTTATAAATGTTATGAGCAAAAAAGCATGTTTCGTAGCATTTTCAACTAAATATCTCCGTTCGATGATGTCATGATTGGTATTAATCGGTCGGAATCAGTCGAATTTTACCGCACCCCTTTCAAGAAACTCCGCACAACGTCACTAAGGGGAAATTTCCCCAGACTGGAGACAGGGCGCGTAATGGTTTTTCGGCTGTCCTGTGGTGGAGCAGAGTTGAACAGTCCGCGGACGGTTTAACTCTGTTTCATCACGCGTTGATTCAGACATTCGAATTAGTTCACACCTTACGCGTGAGAAAGGGATATCTGATGCTTTGTTGTATCGATTCCTTGTCGTTGGAGCACCAGCTGCTCCTTCTGCTGATCGGCGTCGCTGCTTTCGGTCTCGAGTCGCTTTGGAGGAGTTTCTTCACGCCGAAGAGCCCGTCCGAGCAACTCAGAGAACTCGCACGCAGCGACGAACCGCGCGACCATCAGGTTTTGTTGGAAATCCTCGACGAGGATCCGACGGCCTGGAATGCGGCTCCGGCTGAGCCCTGGGATATTGCGGCGGATCTTCGAGCCCTGGCTCGTCCGTTTCGCAACCTGGCCGCTCTTCCCGGACGGTTCATGCTCGCGTTGGCTCGGGCCCTGCCGTTGCGAAACCGACCTGCGAAGCCCGCTTCGCAGCCGGTGAAAGCATGAATGGCGCAGCGCTGATCAATCTCGCACCAAGGGGTTTAACTCGAAAGGAGAACTCGCGCTCTGTCCCCAGCGCCTTTAATCTTCCTGGACCGATAAACGCAAACTCTGTAATCTCAGATTATGCGTAATAATAGGTGGAACTCCATTTATGCAGGCGTGTTAGTCTATACAGCCTGCCTAATTTACCTCCTCTGGCTGCTTACATCGCACTACAGAGGTCTGGTGGATGCATTGGCTTGATTGGTCAATAGTCCTCCTCTATCTCGGCTACATCGCCCTGAGCGGAATAAGATTGGGCCGAGGCGCCTCTACACTCGACTCGTACCTTCTTGCTGGAAGAAGTATGCCTTGGTGGGCAGTTGGCCTATCGGTGATGGCAACTCAAATGAGCGCCATCACAATCGTAGGTACTACCGGAAAGGCATATGAGGATGGACTCAGATTTATCCAGTTTTATTTTGGTCTTCCGCTGGCAATGGTACTGCTTTGCATAACGCTGGTACCGTTCTTTCACCGCTCCGGGGTCTACACAGCATATCAGTATCTGGAAAATCGCTTCGATGCTCGCACCAGGACCTTGGCCGGCCTCGTATTTCTGCTCTCACGAGGCCTTTCTTGCGGCGTAATTATCGCAGCGCCTTCGGTTATTCTGTCGCTAGTACTAGGGTGGAACGAGGTCCTGGTAATCTTGGCAATCGGACTCACAACTGTGTTGTATACGATGGTGGGCGGAGTTCGAGCAGTTACCTGGACCGATGTTCGCCAGATGCTAATCATCGTCTGCAGTCTGATTGCCTGCGCCTTAGTCCTAGCAACCACACTACCCAATTCTGTTAGCTTTCTGGGAGCGCTGCAGCTCGCCGGAGCGGCCGACAAAATGACAGCTGTTGATCTCAATCCCAGCCTATCCGAGACCTATACGCTATGGTCCGGGCTACTTGCTGGAACTTTTCTAATGTTGTCGTACTTTGGATGTGACCAAAGTCAAGTCCAGCGCTATTTAACCACCCGGTCAATCGACGAAAGTCGGCTCTCGCTGATGATGAGTGCCGTGCTGAAGATACCACTCCAGCTCCTGGTTCTAGGACTGGGTGTTGCAGTATACGTATTTTATCAATTCGAACAGCCACCCTTAATTTTCGAACCAAGCATCGCTGAGGAACTAGAAGCCTCACCGAATGCCACATCATATACGGCCTTATCGCGAGAGTTTAGCGCGAACTGGTTAGCTAAACGCGCGGCAGCAGAGGCGCTTGCTTCAAACGTCGACCAGAGAAGTCTTGGAACTTATAAAAAGCTGCATGGCCGCGAAACTGAGATAAGAGCTAAAGCGCTGGCCATGGCAGCCGAGCTTCGCGGCAAAGAAACCTACTCTGACGTTAATTATATCTTCCCCAAGTTCATCAGCAGCATGCTGCCAATCGGAATGCTGGGATTGATGATTGCAGCAATCTTCGCTGCGGCTATGTCCTCGGTCTCGTCGGAACTTAGCGCGCTGGCATCGACAAGTGTTATCGACATCTACAAACGCCACATTCACCCTTCGGGAGATGACGCTCACTATTTACGCGCGGCCCGGGCATTTACAATACTATGGGGTCTATTTGCTTGTGGGGCGGCTTACTACGCCCGCAACCTGGGAGCGCTGATTGAGGTGGTAAATCGCTTTGGCTCGTTTTTCTACGGTTCGTTGTTGGGTGTCTTTGCTCTAGCTCTGCTTTCTAGACGAGTAAATGCAGCAGGTGCATTCTACGGTCTTATCAGCGGCGTACTAGTTGTTGCATTTATCGACAATCTTCCGTGGCTGGCATCGACCACAGGAAGCTCGGCTCTTTCCATCTTTTCGGAATACTGCCAAATCAGCTTCCTGTGGTACAACGTCATCGGATCGCTCACGGTGGTTGTTGTTGGAGCATCGATTTCGATGCTTTCTAGGGGAACCTACGCAGCTTGAGCGGGAAGCTCTATCACTGCCTCCACGTACTTGCGCTTTTTGTATATCGGCTCCCGTTCTTCTTCCCGTGCCTCTTTCTCTTCGCAAATCATCCAATATGCCAAGTAGCCGTAAAGGATATCCAAGGCTATTCTGTGCGTCATCCCGGCGGCGTAAAACTCAAGCATGCTTAAACCGACCACCCCAAACATGAGGTATGAGCCCCACTTGCGCTGATAAAGCATACCTGAAAGCGCACATAGTCTGAGCACCGTATGCAGAACTACCGCGTGAATCGCGAGAACCCCACCGTTGCTCTTAATGTATTCTGAAACCGTTATCCCTATCGCTAAATCATTGCCCAGGAACAAGATTGAGGCGACATCGAACAAAACTTCGTAGACGAAGTAGCCAATAATTAAGCACTCGATGATAGCTGGCGCCTTTCTGGTACTCATAAAAACCTCCGTGAATAAGAACCTAATATACTTCCAGCATAGCATACTTATCTAGAAAAGTGTAGTTCACACATATTTTTTATTTAGCGGCCAAATTAGAGCTTATCGCGTAATATGCTGTAATTTCCGTTACTTAACTGCTCCCTACTCTATGCACTGCCAACGAGCAAAGAGCACATTATATTATTCTGTGTGTATAACACATTAAGGTAATCCACGTTCGTTCTCATTACAGGCGGTAGTATACGGCAGCGAGTTTCTCCGGGCAGACGTCCGGAGAGACTCGCCGCAGGGAATTAAGGTTAACCGGATCCCATGCACTACGGAGGCCGCATCCTGAAGCTCTTAGTTTCAGGATGCGGCACTTCCGCTGCGTCAAACCAACCACTTCCAGTTCTAAACTGGGGTGGGTAAGGAGGATCCCATGTCTCTGGAAGCGTTCACGATCACGATCTCCGTGGCCGCGATGCTCTTCACTCTGCTCGTGCGTCCGTTCACCCGGGCGTATTTCAATCTGCTCAAGATGTTCTCCGTGAACTTCTTCGAGCAGGAGCGGTGCTGGAGGAGCTTCTGGGGCGCACTCGGCAGCATGGCGTTCTACGGAGCCCTGCTCGCGGCCCCTTTTGCTCTCATGATCACGCTCGGAGATCATCGTCTCTGGAACATCGCGCACCCAAACGCCAATCTGGGAGTGACTCACGTCCATCTCCCCCAGACGGCCGACGCGGTGTTTCGACTGGCAGCCCGACGCTACTTGATCGGTCTGCCTGGCTTTTTCGCGTTCAGCGCTGCTGCGGCCTTCGTGCTGCGGCTCCTGGCGACGATGGAGCTCGAACGCCATCGCAAGGTGCTGATGGCGGTGTTCGTGTTCCTGGTACTGAGCGGCCTGGCCTTCTGGTGGGCGTTCTCGGTCACCGGACACTAGGTTCAACGGGCGGGCGTCGGCGCAGAGTATGCGTCGGCGCACCGCGCCCCTACAATCCTCGCGGCGAGTCTAATTTTTCTTTACGCTAATCTAAAAAGGAAGGCTTATCCGCCCCATTCGCAAGGCAGCTTTACTATAGATGCCGGCGGATTTGAGCCCGGCGGCGTATCACCGGCCAGGAAATTCGTGCCGCAGGAAAGCTTTGCCTTAACTGAATTGCACTGAGCAGTCTGGCCGGGCACAGAGAAGCCCCAGGAAACACCTGACCCTTGCGGGATGCCGGCCTGCTCAGCAGTCTGACTATCCTCTCCCACGCTGACGTCTGTGATATATCCTTCAACAAAACCGATAATCTCAAGCCGTGCGTCAGCATCCAGATGCCGCAGTTCGTTCCCGGCGGTACATAGCCCTGAGTCGTCGATATTTGTAGCTGCCACAACCGGAAACTTTGCTTTCCAAACTCGGGTGTCATCACTGATTCCGGCTCTAGTCTTATACGGCACCGTCACCAACATTCCGTTCGGACCCTGGGCCGCTATAACATTTTCGGCATCGGGTTCGACCCAGCGCGACGGGCAGACACCATGAGTCTTAAAGTAAGTATCATCGAGGTCAAAGTCTGTTTGGGCAGTAACCCTGAATATATTTGCTGCCCGCTCAATTGACCCGAGCTCGGTGTCGCGCAGCTTAACCCTTTCCGGCAGTGCTGGGTTGCTGATCTTGTCCCAGACAATGCTGTTGTCAAAGCGTTCACCCGTCATCCCTTCGTCGAGAAGCTCAAATTCTTCTCCGAGTCGCATCGGAACACATCCAGCATGGAGCGGATCGTTGAATATACTCTCGACCCGTTCCAGAACGGTCCCGGTTTGAACCATCCGCGATGGTAGGCCAAGCACTCCATAGTGATTGGTCGGTCCACTAAAGCGTTTGGAGTGAAAACCCCAGCGGGTCATCAGATCCACTGCGTTCTCGGCCATTGGCTGGCCGTGCTGGGTGACACAAACCGGATTTTCATCGTCGATAAGAGCCTCAAAGCGCACCAAGCCGCCTACAGCTTGGTTCGCGTCCTGCAACGATTCGAATACCGCCATATCCTGATGAGCGTACGTAAGGTCTGACCTACATGTTTCTGACGGAAAAACTGGCAGCGGTCGAGTCTCCGCTGCTCCAGAGTTCCCGCGGCAGCCTGGCCCATCGCAAAACTGATCAACTCTCGTGAACAGTCGATCACCTTCACACAAATCCCGACTCAATCCGCCATTTTGACTATCGCGAATTGCGCACGCCGGAACCACAAACGGAACGGCACAAACTGAGTCAATCGGCCGCTCTACAATCGCAATCGCTTCCGCTTTGTCTATATGCTCCGTAGCACCAAAGACGGTCCCGATAAGCGGCTTGCGCGTTCGCTCTATCACAACCCGCACAGCGTTTGCGGCCAAAATAGGCGGTATGCCCCGCGTTTCCTCGTCATTCATCGCAGCATCATGCGCCTCAAGCGACTGAAAACCACGATATTCGTTGATTCCATCGTCGTTTTCGTCTCTCACCAGCCACCTGCCGCGCTGAACGGTAATGATCATATCAAGAAATTCGTAAGTATCCTCGTCAATGACATTGGCCGGCGGCAGCCCGTCTACTCCCTTCCCCTGCGATTCCCCTCCGGCCTTGCGCTGCATTTCAAAAGCGTAAATATCATCCATTAGATCTGGAGTAACCATGGTCACAACATGATAATCCGCCGTACCCTCAGCCGCAGATTTCGCCGCCTGCCAACAAGCGTAAGTCCCACACAAATTTGAAGCTCCCGCATGCGCGGCAGCGTCTACTGCAGCTTGCAATTCTATCTCACCAACGCGTACGTAGTTTGAGTTCACAACAAACGCTGCGATTCCTGCAAACAGGCCAAGCAGCAGCGCCATCA
>JAUIIP010000172.1 GCA_030431555.1 bacterium
CTCGATCCGGACATGGCAAGTGCTGTGTTTAATCTTCTATTGGAGGCCAATCGCTGTGGGGCGACTATCATGGTGGCTTCGCACCACTTGGCACTTATCGAAGCTTTGAACAAGCGCACGATAGTGTTCGACAAGGGCAAATTAATAGGCGATTTCGACAAGCCGCGGGGCTAGGAGATTATTGGTGGAAGACGAGTCAGATTTTCATATTCCTGAACCGCCACCCGGTATAGGGCAGGGGTTTCTCGAAGATCTCTGGCGTCTCGATAAGCCGATGCCGAGAATGGAAGGTCCTGCGCTTTACGTTCATTATCTGCGGCGCGGTTTTGACACCGTTGCGTCTCTGCCAACAAGCAACATTGTTACAATTATAACAATCGCAGTGTCGCTGTTTTTATTTTCCGGCTTTTTATTGATCATCAGAAACGTCGATAAAATACTTACCGATACCGGTTCTGCACTGCATGTGTCGGCTTACATTCGAGATGATGCCTCGGAAGAAGCAGTTAATGCCTTTGTGCAGGAACTTGAGTCGAGCGCTTGGGTTCGTTCGCTGCGCTATGTGTCAAAAGATGAGGCGCTACAGACTTTTCGTGAAGACCTCGGAGTGCACGGTGGTTTTTTGGATGGCCTGGAGGGGCATAACCCACTGCCGGCCTCGATAGATCTGACGCTCCAGCCGGACGAGTTGGGAGTCGGTAATATCGAGGGCAGTGTCGAGCGTCTTCGGCGGCATCCACTGATTGATGATGTGATATACGGCAGCGAGTGGGTTCAGGAAATTTCCAGCGTCGTGCGCGTGTTCCGACTGTTCGGATATATTACTCTGGCGATCGTGCTCGGGCTGGTTGTGTTTCTTATAGCTAATACGATTCGCTTGGTGATCTTTTCTAGGCGAGATGAAATCAGCATTATGCAGCTTGTCGGCGCGACTTCGAGCTTCGTTAGAATCCCGTTTATAATCGGCGGCGTTATTCAGGGATTTACAGGCTCGTTGATCGCGATGCTGTTTTTGGGAGCTGCGTTTTGGCTGCTTAATTACGAACTGGCTTATTCCACGCTGTTCGGGATAGCGCTGCCGCGTCTCGTCTTTCTGGATTCTCTCACTACTATAAGTATTATCGTCCTTGGGATCATCGTTGGAGCAGCCGGTAGTTCCTTCGCTCTGCGAAGATTCATGGATGTATAGGCGACATCTCTCATGAGAATAAGAGCTTTCATTGCTGTGCTGCTCTTGCTGCCGGCGCTGGCCGCGGCTGACTCTGAGAACGTCTCCCAAGAGCTGGCTCAAGTTCGTTCGCGCATCCAACGCGAGCAGGAAAGACTCGACACTTTGCGTAAGCGAAAGGAGGAGAGTGAGGAATCAATTCGCCAAATTCAAGGTGATCTTCAGGGCCTGGAGCGCAGCAAGCAGAAAATTAAGGACACCCTGATGGAGCTTGAGCGCCGGGCACGTAATATCGAACGGGGGATTAGTGTCAGCGAGTCGAAAATTCTCGAACAGCGTGACATGCTCGAGAGGCGAGTGGTTGCGATATATAAAATGCAGCGTCGTTCCGGAACGCTCGACTACCTGATGAACGCCCAGTCTGCGACTGAGCTGCTGAAGCGAGCGGGATATCTGAGCCGAATTAGTTCTTATGACAATAGACGGCTGCAAGAGCTTTCTAAGTTGATTCTTGAGTTTCAGGAAGAGAAGCAATCGCTCGAAAAAATCAAACGCACGCGCGAAGAGCATCTCGACCATATTATCGATCTAGAGAGCGAATTGGAGCAGAAAACCCTGAGGGAGGCCAATCTGCTCGACACTGCACGGCGCGAGGAGGCTGTCCGTTTAGAGACGTTAAAGAAGCTCGAAAATTCCGCGGAGCGTCTTGAGCGCGTCTTGGCCAAGATCATGGGCAGTACGGAGCCTGTGCCTCCTCCGACTGAACCTGAAGAAGAGCCTCAAATCAAGACGGCAGACACACCCAAGGTTGATACTCGGCCATTTTCGGGTCGAGGACTGGCGTCTGCACGGGGCAGTCTCCCGCTGCCGGTGGACGGGCTGTTGGTGCAGAAGTTCGGTAAGCAAAGGCACGAGGAGTTTTCCGACATTCTTTTTGTGAAAGGCCTGGAGTTTAAGGGTGATGTCGGGGCTCAGGTCAAAGCGGTCGCTGACGGCAAGGTCGTGCTGAGCCAGGTCCTGCCTGGATATGGCAACGTTATAATTGTTGACCACGGCAAACGATACTATACGTTGTATGGGCGCCTGGCGGGCTCGTTGAAAAATGTCGGTGATGTAGTAACTAAAGGCGAGGTCGTGGCGGTTATCGGGGAGCCGGACCACCGCGGACGAAATTTCTATTTCGAGCTGCGAGTTAAAGGAAAGCCGGTTAATCCGCTGAAGTTTTTCGCTAAACGCCCCGCGACGGCCTAGAGAGCTGGAACTTGGTCTGGGAGCTGGCTAAAATGGTAATGTTTGTGGCAGATTATAGCCTAGGTCTTAAATTAAGGTCCCGCCGCTCAAGTCTCGTCGGGCGTGAAACGATTTAGAGTAGGATATGCGTGAGCAAGTGACAGTTACCCGCCGAACCTTTGTATTACTCCTGTTTAGTGCAGTATTTTCCCTAGTTCTTGCCGTTAATTTCGTGCATCAGGTCGCCGCCAAAGAGACGGCCCTGGGGGATTCCTACCGTCACTTAAAGATTTTCACCGATGTGCTTGCTCTTGTCCGAAAGAACTACGTCAATGAAGTGGACGTTAAAGAGCTGGTCGAAGGTGCGGTTAAAGGGATGCTTTCGAGCCTCGATCCGCATAGCGGCTATTTAACGACCGACATGTATAAAGAGCTTCAGGTGGAAACCAAGGGCGAGTTCGGCGGTCTTGGCATTGAAATTACCGTTAAAGACGGACTTCTTACTGTTGTTACACCAATCGAGGACTCTCCGGCTTTTCGTGCCGGCGTTCAAGCGGGCGACCAGATCATTAAGATCGGCGAAGAGTTTACTAAGGACTTGACCCTGATCGATGCCGTGAAGAAGATGCGCGGCCCGAAAGGCACACCTGTTACCATTTCAGTTCATCGCGAAGGTGTTCGCGATTTAATTCCGATTACCGTGATTCGAGACATTATTCACGTCGATAGCGTCCGCTCGCGAACTCTTGAAAAGGGATTTGGCTATATTCGCTTGGCGCAGTTCCAAGAGGGATCTGCATCGGAATTTAAGTCCGCACTCAAGGAGATTACAACCGAATCGGGTGAACGCGGCTTGCAGGGTTTGGTAATCGACTTGCGCAACAACCCCGGCGGGCTGCTCACTCAGGCGATTCGAGTCGCTGATATTTTCTTAACCGACGGAGTTATTGTTTACACCGACGGTCGACTCGAGAGTCAAAAGCAGAAGTATTACGCCCATAACGACGGCATCGAGGCGGAATTCCCGATGGTTGTGCTTGTTAACGGCGGCTCAGCTTCTGCGTCTGAAATTGTTGCCGGTGCGCTTCAGGATCATGAACGTGCGGTTATTCTGGGTACGCAGTCTTTCGGCAAAGGCTCGGTGCAAACCATCCTACCGATGGAGAATGGAAGTGCCCTGCGCTTGACCACAGCGCTTTACTACACCAAAAGCGGGCGTTCGATTCAGGCTCAGGGTATCAAGCCCGATATCGTTGTAAGTGCGCGGCGATTTCCTCGGGACTCTGAAGAGTTGCTTGAAGAGGACGAGACCGAACCCAGTACTCGAGAAGCGGACTTGCCGGGAGCAATAAAGAACCCCTCGCAGAAGTCAGCACCTGAGCCGGAGTCGGAAGCTGACGGCGAGTCACAGCCGCAAGCCGGTGCCGCTAAGAATAATCGGATTGCGATCGGTTCTCGCCGCGCGATGGAAGCCAGCCTTGAAGAATTGCTGAAGGACGATCCTCAGCTCGATGAGGCGTTCAAGCTGCTAAAGACCTGGCGCATCTTTAAAGGAAAGCCGACTCTTCAAGCGAAGAATGAGTCCGGTATCCCTGATGTTGCGATGGCTGCCCAGTAACGTTGGCAAAAAATAAAATTCGACTGGACAAATTACTGCTTGAGCGCGGTTTATCTGAGACGCGCAGTAAAGCAGAAGCCTTGATTCGCACGGGCGTAGTTCTCGTCAACGATACCCCGATTGAGAAGCCGGGTACTCTTGTTGACTCCGAGGCTAACCTTCGGCTGCGCGGCGGCCAATCTCCTTTTGTGGGCAGAGGCGGGGAAAAGCTCTCCGGTGCGCTCGATGCTTTTGAGCTAGACCTCGACGGCGTGGTCGCGCTTGATGTCGGGTCCTCGACAGGCGGGTTCACGGACTGCATGCTTCAGCGCGGAGCCTCAAGGGTTTATGCGGTGGATGTGGGAACTAATCAGCTGGCACACAAGCTGCGCACTGACGATAGAGTCGTGGTATTGGAGAGGTTAAATGCTAAGTCGCTCTCAGCTGATATGTTTGACCCGCAACCCACGTTCGCTACCGTCGATGTTAGCTTTATCGGCCTTACAAAGGTAATAGAGCCGATTATCGGAGTGCTCGCAGCGCCCTTCACTGTCGTTGCTCTAGTGAAGCCTCAATTCGAATTGGCACCGGAATTTGTGGCGAAAGGCGGAGTTGTGAAAGATCCTGAGTTGCAGATTCGTGCTGTCCGCCAGGTGCAGGATTTTGCGAAGGCGTTGGGCTTGAGTGTCAGCAAAGGCGAGCCTTCCGTCATAAAAGGCAGCAAAAAGGGCAATCAGGAGTATTTTGTCTGCCTAAGAGGTCTATAGGTGAGGAGTAGACTTAGTATCCTTGCAACTGCGCTGTTCTGCTTCGCCGCGGCGGCGTCGGTTCGTCTTTATCGTATCGATGATCAGATAATTCAGGCTGACGAGCGTCATTGGGAATCACGCAGCCAGGAATTCCTATCGAATATTCGCAAAGGCAATTACAGCTCCGCTACCACTCATTTTAGCCAACCTGGGCTAGTCCCTGGAGTTCTGATGGCCGGCGGTCAAGCCCTTGTTCAAAGTCGCAATGAGCGTAGCGAGCTGTCATGGGGCGACGACGGATATACGGATCGGCTTCTCGCAAGCCGTATGACCAACGCTCTCTCGTCCGCCCTTATTCCACCGGTCGTGTTTCTGGGTGCGAAGTTTTTTATTGGTCCAGCCCCTGCGTTTCTCGGTGCAATGTTCCTAGCACTGGATCCCCAGCTTGCGGCCATATCACGAATGGCTCATATCGATGCCGTGCTGGCATTGCTTGTGACCTTGTCGTTTCTGCTATTTATGCGAGCTGAGGAAAGATCGTCGCTCAGGCTAAAATTGGCCGCAGGGGCGGTGTGGGGCTTGGCGATAGCGACGAAACCGACTTCGGCTGCGCTGGTCTTTGCTTTAATACTTTATAAATTTATTCGGGCACTAGGCGTCTTCCGTGGCTCGGCTAAAAAGGGACCCCTGCTTGAGTGGGGCGACGTGTTGGCGGTCTTAAGCGGCCATCTCGTTTTCTGCAGCATTTATACTCGTTTCTGGCGGACAAATAGTCCATACGTTTGGCGGCTGCATATCGATAGTAAGTTGGCGGACTTTTTTTACGCTGCCGGGGTGGAGCTTTCAAAGCACGCTTGGTGGTTTCTTGTGACCGGATGGATCGCTCTAGCTGGTGTTCATATTGTAAGTTCCCAGCTTAGGCGTGAGGAGACGCGAACAGCTAAGTTTCACCTTGGACTGCTTTTCGCCCTGATCGCTTCGCTGGCTTTCATTTGGCCGATGATTCCGCCTGTTTTTGAGAATCTTACGCGGTATTGGACTTGGGCGTTCGGCCTATCCGGCGAGGTCCACAAAGCTTACGGTCGAACATGGGATCCCCCGGCGTTCGGCTACTGGGGAGTAATTTTTAAGCAGCTCCCAAGTATTTCGTTAATCGGATTAGGTGCGTCGCTGATTCTTTTATTTGCTGCGCCGGTTCGCAGTGATTCGGGGAGAGCGCAGCGCTTCGTGTTCGCCTGTTTGCTGCATGCCGCCGTGTGGGCGCTGATCCTAGGTGTGTCCTCCAAGCAAACGGTGCGCTACATAATTCCTGCCTGGCCCACTCTGCATATGGCTGCAGCATGGGGGCTCGTTGAAGCTTGGCGTATTCTTGCGAAGCGTGCCTGCTTTGCAGAACACCTGTCGACTATAGCTCTAGGCGGGCTTCTTCTACTGCAAACATTGCTCGCTCTAAGCTGGGCTCCTCACTACGAGTTGTTTCATAACTTGATTTCAGGCGGCCTCAGTCGCGCTGTGCGAGCAGGGGATCGAATGCCGCCGATTGGTCAAAACGAAGCTATAGAATTCTTGCATGAGCGCGCTAAGCAGAAAGGAGCGGATCTGTATGTAATGGTGTTGGGTGATGCCTCGGTGCTGCAAAAGACCTACCGCAGGTCTCATCCGAAGGACCACAAGCGGCTGCA
Organism: bacterium; assembly: GCA_030431555.1. Classification (GTDB taxonomy): domain Bacteria; phylum Bdellovibrionota_C; class UBA2361; order SZUA-149; family JAGRAN01; genus JAGRAN01. Next base: position 6,427 of record JAUIIP010000172.1, read on the forward strand.
TTTTATTTCATACGGGCCAATTGCCAACGGTGATTTTGTGGTTGTTCCTCCTGTCTATCGATCGGTATTGGAGGAGGGTGACGGGCGGCTTCTGTTGCCGGCTTACGATTATGAGCTGTTCGGTCAGACCTTCATCAAGGTCATGGAGGTTCCGCACTTCGATTACACGACTCCCTACACGCCCGATATCGGGCATACGCCGCGACAAACTGGTGAGCTTGAGATTCTGGAGGACGGCCAAACTCGAGTGATTGTCGGACTGCCGGGAAGACATAGAAAAGGTCTGATGATGTATCGTGAACATGTCAGGGTTAACGCAGGGCGCTACAAAGTGACACTTCCAGTCGGGCCGGCTCCAGAGGCCGAGTTCGATCCAAGTCTCAGACCGGAGGAGCCGGCAGTGAAAGTAGAGCTCTCCAGAAGCTGCGAACGTGCCGTCTATCGCCGCGAGCTTCCGCAAAATGGCTTCAGGGAGATCAGTTTTTTCTGCGAGGTAGACCGCCCGGCTAGGCTGCAGTATGGGATTTACTGGTGGGCGAAGACTGCTGTCGCAATTGGGGCTCCAACTATAGTCAGGGAGTAGAATGCTTATTCAGCGGCTTTCAAAAAGCCCTTAAATGACTGTATTCGCACCGGCATGAGCGGATAAGCTAAAAATTAGAGCTTCTCTAGCCGATATAAACATCATAACATCTGTATAACGTTGATTATATTTGGTCTTGTTTGACCTTTATTTATTAAGTTAGGTTTTTGTTATGAGTATGAACGTCGAAGTCATCGATGTAGCTCTTGATTTAGACAAGGCTGGCTTGGTCTGGCATCCCGAGATTGGCGACGAGATCGCCATGCGGGAAAGCCTCGAGCGAGTTTCCATACTAGTTGACCCACAAGGTATGACACCGCGCGACTTGCGCAACTTGTTTCTCTGGCTGCCGACTGTAGAGCAGTTGGTTCAGCAGTTTGAGGCCAGGCAAGCCATGTTGTTTCATGCCGGTCTGAATCAGGGACTTTCTTACGAGGTTGTGGTCAAGACCCCGAGCCAAGGCTTAATCGAGACAGCAGCAAGTTCGCTGCGAATTGCCTGCGGCCGGGCATTGAACCAGCTGCTGACTATGCCTGAGCCTGCACCGGTTCACTGATATCTCTCTAAATTTGGCGACTTGAGGAAACCTCGTCTGTCTCTTCGCTGGTATGTTCAGCGTGCGAAACCTCGCTTGAGGGCTCTGCCGGTTC
>JAUIIP010000173.1 GCA_030431555.1 bacterium
TCTTTTGCGACGACGGGCGAGCACATTGCGACCGCCCGGCGTACTCATTCTTTTGCGAAAACCGTGTTCTTTCTTACGTTGACGAACTTTCGGTTGATATGTCCTTTTCACTGGTATCCTCCGATTGGACCACTCTTTTTGCCGTGGCCGGGCCTGCTACTTTCCGGCCGAAAAATCTCCGACTTGAGGGTATTCGTTCTTGAAGGTGTTAAAGCAATGCGGGCAGTTCGCTACCATCCGATTGAACTTAACCTCGGATAGCGTCGCGATATTGGTCTTAGCCTGAGTCTGAAACAGATTTTCCTCGCCAAGACGTCTCGCAGGGTCTCCGGTGCAGCACTCACGTTCACCGAGCATGCCCCAATTAACACCAGCAGCATTGAGAATCTTGACCATTGCTCGCGCAATGTTCTGTTTGCGTTTATCGAAAGCGGACACACAGCCAACCCAATACAGAACATCGACTTCGTCTCCCTTCTTCAAGATAGGAAGTTCCAGCCCGTCTGCCCAATTCATCCGGTCCTCTGAGGGGCCAAATGGGTTGCCTCGGGTTTCTATTGCTCGCAATGCCGGTTGAGCTTCGGAGGGCAGGTTGCCCTGCATCAAGGCCATTGAGCGCCGCACGTCTACTATGTAATCGACGTGTTCGATGCCCACGGGACAGACCTCCATGCAGGCTCTGCAGGTAGTGCAGGCCCAAAAAACGTCTTCGTCGAGAACTGTTCCAGCTATCTCGTCGTCGACACTCTCGCCGATATTCTTCCTGGCTTCGTTTTGAACCATCGGGTTGTCGGCTCGGCGCTTGTCTTCTTCGTTGCTTGATTCGTTAAGAAACCAGCCCAGCAGGCTGCGGTCGACCGAGTTCAATGTGCGCGCCGCCCAAGAACGTTCAGGCTCCTGCCCGGACTTGAGGTGCAGCTTGTGCATGTGCTCTCGAGAATCAAGAATCAGCCATTTCGGGGAAAGTACTTTGCCCGAGTTGTAGGCGGGGCATACGTCCTGACACCTGCCGCAGGAAGTACAGGCATCGAGATCGAGGCGCTGTTTCCATGTAAGGTCCTCGAAAGTTGAAGCACCAATTCTGAATTCCGCCTCCTCTTCGTCCTCCATGCTTGCTTCGAGTAGAGCTTCGATGTCACCAGGGTGGCTTAGCGCTCCTTTCGGACGGCTGAAATTTTTGAAGAACAAGTTGGCACTGCTGGATACTATATGAAAAAACTTTGAATACGGAATTAGGCCCAGAAATAGGAACACTGTTACGGCATGAAACCACCACAGGAACATGTGGAAAGTCTTTACCATCGCGGGAGACATTCCTGTGAAGATAACTGCGAAGGCAGCGCCGACCGGAGAATAGGCTGCCCAGGGGTCGTTTGTTACGTAAATTCGAGCCGCTTCAAGCAAGAATCCCTGCAGGCAAAGCAGGAACAGCAGTCCGAGCATGGTATCGTCGCTCGCTCTTGTGTGGAGGCGGTCTGGTCGGCGGATGTAGCGCCGATGATAAGCTAAAGCAATGCCAAGCATTAGCAGCAGGCCGAAGACATCCGCTACCATCGTGACGGCTAGATAGTAGCGACCCTCATAGACGCGCCAGCCAAGGTCTTGGTGCAGAAAAACCATGGTGGTTGCGAAGAGCAGTGCAGCAAAGCCCCAGAAGATTAGCGAATGGAAATTGCGGGCATCAGGGTCGCGATTGGTCTGAACCTGCGCAAGGACATCCCGAAACATGCTGCGCACGCGAAGCAGATAGTGACTGAAGCGGTTGTTGTCCGGCCGGCCGGACAGCCAAAGAGCTAGTCTCGAGTACAGTCCCCAGGCTAGAACGACCAAGCAGACAAGCAGCAGGGCATACAGCAGGACCTGGTTGGCGATATGCTCAACGTTCCAGTAAATCGGCCGGGTGGCTTCGAATTTGTTGTTCCCGTACATATGAGGGGATCTAACTACATCGCGAGATAAAGGAAAACAGAAAATCAGCCATTCTGGTGAAGTAAGGGCCCGCAAGGACAGTAAAAATCATCTTGGGCGAAGAAAAATTTCGGGCTGGGGTTATTGACACAGCTTGGGTATCCAAGCGAAAATATATGCGTGGACGAACCTCCTAGTACGCATAAATACCCAGCACTACTGTTAAAGTCGCAGACCGCCCGGTGCGGCGAAGTTACCGATCTGCACAACTCTGGCGGAATACTAAGGCAAACGATTAGAGCTTGCCCAAGCCTTTCATGGGGCCAATGGACGGCGGCCTAACTTTGACTCTCAGCATAACTATTGTTTCCTTGCTGCTCGTAGGCAACGCTATTTTTGTTGCCGCCGAGTTTGCGATTCTTCGCAGCAGCACTTCGGTTGTTGAGTCTGATGACTTCAATGCTCACCTGGGAGCCAAGTCGGCACGCCGTGTTTTGCTTAACCTTGAGCGCTGTCTGTTGGCTACTAAACTCGCCACGGTCGCTACGAGCATTGTGCTCGGCTGGTTCGGCCTGCAGATGGTTATCGACATTTTAAAACCCTCTTTGTTGATGATTTCTGCTCCAGAGTTGGCGAGTTTGACGCATGCGGTTTCTCTGGTCATCGCGGTCGTCCTGCTGCTCTCACTACATATGCTTCTGGGTGAACTGTTTGCTAAGGCTCTGGCCTGCCGCTATCCGGAGGTAGTCCTGCGTATTCTAGCAGTTCCAATTTTGATTTTTACGACCTTATTTAGGCCATTAATCTTTATCCTTGGCGGGCTTTCGGGCGTGCTGCTGCGTCTCGTCGGTTTCACTGATCCGCCTAAACTCGAGAGAGCTCCAACTAGCGACGAATTGGCTCGTTTGGTCAGCAGAAGCGGCGAGCTGGGCGTTTTGGATAAGGACGAGGAGCTGCTGTTGCGCAGTGTCTTTCAGTTCGGCGGAACCGTGGCACGTGAAGTTATGACGCCTAGGACAGATCTAGTCACAATTCATATTTCAGATGCCTATGCCGAAGTAATATCGATAGTAGAGGAAAGCGGACTGTCTAGAATTCCCGTCCGTGGTGATGGTGTCGATGACATTCTGGGGGTCGTTCTGGCAAAAGACCTTCTCAAATACGCCGGTACAAACGGCAAAAGCCGAGATGATTTTCGTGTTGAAGCAGTTATGCGCGAGCCTTTCTTCATTCCGGGTACTAAACCGATTGACGATCTGCTGACTGAGTTCAAGCGGCGTAAGATTCACATTGCAATTGTGCTGGATGAGCATGGTGGTGTCGATGGCTTGGTGACGCTTGAAGATCTCTTAGAGGAGCTCGTAGGCGATATTTTCGATGAGTCAGATGATGCAAGCGCAGACGTAATCGTTGGTGAAAACGGCTGCTTGATAGTGGACGGCGGCGTGCTTGTTTCGGATTTAAACGCTGAGCACAAGCTCGGGTTGCCTGAAGGCGATTATGACACAATCGCCGGCTTTATTTTTACCTACCTAGGACGGCTTCCCAATGTAGGGGACCAGATAGTGCTAGGACCGCTTGAGGCGGACGCCGTCGGCGGCGATAACGGGCTTGCCGCTGATTTTGACGGCACGATTAAGGAACCGAGGGTCCTAATCAGGGTTGCGGCCGTTTCAGGCCATCGCGTAGAGCGGCTAGAGGTCGAGATTCCCAGTGAAAACCGCGCGCGCGAAACCGCTTCGTCCTCCGGCGCATCTAATGAGAAGGCTGAGCTGACTCTTGCGAAGAAGGTCGGTTAGGCCGCAGTTAACACTTTTACATAGCAGTTTGCAGGGTAATGCGGGAGACACGCAGGCTGTAGCATGTCAGCAGAAAACGAACAGCATGAAGAGATCGACGCGGAGACGGAGGAGACTTCGGCCGAGCTGTCCTCTGATGAATCCGCCGTGCCGGCAGACTCGGCCGAAAGGAGTCAGGACCCGGCGCATCTAGATCCCCCGGTTTCCACCGTGGTGGCCTTGATGGGGGTAGCCAGCAGCAGGGAGCTAAGTCTTCTCGAGCGCAAGGTAGACCTTGCGACACAAAAAGTCGCGCAAATTGGAAATCGCTTAGATCGGGTAAGCGAACAGATGCTCGAGCTATTTCACGATATCGACAGGACCAATGTTCAATTCGGAGACTTAAAGGATTTTTTGAAAAATATTCTAAGTGCCGTATTGAAAAACGTTGATGATGAGACCAGAGAGCAGCTTTCTGGCAACGCAAAGAATTTCAATGATGGAAAGCCTGCCGGCAGCGCCGATGATAGCGGCGATGAAGAAGTAAATATTGTAAGCAGCGAATAAGGGGTTTTTATGGCGGCACGCGCAGCAGCAAAAAAAGCCGGAAGTTCAGGTTCTCCTAAATCAAAATCCACTGCCAAATCAACTGCGAAGTCCAAGTCTGCGACCGGGAAGAGCAGTGCTAAGAAATCAAAAACCACTCGGAAACCCACGGGCAGCAAGCGCGCCTCGAGTCGAGCCAGACGCCGAGCTAAGGGCGGAGCATCAGGAAGCACGGCCCGCGTCTCGAAGGACTCGGCCTCCCAAGCACCGGCCCAAGAAGAAATGAAGCGTACTCCTGACTTGGACAAGCTTCGCGCATTTCAAAAAGCTCAGAAAGCAAGCAAAGCAATGGCAGAAAAGACTCGCAGCAGCAGCTCGAAAGGCAAGAAGTTTCTCGCCAAACCCCCGCGCAAGGGTAAGACCTATACAGTGGACTTAAAGGTGCATACTCCAGGCACGCTTGGGTATTTTTCTACTGGGGGAATCGATACCGGTGAAGCTCTGGTGCGCCTAGCGGGTGTTAAGAAGCTCGATATGATAGCAGTGTCGGATTATTACAATGCCGATTATATTGATTTAGTGGTTGAGTGTGCCGAGAAGAGCAAGATAACGGTTATTCCAGGTGTTGATCTATGCTGCGAAATCGGTTCATGCAGCGAAGTGTACGTTACCGCATTGTTCCCGGAAAATTACGACACGGCTAAAGTCGAGGGCATCTTAAAGCAGCTGGGAGTGCCTGAAGAAGCTCGTGGACGAGAAGATTTTACTCTCCGCGCTGATTTTGCAGAGGTGATTAAAGTTGTCGAAGGCAACGGCGGAATAATGATTCCTAGCGGCCTCGATAAGACACCGTATCGTCAAGAGGTGCTGCCTGACCTGATTGACCGCTTTGGGTTCCGCGCATTTGACGTAGTTCACCCGGACGACCTGTCAGCTTTTAGAGAAAACTGGCCTGATGGCGAATTTACTTTTTTTACCTTCTCGAATGCTAACGCTCTTGCGCAGATTGGCGGACGGGTTACCAAGATAAAACTCAGTGAACCCGGCTTCGCGGGTTTGCGAGAAATTGTCGAACGCCGCCCGGCCGAGTAAGCTGAGCTTGCGTCATTGACCGAGCAGCTGCCAAACCGTTAAAGTATTAACTCAGGCACTGGCAGCCTGTTGATAAGTCTCCGAAGTCCTATATTCCGCGCGAGAGCACTCGATGAGCCGTTTTGTCCACCTGCACTTGCATACGCAATACAGCGTACTAGATGGTGCAATTAAGATCAGTGAGCTAGTAAAGCGCGCGTCTGAATGCGGCCACAAGGCGGTAGCGATTACCGACCACGGCGTGATGCACGGCGCAGTGGAGTTCTATCAAGCGGCAAAGAACGCCGGTATAAGACCGATTGTGGGCTGTGAGGCCTATATCACGAGCGGCTCTCGCCACGACAAGCGACAAGCCCAGCAAGGCGGACCCAGTACCCATCACCTGACGCTGCTTGCGCAGAATCCCAAAGGTTATCAAAACCTGTGCAAGCTGGTAAGCCTCGGCTTTCTTGAAGGCTATTACTATCGGCCGCGTATTGATTTCGAGCTTTTGTCTGAACTTAACGAAGGCCTTATCTGCTTTAGCGGCTGTCTCTCAAGTCAGCTTGCGAGCTGCAGCAAGCGCGACGATATCGAGTCAGCGCAAGCCTTAGTTGAGCAGTACGCTTCAGTCTTTGGTGACCGTTACTACCTTGAAGTGCAGCCGCACAGTGTTCCGGAGCAGCAGCAGCTAAACCAGCTCTGTCGTGAATTAGGACAGAAGCTCGGTCTGCCTTTGGTTGCCACTAACGACGCGCACTATTTGTGCGAGGGGGACAATCACGCACATGAAGTCCTGATGTGCGTATCTACAGGAAAGCTTTTGAGCGATGAAGATCGGATGCGCCATGAAGGAGCAGACCTGTTTTTCAAAAACGAAAGCGAAATGCTCGCAGAGCTGCCGGGCTTTGAAGATGCAATATTTCGCACTAGTGAGATCGCTGAGCGTTGCGACCTGGAATTCGATTTCGCCAACTACCATATGCCGAAGTTTGCACCGCCTGACGATATTTCGCTCGACGATTTCTTCGCGAGCGAAGCCCGTGCGGGTCTAAAGGAGCGAATTGATGAGAGCGCAGGTGCGGAAGCTATCACAGAGGACTTGTTCCCGAGTTACGAGGAGAGGCTTGATGAGGAAATCGCGCTAATTTGGAAGATGGGATTTTCCGGCTATTTCCTGGTTGTCTCGGATTTTATTCGCTGGGCGAAGAAAAAAGATATCCCTGTCGGGCCGGGCAGGGGGAGTGCCGCCGGCTCTCTCGTCGCTTGGGCGCTGCGGATCACTGAGGTCGACCCAATCCGGCATAAACTGCTCTTCGAGCGCTTTCTTAACCCCGAGCGCGTGAGCCTGCCGGATATCGACGTTGACTTCTGTATTAACGGCCGCGACGACGTGATCGAATACGTCCGTGAGAAATACGGAAAGGACAAGGTTGCTCAAATCTGTACCTTCGGAACGCTGAAGGCGAAGGCGGCTATTAAGGATGTCGGTCGGGTGTTGGGGCTAAGTTACGCTGAGACAGACCGCGTTGCTAAGCTGATACCCGCTCCAAGGCAGGGTTTTGACTATCCAATAGCCGAAGCGCTGAAAATGGAGAAGCGCCTGAGGGAGTACGCAAACGGCGAGGGGCGGGAGCTGATAGAGCTGGCTCAGAAGCTAGAAGGTTTGTCGCGGCATACTTCCACGCACGCAGCGGGTCTGGTGATTGCGGATCGACCTGTAATGGATCTGCTGCCGCTGATGCTCGATAAGGACCAGCAAGTCGTTACCCAATTTTCTATGGGCTATGTCGAAAAAATTGGCCTTGTTAAGTTTGACTTTCTTGGTCTCAAGACCCTTACCGTAATCGACGCGGCGGTACAGATGATCCGCGCTACTACGGGAAAAGAAATCGACGTGAACCAACTGGCGCTTGATGATGAGCGCACTTTCAAGCTGGTGTCGGCGGCACGCACTATAGGTGTGTTCCAACTCGAATCGAGCGGTATCACCGAAATGGTCGCGAGGATGAAGCCGACCTGTTTCGAGGATCTTGTCGCGATACTTGCACTGTATCGACCCGGCCCGCTCGAAGGTGGCATGGTCGATCAGTATATCGAAGTGAAGAGCGGCCGCCTGCCGGCCGAGTATGCCCATCCGGTGATGGAGGACATCCTCGAAGAGACCAACGGCGTGATGGTCTACCAAGAGCAGGTCATGCGGATCCTCAACCGCCTGGGGAAGATCCCGCTCAGCGACGCGTACACCTGCATCAAGGCGATCAGCAAGAAGAAGCTGCCGCTCATCGCCAAGTACTACGAGGAGTTCCTCCGCGGCGCGCAAGAGCAGG
>JAUIIP010000174.1 GCA_030431555.1 bacterium
CTGAGTCATTTCTTCCTGCTGTGCTGCTTTGTTTCGGTGTTCTAAGCGTTAGCTGCCTTGCGCAGCTTCGTAGCATCAGCACAAACTTCCTTGACGTTAAGTACACCTTTCTCCCGTGGCCCCTCTCCGAACAAGTTCGTGAAAGCATGGAACCGCTCGGCGTCTGGCTGCTTGCTTTTCTTGTTCTGCTGGCAGTGCTGACTAAGCTGGAGCGAACAGCACAGTTTAGCAAACGAAGCCTTGTTTGCTTGGCGCTTACAGTAATAGTGACTGCTGCCTACGCTGCGACAATTAACCCCTATCACTCGACTGATTTTTATGGATACCTCGCATTCGGCCGAGAAATTGCCGTCCACGGCCAAAGTCCGTATCAAGTTTTCTTGAACAAATTTCCAAACGATCCCTTAATCGCAAACACTAGATACTTCTGGACGTTTTATCCGCCGATCTATGGGCCGCTTTCTTTGCTCGTTTTCGCCGTGCCCTCATTGCTCGGTGCCGAGACACTTACTGCTATGGTTGCGGGTCAGAAAATCATCTCGCTGTCGTGCTATTTTCTTTCAGCCTTGCTGCTTTGGAAGATTCTAAAAAGAAACAATCACCCTCTCCCCGCAAGCGCCTTAACAGCAGTCTTGCTGAACCCGATGATGCTGTTTTTACTGCTAAGCGAGGCCCATCTGGAAGTGATGGTGCTCCCGCTGCTCTGTGCGCTGCTTCTGTCGAGCGGCAAGCCGCTGATTCTGCGTTCACTCATTTGGAGCGCCGCGGTACTAAGCAAGTTTACTATGATTTTCTACGCCCCCCTGTTGGCGCTTCGCCTACCCGGGGAAAGTTCCGCCAACAACCGAGAACTGATTCAATCCTGCGCCGCGGCGTTTACTAAAGTGCTGCTTGTGGCAGTACCCGTCATTATTGCTTTCCATTTCGCCTTTGAAGGCAGCTCGCTTTTTGGCAAAAGCATGTTCGTTGCCGCGATGAAAGAAGCACAGCTTCGGGCGGCTTATGAACATATGGGACTGTTTCAGTATCTAGCTGCGACTCTCTGCTCCGCTCTGGGAGTACTGGATGACTCTACTGCGCTCGTTCTTGCCCGCGAACTTGGGGCTTTATTATTTCCGATAGCTGCGGCGGCGGTTTGCTGGCGGATAGTTACCTCCTCTGAGGCGCAAGCGACCCAAGCTGCAGGCGGATTTCTTGCTTTATATGCAGTCTTTCTCATCACCGCTAACTACGTTCAGCCTTGGTACTACACCCTGCTGCTTCCGGCAGGTGTTCTGTATTTTACTACGCGAAGTGATCTGATTTGGTTTTGCGTACTCGTCTCGGCGACTATGTATGCAGGTGTTTTCCTGCGCATGAGCAGCGGAGTCGAACTGCTTATGCCGCTCGCAATCCTATGGATCGGCGCTAGGGCGCTGCCCCGCGGCGGCCGGAGAATAGTTGGATGGAGGGATGCAAGCATTCCACTCCCGGCCTTAGGGCCCATCTCGTGCATGCAGCGCGAGACGTCCAACAACCACATCTGACAGAGCCATTAGCCCAGCCAGCGGCACAACCATTCCACCGGACCGCCAGGACAGGTCAGGGCGGTGATGAAGTAGGTTGCAAAGGTCCATACACCGATCTTGCGATGTCGCACCAGGGCACGCGAGCGCGAACGGTGCTCTGAGCCGCGCATCCGATGCCATAGCAGCGGGAGCGCGTTGTGGAGGATCAGTGCGTAGCAGATCAGCATCACCGTGGCCACGAATCCGTGGAACCACAGCAGCCACTTGATCGCCTGCACCTCCTCTGTGCCGACGAACTTGTGCAGAGCGTGCGCACCGATCACCAGATAGATCGTAAGCGCAGTGTCGGTGACGATCGCCGCAAGCATCGTCAGCCCGTGGGCGACATACTTGCGGTGCGCCAACAGCAGGAAGGACAAGGCCCACCCGCTCATGACGAACATGGTTACACTCAAAGGTCCAGTCAACGTGACACCTCCTTCGGTACAGGGACTGGGGACTGGGAACTTGGGACTACTTGGGGACGTTTCCCTCTTTCCTCCGAGCGAGTGAAGAGAAACTAGATTCAGACAGAAAAAGGGAAGCGTCCCCGTTTCAACCTTTGGAAAATATTCGGGAGAAAATGCTGCACCACCGTCCGCCGCTTGACGGGCGTGCTGCCAATTGGCGGGCGGAGTGCGGAAGTTACTGCACAACTGGATGCGCTGCGGCGCTTTGAAGGAACTGCAAGGTCCGAATTACCTAGCACGCTGTGGCTTCCGATTAAAGCAGTCAGTTTTTCCCTTAGGCCGCTCCAGCCACAGGCCACTATTACGACAAATCTAGTCATAATAAGGCATAGCACGTAGTTCGTTCATTCTTAGATATCCTTAAATCATGTGATTTGAGGAACTTATGGGTAGAGCAGGCCTAAACAAGGTTTACCTCCGCGGGGTGTGGATGCGCCGAATCAGCTGATTCTCGGACCATGCCTACCCCGCGGTGGGGAGGAATTAGTCACCTGAGTCTTTTAGGTGCCGCGTCACAGAGGACGCGTTCGTGGTCCCGGTTTAGGAACCCGAATTATGGCCAAGGAACGGCCGCATCGTAACGTTGTCAGCGTCTGGCTGACTGGTTTCCTGTTCGGAGTCTTGGCAACTGTGCTCTGCCAAGTTCTCATCATCAACTCGCAGCACAAACCTCAGAACGCTTCCACGGAGCAGAGCGGCTTAACGTACCATCAGAAGGTGCGAATGCTGCTCGAACTGCACGAGGGCTGGCGCAACGAAGTCTACGCCGACACTGTTGGCGTTGCGACCATCGGCATCGGCCACAATCTCGCACAGTGCGCGACTGCGAACGAAATCGCACGGCTGCGCCGCGAGGGAGCTACTGACGAGCAGATCGAAAACTGGTTCATCGAAGATTTGGCGAGAACAGAGCAAGAGCTCGATCGCTGTTTCGGCGACGAAGACTGGTACCAGAGTCTGTCCGACAACCGTCGGGTAGTCCTGGTCGATATGTGCTTCAACCTCGGTCTCACCAGGCTCTTGGAGTTCCGACGTATGTTCGGTGCTCTTCGCAGCGGTGACTTCGAGCATGCAGCACACGAGATGCTCGATTCAAGATGGGCAAATCAGGTCGGTCAGCGCGCTTTGCGACTGTCCGAGATGATGCGCAGCGATCGCTTCCTTCACCCTGACTTCATCGTCGGGTGAAGCGGCATCAAAGCTGCCCCTTGGCGCGAGGAACAGAACCAGATCCGGACTTCCGGCCTGCTCTTCCCGCCATTTCTCAGCCTAACCCCCTTAAATGACAGCATTTCATAGCCTGCACTCCCTTTCTCGTAATTATTGTCACCCCGCACAGCCGAGCGCGCATAACTAATAATAGGAAAGTAGAATCGTATGATGGCGGGAATTTAAATGTTTGGACGTAAGGATATGTTCGGCCCCGGATTCTTCGGGGAAAGCCGTATTTTCGGCAAGGGTGGAATTTTAAACAGTCACAAAGAGAGCTATGCCGACAGGCGCGCTGAAGAAGAGAGCGCAAAGCGCCGAGTTGAGACGGAAATGCTGCGCTCAGGCTCCGGAATGGGAGCAGCACTGAACGCGACCAGCGGTGCCGGCGGCGGCAACTGGAAAGAACACGAAGAGCGCAAGAAGCGCGAGGAACTCGATAAACTTCGCTACCTGGAACGCAGGAAGAAGTGGAACGAGTACATGACAAACAAAAAGCTGAAGGCTCAGCAAAAACGAGCCTTGGCTAAAGCCGAGGCAAAGCGCCAACGCGAACAAGATGCCTGCGATGCCGAAATGTACCGCATGATGGGCAAAGGTCCGGATGCAAAGAAAAAGCCCGTTCCGACACTAAGCCGAGGCAACTCCGCCGCGCTGTCTCAAAGCGTAAATTGCGGGAATAAGTCCGGCGGTCAGGGCGGCAGAGCTATCACCCTTCGCGGAGATGACTCCAACCGCTTCATGACCCAAAACATCCAGCAACAGGGTTTTGCACCCTCTTCGCTCAAAAAGTTCTAATCTGAGGCTCGCGGCTTGCTTCCCTGACAATTACTGCGGCAAAATAGCATTCAGTAGGCTCAACCACCGAGGCCCAGTATGACACGCCGCGCTGCTGCTTTTCCCTGTTTCTTTTTTCTTCTAGTTACTTTACCGCCCGCTGCGGCCGACGCTCAGAGCGCGTTCGAAACGCTGCACCAAAATCTCGGAAGCATGTCCGGGCAGCTAGGCGCTCTGAAGCACGGCGGGCAGGCTGATACTGTCACGGGTGAACTAAGCTTCAATGACAACGACACTTCTACGTACGGCGAGGATGACAACGATAGCAGTGAGCCGGTTCCCTACCCGGACATTCCAACAACTGGAGGTTCAAAAGTTGACCCCAGCGGAGACGTGGACGTAGACGACGAACCTGTCGGGGAAGGCGGCACAACAAAAGACACCAGTGATCAAACCGGCAGCCGCTCGAAGCCGAGCCCACGTAGAAGCCCCGACGTCTCGATGGAAGGAAATGGACCGCTGGTAGGCTTCCCAAGCCCAAGATAGTAGATCTCGAACCCTTTACTACCGGTGTTTTAAGACCTGCGCTTAATAAGTGCAGTGCGCAAACGGCTGGATAAAGCATCGAGCAGTAACACCACTGCGAGGATCATCAGCAAACTCGCAGTTACTGCCGGAAAAAACCGGAAATCGATATACTGCTTGATATAAAATCCTATTCCCCCGGCATCAACCACTCCGAGCACGCTTGCAGCCCTGACATTATACTCAAGCATAAACATGCTGCTTGATAGAAACGCGGGCATCGCCGCTGGCCAAACCGCGTGAAAGAATCTTTGCAGTCCGCTGGCACCAATCTCACGCAATGCCTCAGGAGGACCGGGGTCGACTCCTTCAAAGGCTTCATAAAAGAACTTCGAGAGGTAGCCGACCGAATAAGCAACCAGCGCCAGTATCCCAGCGACAGAACCGAGACCGACTGCGGCGACGAACAGCAGTGCCCAAATCAGCGAGGGCACGGTTCGAATAGCGTTCAGCAAAAACCTTACTCCATGTCGGACTACCCTGGGGCCGGTGTTCCTAGCGGCGAGCGCTGCCAAGGGGAATGAAAAAAGCACCCCAAGCACTGTCCCGACAAATGCCATCTGTACGGTTTCCACCAATGCAGCCAGCAAAGTCTGCCAGGGAATTTCGGAAAGTTCCTGCGTCGAGGTCGGAAAGAGTTCTCCGAGAAATGTGAGCAAACCGCTGCCCATCCCCTCAAGCTGACGCTCGCTGATGTTGAGTCCCGAAAGCGACCAAGCGTAGACAGCAGCCAAGGCGGCAATCAGCCCAAACCACTTGAGAGAACTCTCTCCCGCCTGCGGCTGCGTTGACCGAAACTCCGAGGCAGCCGCTTGACCCTCCTGCCCCTGTTTGGAGTCCTGCAGGTGCGACCACTGGGAATCCGTTACTTCGTCACTCTCTAATTCACCGTCGTTAAGCCTGACGATCCGGTCAAAGTACTTATCTGCCAAACGCCCGCTGTGCAAGACCGCCACAACATTAATTCCGCGTTCATCAGCGACTTCTCTTAGCAGCTTTAAAATGGCGTGCGCATTAACATCATCAAGTGCCGCCACCGGCTCATCCGCCAATATTACCTCCGGCTCCTGCATCAAGGCGCGAGCGATTGCAACACGCTGCTGTTCGCCGCCGCTCAGCGACCATACGGGTTGATTAAGTTTCGCCCCTAAGCCAACGCGCTTCAGCAGCTTCGTCGCCCTTTCTCGCTCCTCTTTCGGAAAAACCAACGCTGTACGCAGCGCACAGTGGCGGCCGACGGAGCCATGCAAAACGTTGCTAAGAGCTGTGCACTGCGGGACTAGTCTAAGATCCTGGTAGATCGTAGCTGTGCGCCGATGACAAGTTACGGTTCCTACATTTGGCGCAACCTTCTTGGCAATCGCTCGCAGCAGAGTAGTCTTTCCACTGCCCGAAGGGCCGGTAATCGCTATATGCTCGGATGCGGAAATTGAGAGCGATATGTTCTCCAGACCGACTGTTGAACCATACACCACACTCAAGTCGCGCACGGCGATCACCGTGCGCGGCTTGCTGCCGGTCAACTGCCTGCCGGGCCCTCTGTGCTCTTTATCCGAAATTTGCACTACGCTCCGTTTATCTCTGACGGCGAGATCGATTTCTTAACAATGCCCTTCAACGGAAGGCCGGTGTATTCAACAGCTTCAATTGCCGCTCTAACGTGCTCGTCAGGGTTAGCAGTGGTGAACTGCGAAGTCCCATACACGTCACTGAGCAGTTCCGGCTTGTTTTTGCTGAGCGACAGCATCGCCGCGCTTACGCGCTGCTTCATCTCAGCACTGAGTCCGCCTCGCGCGACAATTGCGTGAGTCGGAACACCTGGAGTTCTGCCCAGGACTCTTAGCTGCGAACGTTGTTCTTCGGGCAGGTATTTAGCTGCCGAAGGACCTTCGAGCGTATAGAAGCTTACGGCAGCCACGTCGCCCCGACCATTCAGAACTTGTTCAAGAGCTTGAACATATCCGCCTCCGAAACTCACGCTTTTGAATATACTTGAGACATCGGCTTTCGGCTTAAGCATTCCTTCCTGCACGAAGCGACGGTAGGCCATGATGTAGCCGGAAGTTGAGGTCGGGCTGGTGAAGACCATACGAAGGTCTTTGGATTTACTTTTTAAGTCCTCGACTGATTTCAACTCGCTGTCCTTGCGCACGACGAAAATAGAATCATACTCTGTGCGCAGCTTGCCGCTGCCGTCCGGCCGCTGTTCGACTAGCAGCATGCTCGCATCACCGTCACGCTTCGCCAAAAGATAAGCCATGCTGTCGACGTACGCGATATCAGCTTTCTTGCTGACCAATGCTTGGACGGAGGCCGAATAGTCGCTGGGAACTTGCGCCGTCACCTTCATCCCAAGTTCCTTGGAGAGGTAATCAGCAACGCGATTCGCTTCTTCACGAATCTTCGCCGGGTCTTTTTGCTTCTGGAAAACTATGACCAGTTCGTCGCCTTTGTCCTCGGCCGACACCAGTTGAAGGCTGCCTACGAGCACTAGAGCGGCTGCGGCTATAAACAAACTTAAACGCTTTAGCATGCTAAAAATCTCCCTGAGTAAAATCTAGCTAGCCGGACTCAGCCGACGAGAAGACAATGCTATAGCATTAGATTGGTTGATATGCCAAGCATCTGTCTCACAGATGCTGCTCGTTCCACACTACCGAAGCAAGATTGGTTTCGCTCCATAATGTCGGAGCATTAGGCAAAGACAGGAACGCGATGATTGCCTAGAAATTTACTCGAGCAATGGCGAGATTTCCCGATTGCAGTGAAATTGAGACCCCAGGGTCGTTTGCAGGAATGAAGAACGCTGCGCCGGGCTCAATGCGCAGCTCCCTACCCTTCGAACTCAGAATTCCGTAGGAATCGAGCGAGAGCACAGCGCTGGCCGCCGGCGAGAGCGTCGCTTCGAGCGGCCCACCGGCCACACCGACTTTAAATTCCCTGACCCCGGCATCATACCAGCGTACGCCTTGTTCATCGGAGAATCTTACTTTCGGACTTTGATTTTCAGAGAGAATTTTCAGCATGCTTGGAGCATCTACA
>JAUIIP010000175.1 GCA_030431555.1 bacterium
CTCGGTGGAACTGTCTGTGTAGGGCCGGCCGCCTGAGATCGGCATCGATTATTATTGTCCGGTGGCCAGATTGTGCCAAGGTGACAGCTAGATTGGTAGCCAGTGTAGTTTTTCCTTCCGACTTTTGACCACTGGTTAGCAAGACCACGCGAGGGGGGTTGTCGGCGGACGACAAGAGGATTGAAGTTCTTACAGTTCGGAATGATTCGCTTGCTATAGATTTGGGAGCCTTAATCGTAACCAGCTCAACCTTGTCCCTCAAGGATGGCAGTTTGCTCTCCGGGCTGTCTTCTGACGCCTTTTCGTCGTCAATGCTGTCATTGCTAAGCAAGGGATCTTCACCAGCTTCTTTCATTTTTGAATGAACGAGCCGGAGATCTTTGTCTCCTGCCTCAAGCGCAAACATGGGAACTACGCCGAGGGAGGGAACGTTCAATATACGTTCCGCCTCCTCAGGTGTCTTAATGGTGTTGTCCAGTGATTCGATTATTAGAGCCACGCAACAGCCCAGCGCAGGACCCACAAGTAGCGCAAGCAGCATGTTAAAAAGGCGCCTTGGGCTTGAGTGCTCTAAAGGTATGGCGGCGTTATCAGTAATACTAATATTCGTACCACTGCTTTCAGCGCTCAACTGTGCTTCTTTAAGTTGGCGTAGCACTGTTTGATGTAGATCTTTCAGGGATTCGTACTCGCGTTTCATGATGTTGTACTGAACTTCACGACGGGAAAGTTCGAAAGCTTTGCTTTTCTGTATTTCTAACCGCTCCTGAAGCTCCTGCTCCGCGTCGAGGTCAGCTTTGTATTTAGCCTCTAGGCCTCGAATTACCTCTTCACGCTGCTGTTTTAGGTTCGCCTTTAAAGCATCGATTCTGGCTTTCAGCTGAACCATTTTGGGAAAACCCGGCTTGAACTTCTGACCCAACAAAGCGTATTCAGCCTGAGCCTCTTTCAATGCTACCCGCTGCTGCTGAATGGAATTGTCGTCGAAAGCTGTGGAGTCCAGACCTGATCCGGATCTGGCTTCGGTAAAGGCAGACTCAGACTTAATACGGGCTGCGGTTGCTGCTGTGAGAAGCGTATTCAGCTCGGCCATCTGTTTTACAACAATGTTTTCGTCTTTGTTTAGCGAGACGATTGCGTTTTCTTCTGCATACTCAGCTATCCGACGCTCCGTAAGAGCAACTTTCGCAGCTAGCTCCTGGGCCTGGGATTTTAGAAATACAAGATTGTCCAGAGTGTTCTTTTGACGCTCGCTTCGGATTAATTCAATAAATTGATTCGCGTGTGTGTTCGCAATTCTAGCCGATAATGTCGGATCTGATGTGGTGGCGGAAATATTAACCAAAGAGGTTCGGCGAATCGGAGAAACCGTCACGAGTGAATTGTAGACCTTTAAAATATGAACGGGTAAATTATAAGAAGTGTCGGCGCCAGATTCGGACTGAGCCCGATTACTACTGAATAGGTTCTTAATCGATCCCAGGAAATCTAACGGGCCCTTTTGAGCTTCGAAATAGGACTTAATGGCGGGTCCAAGCGAACCATCAGACATAACGCGGTCGGCAAGTGTCAGACTAGATAAAATTTCTACCTGTGTATTTAAGTAGTCCGTCTCGCTCGATTGCTTCATCATAACGTCTTCGACGCTAGCGCCCGGTATCAGGGGAGCGTAAGTGCTTATCTTTACGGTGGCCGACGCCGTATACATTGGTGTGGCGAGGAAGGAATACAGCGCAGTCAATAGGAAAACTACAGCGGCAACCGTTACAATCAGCCAGCGATACTTAATCAAAAGTTGTAGGTAATCTTTAAGGGATCGGTCATTGCCGTCATTATAGGAATCTGCAGCGATGCTTTGATAGTAAGCCTGCTCCTCCATAATATGACGAGGGATCGGGCGGATGTGGGTTGAAAGCTCGTTGTGCTGCGACTTCATGTCTGTGCTGAATCTCCTAGATACCTGGGCCGCTAAAACCAAACGACAGAATGCTGTTGATGGCGTCTGTAACCTGACGCGTTACGAAGCGGCCGGAGGAGCTGGGGACACGTACTACGTCGCCGTCTCTAAGCCGAATGTCTTGGCCTTCGCCGATAGTAAACTTTTCGAGGTCAAGCGACAGAGCGGCTTTCTTGCCCGCTTCGAGTTCACGAATGATTTCTACCTTGTGAACGTCCGAGGAGTAAGTAAGGCCGCCGGCAGAGGCGATCGCCCCGAGCAGCGTCATCCTTGCTGAGAGCGGGTATGAGCCGGGCTTCTTAATGTCACCGTCGACCTCGACTGTTCCGGCTTCAGGGACGATGATCGTATCGCCGGGCCTTAGCGGAATGTTTAAGGGGGCCTGGTCTACGCTTCCGCTTAGTTGGTCGAATAGAATCTCAATGCCGTTGGCAGTTCCAAGGCTGGCTCTGGCTTGAGCCAGTGCGGCCTGGAATTCGGGGTTGTCCGGCTGATTGGCAGACTTTTGCGGAGCGGGGATCAGGACAACCCGGCCGCTTGCGCGCTGGCTGCGTCCACCGGCTTCGGAAATGAGTTCAATAATCGAATAATCATTTCGCTTCAGTGCGTAAGAGCCAGGCTTAAACACCTCGCCAATTACCGAGACGCGGTGTGCGCCGTACTCTTCTACGAAAACGTGTACTTGGGGAACTCGGAGATATTCATCTAGCCGCTTTGTAAGTGCTTCCTTGACTTCTTCTTCCGTCAGACCGGCGACTTTCACCGCGCCGATTAGTGGCAGCGAAATGAATCCGGAGGGCCTTACTCGGACCGTTGTGTTGAGTTCTTCGACATCGAATACGGAAATCTGCAGCAAGTCCTCAGGTCCTACGCGGTAGTCTGACCTCTCGAGGCCCTGCCCGGTGATGCGGCGTTTGGCCATCAGCGCTTTTAGGCGTCGCTCCTGCTCGCGCTCGAATGAAAAGAAAGCATCTTCAGAGACGACAATCGATTCATCATCGGTGATCTCATCACGGGCCGGTGTATACCTTAGGCATCCGCTGAGAGTCATCAGCAAGAGTATTAATACGGCTTGGCGTCTCACATCATGCTCCAAATTAAGGCAAAAACACGCCGCTTAAATCAAAGGTTTGCAGAAAGCGTTCGTCAATCTTCAATGTTTTTCGAATGATGACTTTGTTCAGAACTAATTTGTCATTTTCGTCGCCACTCTGCGACCAAAATTCGCTCGGAAGCTGCCATGATTCGCTGACCCGCATTAGAGGCGACGAGATGATCTGCAGGGTTGGGTCGGCCGCTGCATCTTCAAGCAGTTTCGGTGTAGGGATCGCGATAATGTCGACCGCACCGACCCGCAGGGCACTGAGTGCAGCGGGAGCTTCTTCGAACGCTTTGAACTCAAGCAGTGGTGAGCGAGGAAAACCCGGTCGGAAGTAGAACGGGGTGCGCTCAAGCAATGCTCCTTCGTCGGGCCGGTTGCTGCGAATCTGATACGGTCCGAGAGCTGCGAACAGAGTGCCGTCGGCAAACTTCTCTTTAAATGCTTCCGAAATCTCAGCGTCGATAATCGGAATTGTCGCTACTGTCGTGGCGAAATTGGCGTCAGCCTCACTCAACACGAACCTAATGGCATTGTATCTGTGTCCGGAGAAATAATACGAGGGGCGCTCGATAAGTACAATTTCTTGAATGTTGCTTAGGCCCTTAATGACAGATTGAAGCGGGGCAGTGCCGCCCTGAGTGCCGATTACTGTAGTTCCCAGCCTTGCCCGCGAAGACATCCGCCGCTGAAGTATGTCCTGTGCGCGACGCATGAAATATTCGAACGAAGCCTTAACTGACTCAGCGGTTACAATCTTACCGCTCGAAAACGCTAGATCGCTTCGAATCTCAAAGGTGTGCACTTTGCCGCTGCCCGTCCCGGAGTAGCTGCTTGCCGCTTCCAGACCCCAGCCGTCTGCAGTTTTTCGCAGAAGCCCCGAAGCAAGGTTGCTCACGATAAGTTGGTTAACCGGATCTTGATTTCCAAGGGTCTCAATAGACGCCACAGGATACGGAATCGCGACACCGAGCTTTCCGGCTTCGAGTTGAGCGCCGGCGCTTGCGGGGATGAGTAGTAATATCAGCAGCAGCCAGCGTCTCACGAAATTGACCTCCCGTAGACTTGGAGCAGCTGCTGCATCGAGTTGGTGAACTTCGACTCGCGCTGGGCTCCGAGGTAGCGAACTTTGAGGAAGCGGTAATCGCCGGGCGGCAGCTCCATCGCCAGGGCTTCCCGGCCGTCAACCAAATGATGTTTCCACTGCACGCCGCGCATGGTGTGAAAGTGGCGGTTGTCGTGACTGACCATCACTTGAATTTCAGCGTCGGTGAGTCTCGCGCCGGAGCTTTCGCTTTGCAGCACCAACAGCTCGGCTTGTTTCGAGAGGGGAACAAATACACCAATCGAGCGTCCGATCGCGTCTAGTCCGGCTGATCGTATTTCGTGATCATCTGTCCAGCCGAATAGCTCAGTTGTTTTAGGTGATTTGTCGTCGGCGATAATTGATTTCAGGACGGGTATGCGCTCCATGTCGCTTCTCGCCTGAAGGATATCGGCCCAGTAAGGCAGCTGCTCTGCTCGGTAAACTTCGGCAAGCTGCATGTCGAGTTCTTTGCGAATTTTTTCGGAACTCATCGCCAGCGGAATGCGCGAAATATTCTTTAGGAACGAAGCTAGATAATAGTCAGTTATGTCCCCATCCTTATGGCGCTGCTTTAGCTCTTGAATGGAGTCGTCGAGGGCGGAAATGAAAGTCTCTCGCCAAGACAGAAAGTCAGACGGCCGCTCTTCGGAGAAATACTTTATCCAGTTGAGAATCTCAGGGTAGCGGCGCGGGATTCCCAGCGCCAAATCACTTTCGGTTGTGATTAGCCCAAAGGTGTAAAGGCGTTGCCCGGAACTGAACAGAGGGTTCATCTCCTGATTTTCGCGCAGCAGGGCTAGGGCGTCGTCCTTTTTGCCTATGCTTAAATAGACCACCGCAGCGAGATACGTATCAACGACGCTGTGGGGCGAAAGGGAAACGGCATGCGCTAAACGCTCTGCAGGCGACATAGTGTATAGCGGCGTTTCTTCGCTTTTAAATTGTTCGCACACGCGCTCAGGATTTGGAACCTGCGCCTGCAAGTCGGCAAGTGCAATGTGAAACTCCGGAGAGTGGGGCGTTTGTATAGTGCCACTTCGGAAATATTCCAGAGCCTCGCAGACGTAGTAAATTTTCTCTTCGGGATCGCCCACTGCGGTGGACATTAACAAGGCCGAACGGCCCAGGCTGTAATTCGAATGAGGGTAGAAGTTGGCGAGCGGCGCTACTTGTTTCCATTTTGAGTGCAGCTCCCGGACGTCTTCTTCGAGCGGCTGAGTACGAAACGTCGACTCGCTTCCGGTGATAATTGCTGCTTGGGCACGGGCGCTAGCTGAAAGATGTTTGGCGAGAAATTCAGAGCCAACCTGCGCAATGCCGACAAGCGCAATGACAAATATCAGAAGTGCTCGAAATCGTAGGAGGTTCACCCGGAAACAACTCTATATATATGCCTAATCAGAAGACTATTTTCATACACGCAGGGCGGGTATATTGCAAAAGGATACGCCGCTAGAAATCTGTTTATTTCAGGGTGTTTAAGTGGGTAAACTAAACTGCGGATCTAACAGGCTTTTGCCGCACAATACGTTTCTTGCCGGTGACTGACTCCGGCCCGCTTGGTATAGGTTTGCAGGCTGGAATGTCATGGAGGCCCCGATATGAAGAAGCTACTACTGTTCACAATGCTTGCGTTGCTCGCATGCACTCAACCGATGCAGAAGCCTGGGCCGAAAGATAGTCGTGCTGCTGAGGCTTGGGAGAAGATCGACGACGGGGCCCTGGTAGTTGACGTGAGAACTCCAGCAGAGTTCGAGTCAGGGCACATAGACGGTGCGCTTAACATCCCACATGATCAAGTATCTTCGCGAATTGCAGAGATCTCTGACCATAAAGACAAGCCGGTCGTGCTTTATTGCAGGACTGGTCGGCGAGCAGGCGAAGTAGAGCAGAAACTCGAAGCAAGCGGCTTCCAACACGTCCTTAACGGAGGTGGTTTCGAGGAACTGCAGTCTGCGCGCTAGCCAGTTCTAGTTTGGCTGAGCCGATTGGCCGATTGCTTTCATTTGCGCCTTCTTGACTGCCTGGATTTGTTCTTCGGTAAGGCCTTCCTGCTCTATTCCGATCAGCTGGCCGCGCTTGCCTGATTCAACACTCGGCTGATTATTTTGCAGAACGTGCGTTACTTCGTGACCGAGCAGGCTATCGGTTTTTGCGCGCAGCTCATCTTCCGGTAATTGATCCCGGTATCGAAATTCATCCGGGTTTGGGCGCATTTGAATCGGCTCCTCTTCACCTTCTCCTTGAGCGAAGGCAGAACCGGGAAGGAGCAGCAGCAGTAGCAATACAGCAGTTTTTTTCATTTTCTAAGATCCTCAAAAAGTGCTCGCCTGTTGCTGCAAGGCTAGCGTGTTTTTTGAAGTAAGGTAAGGGGGGTGATCCCTTAGTCTATTCTGCGGATCTCAACTGCTGATATCTTGGCGTTGTTAATAACGCTAAGGAACTCAAGGTTTAGCTGCTGATCGCTCACCGGTACGCTGAACTGCTGCATGTAAGCCGTGTCGTGACCGACAAGGCTGTGGGTATCGAGGTCGTCGATAATTAGCTGGCCCTCAGCGTAGATGTCGAACACACGTTTGTTATTTGCCGTGAAGAAAATCTCGGCGAAATGCAGGTTGACTTCATATGTTCCATTCTCAACCGGAAAATCGTAGGCAAAATAATCGCCCCAACGCTCGGTCTGATACAAGGTGTCATCGACAGTAAATGCGATCGAATCTGATGTGCTGTATAGGTGGCCGCCTAGGTAGGCCTGGTCTTCCAGCCAGTCGTAGCCCGCAGCGTCGACGTAAGATGGTCCGCCGGAGTTTACTCGCAGTTCGTACTGAGCAAAGGGTTCTTCTCCGTCGAGCGCAATGATCTCCACCGCGGATATAACCGGCGCACGAAGCTCTTTTTTGAGCTTAATGTTAAGCTCGCCGTCACTTACTGTAAGCTGCTGCGATAAGACGAGCGCAGTTCTGCGGTCACCAGCCAGTGCAAATATATCGACATCGTTAAACACTACCGCACCTTCGAGTAAGACATCGAAGATTCGACGCCCGGCAGAGCTTTGCCCCGGTTCCATAAAGTGCATACGCACCAGGTAGTCGCCTTCTGTAAGGGGGACATCGACAGATATATTGTTGCCTGCGCGGTATGAGCGGTAAAGCTCGTCGTCTTCCGTGCCTGAGATTGCAGTATCGCGGTACTTCCAACTGCCGTTGCTGACGTAATCTTCGGCGTCCCACAAGTTCAGGTTTACGTCGGTGTAGTAGTCACCCGCGACGTTAATTCGAACAGCCGCTCCACCGGAAGACGAACCGCCGCTCGAGCTGGAACTGCTTGAAGACGAACTGGAGCTGCTTGAACTCGACGAACTGCTCGACGAAGAGCTGGAACTCGAAGAGCTGCTTGAGGAGGAAGAACTGCTCGACGATGAACTTGAGCTTGAAGAGCTGGACGAAGATCCGCCGCTGCCACCGAGGAAAAAG
>JAUIIP010000176.1 GCA_030431555.1 bacterium
AAACACCCGGCGGCCGGCTCGCGCCAGTGCTCTCGCCAGTTCCTTGACTGCGTTTTCTGCTCCTGCGTTGACCCCGGCTGGATTCAGCTCGTGGTCTTTATGAAAAATGACTATCGTCGCAAGCTCAGCTGCCAAAACAAATTCCCGTTGATTCAAAAGACTTAGGACGTAGTTCCCAGCCTCCTTTTAGATGACCGAAGCCCTCGGCATGATTCCCCCGAATGCACACTAAAATCAGCCACAAGCACCTAAAACAACAAGCTTTTTCCAATACGCCCCGCAGGCCGACGGCGGGCCTGGGTTAAAGGCCGACAGCGGGGTTTAGCGCGACGGCCAGAAAACGCCCTCGGCCGCTTGTATTCTTAGAAAGACCCGAAAGGTGTTTATTATCTGTATTTGACACGGTTATAAGGCAGTTAAAACCAACGCTGATTCATCTTTTTTAACAACGCCAGTTATAGTTCATAGTCTGGACTTTCCGGCAGCACAGCGTCAATTCCACACTTGGGACAAAGCGCCGTCTTGCCGGGACCGCGCGGACAATCTTCCGGCTCATCCACCCAGTCCTCTATCTCGCTGGGCGAATAAATCGCCAGACAATAAAAACAGCCTACTGACGGACTTGCAACGATGGCATCTCTGTGCCAGCCGCAAAGCTTGTGTATTTCTTCAAGCGAAGGCTCTGCCATGACTCTCCTAGCCCGGCCCGTAGTTTGGTCAGGAGCCGCAATTAAACTATTATCCTTTCGATGCAGTTTATCAACCGCTCAAAATGATTGCATACTGTTAAACGTTGATAAACAACGTGAAGGCATCAATTGTTTAACCCCGGTTGACTCGAACAGCGAGAATGGGGACAATTTCGCCTGACACATAGTTATGACTTGGCCGCTGGGCCATATCGATAGAGGAATCACGGCATGACCGAAAGCAGCAGCACCTCCCATAAGGCCGGTAAAATCGTAGGCTCAGGCGACAATGTCAGACAGTGCATTCGTGACCTCGTGCTTACCGCCGTCAGAGAGCGAAAACTCGACACTGATAGCCTAGGCGATACGATCGAGGAAGTAGTCGAAGGCGCCGCCCAAGAGGTCGACTCCGCATCTGGCTCAAGCGAGGCGTTCTCTCATGCAATTGACGGCGTGAAAGACGCAGTCGAGCGAGTGTCGATGGCTGCAAAACTCAGCGTGCAAGAAGTCAGCGGCAAGACGATGTCGTTTACGAAGCAAGAACTCGAAAACCTAGAGAAGAGCCTGGACAGCATCGGCAATACGTTCATGTCCTCGGTCAGCAAGAGTCTAGAAAACAGCTCCGAAGCATTGAAGGAGAACTCTTCCGAACTTCTTAGCCACGTAAAACGCACCGTCGAAGCGATGCGTCCCGGCTTGGAGCAGGCCGCGCAAACTATCCGCAATCACCCCAAAGAAGTGCTGAGCGGTAGTGCGGAAGCTGCCGGAGATGCTCTTAAAAGCGGCGCTAGAGTAGCTGTCGCAACTCTGGGTGGACTGATTGACGCAGCGGAGGAACTTCTCGCTGACGAAAAGAAGAAAGACTAAAACTCAGAGACGCGGGTTCCTGGGCGGCGTGATATCGCGAAAGGAGATGTTAAACATCATTGCCACACCGATAATCAGCGCGCCCAGAAACAGCAGCACAGAAATCGCAGGGTAACCGAAGATAGTCGTATCGGTCTCCATATCGATCATCATCGATGCTGAGATGATCATTGAGGCGATTACCAAACCTCCAGCAATCCGGTTTGCGACCTTCTGCAGCGCTTCGAGCAGCAGGCGCTCATCAAACGCCTTCACATTAAAACTAAATCCGCGCTTTATGAAATCATCAAGCAGTACGTTCAGGCGCCGTGGAAGCCCCTCAAGAAGGTTGCGCCCTTCGACAACATGCCGCAGCGCTTCGCGGGAAGACAAAGAGTGCAGAAGCTGGCGCTGCATGATTTTGTCACTGTGTCTGCGTATGGCCGCGTCCGGATCGAAATTCTCATCCATCGCGCGGCCGATTCGCTCCAGGTTCGTGCAGACTTTACCAATCAGAGTAATCTGACTCGGGACTTCGAAGCCCTGCTCGGCGGCAATGCTGCCGACCTCAAGCACTACTTCCCCAAAATTGATCTGTTTGAGAGTTGCTCCGTGCGAGGAAACGACCAGCTCAGAGATTTCTCTGCGAAATGACGCAGTATCACAGAAGCTTTTTTCCTGGCTCAGCATCACAGCGTAGTCGGCAGCTTCTTCGCCCTTCCCTTCGGCAATCGCGAGCAGCAAGCTAAAAATCTCTCGACGCATCCCCGGTGAAACCCGGCAAACCATACCCAAGTCGATCAGCGCAAGTTTGTCCTCTGCGGTCAGCAGCACGTTGCCCGGGTGCGGGTCCGCATGAAACACGCCGTCGATCAGAATTTGGTTTAAGTAGCAGGCGAACAGCTCATCGAGCAGCTGAGTAGCGTCAAACTGCTTAAAACGAGCTGGCTCAAGGTCGGGGATCTTCTCGCCAACAATAAACTCCATGCACAGCACGCGCTCAGAGCATAGCGACTCGAACGGCGCAGGGACAATGATATTCTCATAGGGGCTGCAGTTAGCACGAACGGTGCGCAGGTTCGCCGCTTCAAGCTCGTAATTCAGCTCGGCGGTAATAGTCTTGCGCGCCTGCTGAGCCAGGCGCCGCGCGCTGATCTTCGCGCCAAAATCGGAGTGATTTTCAAACGACTCAGCAAGCCGAAGTAGAATCTCGAAATCAGTTGCGACGAGCTTCTTTACACCTGGGCGCCTTATCTTTACCGCAACGCGCTCGCCCGAATGCAGAGTTGCTAAATGCACCTGGCCGATCGATGCTGAAGCGATCGGCACTTCCTCAAACTGTGCGAACAGTTCGTGCGGTGGCGCACCGAGGTCTGCCTCTACAATTTCTCGCAAATCCGAGAATGGCAGCGGCGAGACATTATCCTCAAGACGACTAAACTCAGCCCGGTAATGCGGAGGCAGCACGTCGGAACGGCTGGAGAAGAACTGCGCCAGTTTTACAAACGTCGGACCAAGCCGCTCCAGGTCGCGAGCCAGCTCCCTCGCCGATTCGACCCGAGCCTCCGAAGAAGCTTCCTTCTCAAAGCCGACTTGGCGCATGACCTCCGCGCCGCCGTGGCGCACGACAACTCTGGCGATCTCCTGCGCACGCGATAATAGTTCAGGTCGAAATGGAGTCATAAAATTCCAATAAGAAACCGCAAGTATTGCCCAAACCAGTCGTACGACATACCCCTGGCGTGGACAAGGGGTTTTACCGAAGGGCCTGCCGTAGCCCTTTTAAAAACTCAGATACTCCCCTAGGGTCGCTGACCGAGCTGGGATGCTTTGCCAGCCAGTCGATCACCTTTCCGCGCATATTTTCATCGACTGATTTATTTGCCATAGCAAGGCAGCCTACGATTAGTGGGTCTTTAGTGTTCGAAGGCCCGAAATAAAGTGTTATGTGCTCTCTTGGCGGCACTTTGCCAATCTGTATCGATGCGACGAAGAAAGGATAAAACGCCTCCGTTACAACGAGTTGGTACTGAGGCTCTTCGTTAACTAGGTGCAAAAAGTAGTCTATATGTTCTATTACATCTCGAGTCTCGATATCCGGCGGCAGATAGGGGAACCTTCCGTCTTGGGGCGTAAAGAAATGCTCAAGAGAACTTTTGGAAAGAATTTCAACAAACTTAATTCGACGGTCTCGCAAACCCTTATTTACGATTTTTGTTCTCCTAATTCGTGTTTTGGTAACCCCCATTTTTTCAAGAAGCGTTACCGGAAAACTGTGAATCGCAGGCCTGTAAAACGCATCTGCCATATCGACTTCAAGATTGTGATCAAACAACTCAAGCAAAAATCGATCATGACCATCTTCCCCTCCCTCGATATGTGCTATCCCCAACTTCCGTACCTTTGCCAACGGAGAGGAGTTTGAAAACCGTTCAATTAATTCGTTTACGTCCTTGTCCGGAGAAACTATTTCCACGGCGAGACTATCAAGCTCAAGCCGCTGACTGCTCATATTCAACCTGAAGGTCTTGGGCTCATATTTAAAAGCAACGTCTTCGCTGTTCAATAGATGTGAGTCCTCAAGGAAAATCTCAAATCGATACTGGGCTACTCGCAAATTATTGGCGAACTTTTCGTCGCTCCAATCCCCGGAGCCCAAACCAGTACAAATCTTTTTAGTAACCACTTGCGGATCAACCAAACCAGGACCGCCTAGAGACCTGTCCTGCAAATCGAGTAGTGCCGTTAACAGGATACTTGCACGAATCGGAGAAACTCTAACTGAGGACTCGATGTCGCCGGTAAATTCGATCAGAAAAGGTTTACGCTCATGATTCGTCCTCCTGATGAGAACGTTTAGCTTGCATCGACCAAGTTCTGCGCCAACTGGGCCGAAGGGATCAGCCAGGGCGCTACGAAGCTCCCGGATTTCATTCTTTATGTCCTTTAGTTCGTGGAAGCGGATTTTCTGCAGCTCGTTAAAGACATCCGGGTTATCAACTAATTCTTCACTGTCCTCATCCGGCAATTCGTTCGAAGTCATATGGCATTCAATCCCTTTTCAAAGTGAGAATTATCCACTCTCGAATGTATTTGCCAAATCTTCTTATTGGCGAGCCGAGGCATTCTGCGCACCGGCTCACCCTTAGTGTTGCTGATTAAAGGCACATTTCCTACAATCTTCTTGCTCGGACCTTCGGCTGTTCGATCTACCAAGCATTTACTAGCATTTGTCTCCCAACTACAACCTAATTTATGCGTTTATTCTACGTGATAGTAAAGGAGTGAACGATGGCGCCTGAATCAAGCTCCGCCACTTCGATAGAGCAAATCGCAAAAGAACTAAGAGACCTTCGCAGAAGTTTAGGAACGCGGATCGACCTAACGCAGGAGCTCCTACTACGAGCACTGGGCGAGTCCAATTCCTTGCCCGTCGATAACTTGTCTCCCAAACTGAGCGTATTCTTTGAGAAAACGACTAGGGAGCGCAAGCCTTACACCATTTACTTCGACGGTCCGTTTCGCGCAAGCTTGAATATTTCCGATATGCGCACTTCCATAATAGTCGTACTCCTGTGCGACTTGGCCGAACGACTTTCGTCTCGAAATGGAATACCCAATAGGCAAGGACTAATAGAACAAGTCTACAGTCGGCTAAGCAATGATTCTAAAAACGTTTCCGAGTCAGTGCGCAGCGCGTTATACCGATTCGCTTATTCAAAAGAAGGTCCGTTCGTGAAGTCTGGCAGCTTCGAGCTACGCTACAACCCCGAGCTGGTTTCTTTTGACATTTATCAGCGCGGAGAGCTCATTAGGCTTGGAGCTATGACGATAGAACTGAGCTCACAGGACGATCTGATTTCCCGCACGCTTGAGGAAACTTTGAATCTAACACCTCTGGGACGCTTAAGGCAGCAGCGCGCTCTATTAACCCCCTCGTCTCCCGAAGGGGCCCAACGGCTTATGTTAGAAATGTATGAATGTATGGAATCAATGAAAGTCCACAGCGTTTACTTCCGCCCGCCATCGTCACTTTTCCCTGACTCGGTGCTTCAAGCAATGAACGTCTCCGACCTCGTCGATAAGAGATCAAAGGCATTTAGGAACGCTCTTAGGCAAGAGACGATGGAGTTCCATGACGTGATTCATATCGACGATCTAAAACGCTTAGTTGAAAAGGACGAAACCGGAAAGTATTCTCTATTTCCAATGGCGATTAAAGCTCAACATGTCCATGCTCTAGTCGATGAGATGATACAGCTAGTTACCAATTCGAAAAGCTTCCACTACTACATTACCCGAGTGGCTTTTCCCTTCTACGTTGTTACTTATGCTGCAAAGACACGCAACGGGATTGAGAAAATCACTCTGTTTTTTCGGCATTTCTCTTCCGCAGATCCGCTCGACGTTAGCTGCTTCGCCGTCCGAGACCCTTTCGTTTACCAGGTAATGGTTTCGAACATAGCGCAGTGGTTAATTTCGCACCCGACCACGACTTCCAGCCGAGAGGAAATCATCCGCATACTGACCGATTTGAAATCTATGGTAGAGGAGTAGTTCGCATTCTAATATGTGAGATTAGCTGCATACACAGGCACGCACAGCTATGCTTCAATAGGACAGAGATGCTCTGAGGACTTTTCTGAAGACGTTTTCAAGGACTGGCGAAGGCTCTGCGAACTGTCAGGAGCTCCCATTCGTCATGCCCACCGCTAAAAACGCCGATATAATACCCATGGGCGACGAATTTCTTAGTAAAAGCCAAGTGGCGTATTATTCTGCAGTGGCTCTGATTGTTCTGCTATTTGCAGCTTTGGGACTACCGGGACTGGGTATGAGCGAGTCAGGCCCGCCTCCCGGCGTCGAAACCTATAGCGATAACGGCATGCTGTGTTGGGACAAAACTGTGTGCTGTGACGAATCTGACCGCAGCACCTGCGTCACAATCCCTACCTGCATGGCTAAGTAGCACTTCATCCTAAATCCAGCCCGCACGTCGCTAAGCCGACATAACTCGTGTGTTCAGCCCTGCAAAAGCAGCCAAGGCAAGTAACGCCCGGAATCATTTAGCCTGCCAGCACCCATGACTGCGATTACAACTGATGTACCTTTCTAGATCCCTGACTGTCAGTGTAATCCGCGATTTCATACGAGTATGCTAATGGCGTTTTAAAACAATTCGAAGATCTTTTGCTTTAGTCGGACAGTTGGAACCATCACCCTCCAGGCTGTGGACGACAAGTGCAGGATTCGTCGTTATCGAAATTGCAATTTGGTCCGGGCACCAAGCAGCAAAACGTCGAAGGAAGGCACATCGTATTGTTTTCGCAATCGTCGTTAATGCCTCCTTGTCCACCGGTAGCGAACTGTGCACAGTTTTCTACACATTGGCCAAAGTTGCTCCCACAGGCGACCTGATCCTGGCAGCAATACACACCCAAACTTGACTCATTTGGATCACAATCAGTATCAGCGCTGCACGCCCCACCAAGCAACACGCTGCCCGGCGGAGTCGCCTGTTGAGCATCAACGCAGGTGCCAATATCTTCGATATTACAGTCACTCACTGAGTCGCAGCAAAACCCAGTTAGGCACTGCTCGTTTAAAACACAATCCTCTCCGGTCTGCCTAAACGCAGGCCTTCTACACGAACAGAGAATCGGCGAGGTAACGCCGGCAATACAATCGACAGTATCGCTCAGGAAATCACTCGTCGGGTTTCGACAGCATATCAGTCCTTCAGCACAGTTCGTATTATTCGCACAAAAACGGCCAAACTGCTGCCCAGAGGTAGGTGGGTTAGCGTCCGTAGTGCAAGTCTGAACGCAGGTATTCAGGTCCAAACCGCATTCGACCGGGTCTAGGCAGCAAGTCGCTCCCGCACTGGGACACTGACCAAGCGCAGTGCAGGGCTCGCCGAGAGTTGCTGCAGCCGGAGTCGTGCCAAGCGCGTCGTCGTCGTTGTTTGATGAGCTCCCGCAGTCTGACCCTGTCAGGCAAATGCAAAGAAACAGGACCAATGGAATTCGCTGAACAAGTGATCGT
>JAUIIP010000177.1 GCA_030431555.1 bacterium
CAGCGTTCCGTGCCGGCTACGAGCGAGAATATCCTGAAAGCTATACAGTTCATTAACAGCCAGAATGGCGGTGGAGGGACTGAGCTTTTGCCCGCGCTGGAACGTGCGTTAGCGCTGCCGCAGGACGAAGGAGTCTCGCGAAGCATAGTAATTGCGACTGACGGTTACGTTCATGTTGAGCCTGAAGCGTTCGAGCTGATTAGAAACAATTTAAACAATGCGAATTTGTTTGCCTTTGGAATCGGCTCAAGCGTCAATCGCCACCTGATAGAGGGAATGGCTCATGTGGGCTACGGCGAGCCGTTTGTAGTAACTAAGCCTTCGGAAGCACCTGCTGCTGCTTCAAGATTGCGTCAGCTGATAACTCGGCCGGTGCTGACTGACGTTGAGGTTACTTTTACCGGGATGCAGGCTTATGATATGGAGCCGCCGACTGTTCCAGACCTGCTTGCCGAGCGGCCGATTGTTATGTTCGGAAAGTGGAGCGGCACTGCAGCCGGCAGCGTGGTCGTTGAGGGTTTTCAGGGCGCCGAGCCGTACCGCCACTCGATTGATATAGCCAAAGCAGACATCAGTCCGCAATTCGACGCTCTGCGTTACCTTTGGGCCCGGCACAAAATAAAAACCCTGGGCGAGTACAACAGACTTCGTGCTGACGACAAGCGGGTTGAAGAGATTACCGCGCTAGGTCTGGAGTATAATCTGCTGACCCAATATACATCCTTCGTGGCAGTTGACGAGGAAGTGCGCAACCCCGAAGGAAAGCTTAAGTCGGTAAAGCAGCCGCTGCCGCTTCCTAAGGGAGTCTCGAACTTGGCAGTGGGCGGAGGCATACCCACAGTGCCGGAGCCGGAAACCTACGCGATGCTCGCTCTTGCAGGACTGCTTTTGCTGCTGGCTGCGGCTGGGCGAAGAGAATTCTCTTGCTGATTGGTTTTTGTCCGGGGCGCTAAGGCGTCCCCGGACAGGTTTTAGGAGCGCTGTCTAATGCCTAAGAAGTCCTTAACAATTTTACTGTTTGCAACATCCCAGCTTGCGGCATTTTGGCCGGTTTGGGTTTGGTACGTGGAGCGAATGAGCGACGGATCGGATGAGCCGTGGGGTGTTGTCGCACTGATAACGGCGGCATTTTTCATCTTCAGTGCGCAGAAGCGTGAACAGTTCAACCCTCGGGCGTTACTGTTTAGCGCGGTGTTTGCTGCTCTATATACACTGAGTTTCGATAGCGTACCGATGCTGCTGAGTGCAGTACTGGCGGTTACGGCGCTAGCGTTTGGTGCGAGCGGCTTCTTTATGGGCAGAACGATCAATGGGGGAGTGCTGGGACTGTTGATCCTGTCTCTTCCGATAATCGCTTCGCTTCAGTTCTATCTGGGTTATCCGGTCAGGCTGCTGACGGCAGCAGTTTCTGCGACGATGCTGAGCGGTTTGGGCTATTCGGTGGATTCCCAAGGAACACTTCTGGTGTGGGCGGGAGAGTTAGTATCGGTTGATGCTCCTTGTTCGGGCATCAAGATGCTTTGGACTGGAATGTATTTGAATTTCACGATCGCGTGCATAAACAGACTGGGAGTGCGCAATACCTGGTTGTCATATGTTGCCGCCGCGGGCTGCGTGTTCACCGGCAATGTAATTCGGGCAAGTGTCTTGTTCTTTCCGGAGGCCGGAATAATTTCTGCTCCTGGGTGGTTTCATAGCTCCGCGGGCTTAGTCGTTTTTGCGTTCGTGGCAGCAGCGATTTTAAAGTTTCATAGGCTAATACATCGTGCGGAGGGGAGATTATGCGCTGTTTAGTGTTCTGGCTTTTTTTACATATGGCAGCGGCCATCGCTCCCTTAGTTTCCGGTTCAGCTGTGTCTCCTGGCAGCAGCGTTTCCGATTTCCCGGGTTGGCCCGAGACGTTCCAAGGTGCGTATCTGACTCAACTCGAGCTCTCGGAGCGAGAGCGATTTTTTACTAAAGGCTTCCCGGGAAAAATTGCGCGATTTAGCGACGGAGAGAGGGAGATCGTAATGCGCTGGGTCGAGCATCCAACTCGCAAGCTTCATCCCGCAGCCGATTGCCTGAAAGGCGCCGGCTTTAGCGTCAGTCCACAGCCGATTGCCGTTGACTCCGGGGGTGAACGCTGGGGTTGTGTGCTGGCCGAACGTGGTGCTGAGAGGTCAAAAGTTTGTGAGCGCATCCTCGATTCGAGCGGAGCGAGCTGGACGGATGTGTCCTCATGGTTCTGGCATGCGATTCTGAAAAGTTCGGAAGGGCCCTGGTGGGCAGTCACGGTTGCGGAGCAAGTGTGATTGAAGGTGCGACCGGAACTGTGACCAACCGTAGTAGATGACAGACAAACAGAATTGCAACCTCAACACCCGATGGGAAGGAGTTCAACACCTCGTCCTTGGGGGAACAGGACGGACGAGAGAGGGGGTGGAACTCGGATGTGCGCCCTGAGACGACTGGACATCCCGGCCAAGGAGGAGATTTGGCCGACTTCCCTTACCAACGGGGGGGAGTTAAATCGCTGCGGCGGCCCATTGGACACACCGCAGCTTAGGAGGGGGCAGAGAAGAATCCTCTGCCAGTGGGAGGCAAAGAAACCGGATCAGCCATGGATCCGGTTCTCCAAATCCACGCGCACACTCGTGGGGCACAGTGGGTAAGGACATACGAATTGCCTGCGACAACCATTCGGCCACCGCAGGCAAGCACCGCATTGCACGGTGCGGGGGAGAGAAGAGAGGACTTCCACCAAATTGCTAACCGAGATAGTTCCGGCCGCAGCCAAGCGCAGAGTGTATCTCCGCAGGACCGCTGCATCGCACCGCTTTGCTCAAACCAGCTCAAGGGGAAAGAACGAACAAACTGGGAATTACTTAATCCATCCTCAGGGGTATCATAGGCTAGATGAATTCTGAAATTGTATACAATGGAGCGCCTAGAACGCGTCATGATTTTACCGTGGAAAGACAGGCACATATGGCCTATGCTGCAGGTCGGAAATCGAGTCTATGTGCGGAATAAATTGCGTCATTACTAGAGATAGTCCCTCTGAAAACCGGCAAAGGATTGCGCGGGCAAATAGTGCTTTGCAGCATCGCGGTCCCGACGATTCGAGCGAATTCATTTGGGAAAACTGTGGGCTGGGACACACCCGTCTCAGCATTGTCGACATTGAGGGCGGTGCGCAGCCGTTTTTTAACGAAGACAAAAGTATTGTTCTGGTTTGCAACGGCGAAATCTACAATTACCGTGAGCTGCAGAAACAACTGACTGACGGCGGTCATCGGTTTATGTCTGACTGCGACTGTGAGGTGATAATTCACCTTTACGAAGACGACCCGGAAAACTTTGTCTCCAAGCTCGACGGAATGTTCGCCTTCTTTCTCCTAGATCAAAAGCGTCGTCGAGTAGTCATGGCACGAGACCGCGTCGGAATGAAGCCGCTGTTTATTTACCAAGATGACAAGTGTTTCGTCGCGAGTTCGGAAATCAAGGGAATTCTCGCTTCCGGCTTGGCTGGTGCAGAGCTTGATTCGCAGTCGATCTACGACTTCTTTAGCTTCGGCTTCGTGCCGGGGGAGAACACCTGCTTCAAGTCGGTTCGACATTTGCCGGAGTCTACTGTGATGACAGTGGACCTTAAAGACTTGAAAACTGAGCGAAAGGAGTATTGGTCTGTTGAGTTCCCCACGGCTAAACAGAGTAACTCTCTGCGGTTCGATCTTTTCTTAAATGTTTTTCGCAAAAAATTCCGCCGCGCTGTGCACTCGCACTGTATCGGAGAAGTCCCGGTGTCTTCTTACCTCAGCGGCGGTATGGATTCTACGGCAACGACGCTGATGCTGCGCAGTCTGTTAAAAGATGATGTTTTGCTGAGGACGTTTTCGATTAAGTTTGTAGATCCTGAGCTGGACGAGTCCGAAGTTTTTGAAGAGACGGCAAGGCTGTACAATCTCGATGCCAGAGTGCTCACCGTTAGCGGTGCAAATAGTTCGCTGCTTCAGCAGGTGATGTATCACATCGAGCAGCCGCAGTACTCTCCGATTGATGTGCCGTTGTTTCAACTTTCGCAGTTTGTGCGGCAGAATGGAATCAAGGTTGCGTTTGTTGGCGAGGGAGCTGACGAGCTGTTCGGTGGTTACTACTATTATACGCTGAACCAGGCCAGGCGGACTCTGTCTTTGCCGGTCTTGCGTCCCATGCGCAAACCTCTGCTGCGCAGGTTTCTAAGGCAATATGTCGGTGCTCAAGAGTTAAGAGACATTCTTTACGGAATCTACACCGATGATTCATTGATAAAGCGGCTGACCTCGATGTTCGGAGTCTTTCCGCCTTGGTATCCGGTTTGGAAAATACTAGCGGACTTTAACCGTCCATTGTTCGCTCACCCCGTGCAAGACAGCCTGCGTGAAGGTGGACCTTACTATAATTTGGCACAGCCGCTTAAGTCTAAATACAAACACATTGCGGACTTTAATAAGGCACTTTACCTGGAGATGAAAACGCGCCTACCGAACTATATCCTCCTGCGCAGCGACAGAAATTCTATGGCCAATTCGGTCGAGGCCAGACTTCCCTTCTTGGATAATCACGTGATCGATTTCGCGACTACTGTGCCGCCGATGCTGAAAATGTTCGGCTTGAAAGAGAAATACATCATTCGTCGGGCATTTAAGGACTATATTCCGAAGCATGTCCTTGAGAGGCGTAAGTTCGGTTTTAATGCGCCGAATGACTGGGTGTGGAAGCAGCGAGATGCGTTGACGGAAGATCTCCTTTCTGAGGATTCTCTAAAGGACAGCGGTGTCTTCAAGCCATCGGCGGTGCGAGGTACAATAAAAGAGATAGATTCCGGACAGCTTGAGCCGGGTTCGCATCGTCACGGCCTGCTGACCAGTTCACTCACCGGAGTTTTAACTACGCAAATGCTTCATCGGACTTTCGTGAAAGGAGAGTACTCCTGGTAGTGCTCTGCTGTTGATTTGGTGCAGCTGCTGCTTTAACGCACTTAGTGGTGTGAAGCCTCGACATGGTCGAGACTCCACACCCCACAACCGCATTCCCTTCAGCTTTCGCTATGTCAGCTCAGCGGGCAGGGACTTCAGCTCGGAGAAGAACCTGCCTTCAAGGAGCTGCATCAGACGCACGACGTCTCTGGCGTACTCGAACCGATGGTTCTCGAGTACGAGAAGGTCGGAGTCTGTGTCGATCGTCACGACTATATCGGCACGCCGAAAGCGAGGGACTGTCCGGTGCCGCTTGCCCCGAAACTTACCGCGCTCGGGGTAGGCGATCGCTCCTTGAGCCCGGCGGACACCATGCCGTTTGATGCTCATGGTGCGCAGCAGGCGGAACTCGACCCACTCAGCAGGAGTGAGTTTGTCCGCAGGCATGTGCTTGGCCAGAGCAGAGCATGGTATCCGCAGGTTCACCACGCAGGTGAAGCTTTGTCCGCGTGCCAGATCCACCAGACGGTGGGTCGCGTTCACGAAGGTCTGCAGCTCGCTGGCTGGACCTTGAAGCGACATTTTGCCGGATCCGTCCGATGGGGAATACCGAAGAGTGACTTGACCCAGGGTGTAGACAACCATGTCCCCCTCCCTGGATTTCGTCGGTCGCTGACCGTCGAATTCGCGACCCGCCCAAGTGCGGATAACGCTCTCTCGAAGGTTAGCATTGATAGACAACTCAGCTTGCATTTTCAAAGTGCTCCGTTCCCGATGTGAGTTGGCTAGGGGAAAACGACTTACGTCCACACGTTGTAGACAGCCCCATCCAGCGGCGATGCGCCGCTCGAGGGGGCTGAATCTCCAGGTGAACGCGAAACCTTAGATTTGCAGCAGCTGCTATCGCCCTCGCGGCCGAAAGCAGCTGTGTGATTACTCAAAGTTGAAATCTGCGGACAAAGAACGGTCGCGGGAGTATAGCCAATTTCCCAGCAAAAAGCTAATATTTAGATTGGGTGGCTTGTGTAAGTATTTGTTTTTAATGGTGAATTGTCGAAGAGTCTTAGGCTACGTTGTCTGTGCGCTAGCGCAAAGAAATGCCAGAGCCTTGTCGGCACTCTTGGAGACTGAGCAGTTGGTATCGACTTGGAGAACCGGCAGCGAGTCGTCGTCGTCGTTGGGTGTCTGCGCCTTCTCTCGCTGCGCGTCGTAAAGTTCGGCACGTCCATCTGACACGTCTGTACCTTGCGCTTGGCGCTGATTCAAACGCTCCAACGCTTTTTCTCTATCGAGAGTGCACCAAAGCATTAGCACAGGTAGATTCGCCTGCCGGCCTAGCTCCACAAAGGCTCGGCGATGATCGGCTGCCGTGAACGAGGCATCCACAATAACCGATCGACTGTGAATCAATTCTCCCTGGGCGCATTGAGCCAGCGCAAGATATGTATGCGTGGTTGCCTCTGCGGAGTACTTATCCTCTCCGAAATTTAGTGACTTGTCATCGTCGTCGCTGCCGTAAATCGATTTTCTAAGTATGTCCGACCGAAGCACGCGCGCATGAGTAAGTTTACTTAAGTAATCTGCAAGTGTTGATTTGCCGGCACCCATCAGGCCGCCGATGAGCAAAATGTATGGCCTGTGCAAACCGAGTGAGTATTTGCCCGCCAGAGCCAAATAGTCTTCTGCGCGTGCAATCGCAGCCGAGCGTTCGTCGGCTTCGTCAGCAGACTCTGCGTTTAGCAATTCCACTTTTGCGCGAACCATCGCTCGGTAAGTCTCGTAAAAGAAGAAAAGTTCGGGCACAAAATTCTCGTCAACAACTTCGGCGTAGCGCTGAATGAAGGCCGCACTCAGGTCAGTCCTGCCGCGACTGTCAAAATCCATTGTCAAGAAAGCAATATCGCTCAACAGATCAACCGTTCGCAGTTCGGTACTGAATTCCAAGCAATCTATGATCTGCGGTTCGCCCTTGGGGTAGCATATATGCTCAGCGCGCAGGTCGCCGTGGCCGTCGATCACGTGGCGCGCATTGATTCTTGCGTCAAACAGGGCACTGCTTTGTGAGAGGTAGTTCTCGGAATAACGCTCGACTCTTTCTGCGCAGTCGCTTGAAGCATCGCAAATCAGCTGCCTGTGCTGCCGTACCGCTTCAAAATTATCCCGGCTGGCACTCTCCGCAGCCGAGTGGTGCTCAGAATTGACAAGGGCGTGTGTCATTTGTGTCAGATGGAACTCGGCAATTTTGCTTGCAGCGCTGCGAATATGCTTTGGGATCTCAACCTGTCCCGCGTCAATCAAGGCATCAAGCCCACAGTCATCGGGAATGCGATTCATGACCACAGCGACGTCGACGCAATGCTTCGGAGGCAATTCCGGGTCAAATTCAGACACGATGGACTGCTCGATGTTGTTTTCACTAAGCTCAGGCTGAGAGCTGCTGCTTATTGGAAGCAGGCCGAGGTATATATCGCTGCTGAGTCGGCGGTTGAGGGTTATTTCATTGCACGCAGAGCGCCAACGAGCGGGGAAGTGCAGGTGATTGATGAATCCGAAATCAACCGGCTTCTTAAACTTAAGGACAAGCCTGCGGCCGATAATGACGGTTGATATGTGAGTCTCGACAAGCTTAGGGCTTTCGA
>JAUIIP010000178.1 GCA_030431555.1 bacterium
CGTGTAACCAGATTCTGCGAGCATCTCCGGGTCAACGCCGAAGCGTTCGGTCAGTTGTTTGTCAGCCTCTGCGGGGCTAAGCGCACGCTGCCCAGTCGAGCTGTAATAAGCAGCAAGCCCCGCGTTTAGCCCGGCTGCCAGCAGCAGCACAATAAACCACCAGCGCCCCATCAGCGGTTTAGCTGCCTCAGTTTTCGGAGCTTCTTTAGTAAAGGAAGTACCGCGAAAATTCTCGCTGGCATTTAAATCGTCAATACCACCGTCAATCAGCTCCTGATAGTCATCAGAATCGCTCATAACTCACCTTCGCTGGATTAACTGCTCGACAATCGCGCCGTCGCGGCTGACATAGCGATAGTGCCATCGACCGTTAATGTGTTCGAGATCTATGCGAATCAGCTCTCGGCGCGGCTGCCGCGCAGTTGCCGGTCTTGTTCGTCTGCGCGCTCGGATAAGCCGGACGTTCTTACTAAGTTTCGCCATTTCAAGCGGGGCAGGAAGATGGCCTGGTCCCTCAATATTGCGAATTAGATACTGTAGCGGAGCGTCCGGCTGAGCAGCTTCGTCAAGCATGACCGTTTTTAAGTTGCGGTAGTCGCTCAGCGCCACGGTGTCCAGGCTCTGCTGCCGAACATTGTCAAAATTGCTGATAGCGGTCGCCGCTAGGATCGCTATAATCGCCATCACCACCATCAGCTCGATTAGAGAATAGCCTGCGTTTCTGCGAGTAATAGTACTATTCATCTTTGGCAGCGGTCATATCGGTTGAGAGCATAATAAAATCAGCAAGAGTCCATTCTGCCGGAGGTACTCCCTTTTCGGCAGAGCGACTGGCGGCGTAGAAAGCCTGGAGAAATGTTCCTTCTTTGTGTTCGTCGTTGCCGTTCTTCTTCAGATACTCCTTGGACATAAAAGTCTTGGCGATATCACAAAGCCTCAGCTTGCTTGGAGCTACGCACAGCGTCCTGGCGTGGCGCTCGTTATCCCCGGTGGTAATGATTCTGGCATCAGTCAACAGATCGAGCACAGTTCGCACCAGCACCGGGTCGGTTCCAATTTCTATCGCGATCTCACTTTCGGTCGGCGGTTCGTTGCCGTCCATGAAATTCTCGCCGATTAGATGCAAAATACGCAGACCGAGGATCGCTCCGATCTCGCCGAGGTCCGTCGCGTAGCGCCGACGGCCGGAGCGAATGACAATTGCTCCGGCTTCATACGCTATCTGCGCACCGTAGAGCACCACCACCCAGGCGATGTAGAGCCACAGCAGGAACAAAGGAATAGAAGCCAGGATTCCGTAGAGCTTGCTGTAAGTCGAGGTCATCGTCAGGTAATGCGCGAAGCCGGATTTAACCAACTCAAACAGCGCAGCGGCAATCAGCGAACCAAGTGCAGCGTCACGCAGGCGCACCTTGGCTGAGGGCATTGTGACGTAAAGTATCAGCAGCGCGAGCCAAGTCACGGCAATCGGGATGATGACATTCATCAAGCTCCAAATCGCTGACTCCGCTATCACCGAATGCTCACTTGTGTAGGCTCGGACTTGCGTAGTCCAGTAAATCGAGACTGCTATCAGCACCGGACCGAGGGTGATCACCGCCCAAAACCTTGTCAGCTTAGCCATTATGCTGAGTTCGGACGTGACGCGCCAAATCACGTTCATCGCGCTCTCGATTGTGTTGACGAGAGCAATTCCCGAAAAAAGCAGCACGGCTACACTGACGGCGTTAAGCGCGCGCCCTGCAATAACCCCGCTAAAAATTTCCAGATACTCGAGCACCTGCTTCTGGAACTGCGAGAACTGGTCCTCACCCATCGGCGGTAGAAGCTGCTCGACGACAGTGTGAAGAAAGGCCACGAACTCCTCGTAATTGAAGCCGAAGGCGGTAAACATCGAGAGCGAGAGCGCAACCAGCGGCACCAGCGAAAATAAAGAGGTGTAGGCGAGAGCGGACGCGCGAGAAAAACAGTCGTCCCACCAAAAACGATATGCAGCAGAGCCAATTATCCGGAACGCCCAGACGATTGCACCAATCCAACTGCTAACCAAAACTTTCATCTCAGCTAAAGATACCTTCCAATGATCGGCTGCAGGCGCCGGCGGGCCTCATCCGAAATGCGCTCGGGCTGAGTAATAATCGCAAACTGCAGCGCATTCGCTGCAAGCTCCGAGGGCTCAGCCGCATCAAGCCGCGGCGCGACGCGCAATATTACTTCTTTGGCTAGATCGGCGTTGGCATTAAGAGTGCGTAGGATATCTTGGATATCGACATCCTCCGATTCGCTGCGCCAGCAGTCATAGTCAGTAATCAGAGCCAAAGTGGCATAAGCAATCTCCGCTTCGCGCGCGAGCTTGGCTTCAGGCAAATTGGTCATACCGATAATCCCCGCACCCCAGCTGCGGTACATATGCGACTCAGCCCGCGTAGAAAACGCAGGGCCTTCCATGCAGAGATATGTCCCGCCGTTGTGCGCGTCCGTGCCGCGCGCCTTGGCAACATCGCTGGCTGCTTCGTAAAGATGCTCACGCATAGTCGGGCAGAAGGGGTCGGCAAAAGCGACGTGGGCGACGATCCCTTCCCCGAAGAAAGTGCTTGGCCTGCCTTTC
Source organism: bacterium (assembly GCA_030431555.1). Lineage (GTDB taxonomy): Bacteria > Bdellovibrionota_C > UBA2361 > SZUA-149 > JAGRAN01 > JAGRAN01. The sequence goes on from JAUIIP010000178.1 coordinate 2,609, forward strand.
GTGCGGTCGATGAATTGGTCCGGCACGAGGACCTGGCCCGGGCGGTACTGCTCCTGCAGACTGCCGACCGCGCTTACGCTTAGACACCACTTAGCGCCGACAACTTTGAGCGCGTAGATATTTGCGCGGTAGTTGACCTCCGACGGCAGAAAGGTGTGTCCGCGGCCGTGGCGCGCAATAAAGTGCATCTGCACCCCATCGACTATTCCGGAAACTATCGGGGACGATGGAGGGCCGAACGGCGTCTCGATTTCTTGCTCACGAATGTCATCGAGGCCGGGGAGCTCGTATAACCCCGTGCCGCCAATTACGCCAATGCTCATACTGGGTCTCTATCGTTCAAACTAATCTAAGGGCGAGAGCCCGAACTACGGGAATATCCTAGGACAACGCGGCGGATCTGTCACCGACCCGTTTCTGCCTGCTGCTTTGGGTCGCCAATTGGCCGCAGGCTGCATCGATGTCTTCGCCTTTTGACCAGCGAACTGTGGTATTAAAGCCGCGCGAGAGCAATCGGTCCTGCCAGCGCGCAATATGCTGCGTCGAGGGCCGTTTGAATCCGAGTCCTGCGTTTTCGTTGTAGGGAATCAGGTTAATCTTGCAGGGCAGCCCATGCAGAATTCCCGGCAAACGCTGAAGATCGGCGTCCGTGTCGTTTACTCCGGCCAGCATCACGTACTCGATTGTAATTCGCTGAGTCGAGCTAAGCGGCAGTTCGTGCAGCGTCCTCATCAACGTTTCAATCGGCCACTTTTTGTTTATCGGAATCAGTGCGGTGCGAACATCGTCACTCGTAGCGTTTAGCGACACAGCCAGGCTCGCCGGCGCACCAACTTGACCAAAGCGCTCAATCGCCGGGACCAGTCCAGATGTCGAAACCGTTACCTTGCGGTAGGAGAAGTCGTGTCCGAGTTCGTCGTTAAGCAGCCTAAGCGCTCGTAGAACGTTGTCGAAGTTATGCAGCGGCTCGCCCATCCCCATAAAGACGATGTTGTGAAAGTCGAGTCCAAGCTCCGCTGCGTCGTCTTGGACGGCAAGCACCTGGCCGATAATTTCGTGCGTGGCCAAGTTGCGCTTAAGCTTCATCAGCGCCGTGCGGCAGAACTTGCATCCCATCGCACAGCCTACCTGCGAGGAAACACAGAGCGTAAGCCGGTCCGGCTGTTTAATCAGGACACTTTCGATTTCCGAGCCGTCTTCGAGCCGAAACAGATATTTTCGTGTTCCGTCACGTGAAATTTGCCGCTCGGCGAGTTCAGGCCGATAGACCGAATAAGCATCGCCAAAAGCCTCACGCAGAGGCTTGGCGATGTCGGTCATCTCGGAAAAGTCGCGAACACGGCGCTTGTGAACCCAGCGAATCAGCTGCCGCGCACGAAAGGCCGGCAGATTAAAACGCTCCTCAAGCTCCGCAGCAAGCTCCGCACGATCAAAGTCCAATAACTCAACGCGGGAGCCGCTCGCCATTTGGGTTAACTCAGTTCTGGAAAGAAGAAAGCAACTTCTTTTGCGGCATTTTCAACACTGTCGGAACCGTGAACGGTATTGGCGTCAATGCTCTCAGCAAAGTCAGCGCGAATCGTGCCGGGATTTGCTTCCTTCGGATCAGTTGCGCCCATTAGCTCGCGGTTAGTTGCGACAGCAGCTTCACCCTCAAGCACGGAAACGAAAACCGGGCCGGAAGTCATGTATTCGACAAGGTCATTATAGAACGGACGGTCCTTGTGAACTTCGTAGAAACTCTTTGCTTGCTGCTCGGTCAGCATCATCATCCGCGCGCCGATGATCTTAAGTCCGGCTTCCTCGAATCGGGTCAGGATTTGACCGATGATATTCTTCTCAACTCCGTCCGGCTTAATTATCGATAAAGTACGCTCAGTAGCCATTGATTTAAAACTCCAAACTGAAATTTCTCATGTCATTCAAGAGACATAGATTAGTTTTCCCTGTTAACAGCTCGCGAATAGTAACGTTTTTGCTCAGGAAAGCCAAGTGGAACCAGACTATCTTCTAGTTCTCCATTTCGGCGTCCTGCCCCCACCTGTTGCCCCTTTCCCTTACCACTCCCGCTTCCTGTCAATCGCCGTTTCCTATTCCATTTCCCAGTCCCTTTCCTATTCCCAGTCCTCCTCTAGTGCACCGAACCCCGATATCAGTCGATCACCTGGTAAACGGAGCAGCAGTAATATGTTCGCGCACGAAAACTTCGAGCCTTACCGACTCAGCATAAAATTTCTGATAATTGCTAACCGAATTATCGAGCGGCTTCCGCGCGGCAATGCGCATCTTCGAGATCAACTGAAGCGAGCCGCTACATCGGTTCCGCTAAACATTGCTGAGGGTTCAGGCAAAGTTCACAAGCTTGAGAGGTTGAGATTTTACTCAATCGCCCGTGGATCGGCGATGGAATGCGCTGCGATCTGCGACGTAGTCTCCATCATCGACGATAGCTTGTCGGTAGAGTCCGGTGAGGCCAAGGAGTTATTGGAATCGATTACCAAGATTCTAACAGTGGTATGCAATAAGTGAAGAGGTTGGAGAGGAGTTGGACTGGGAAAGGGAGATGGAATAGGACTGAGACTGGGACTGGGAGATAGAATAGGACTGGGAGATAGACTGGGACTGGGAAATAGACTTGGATTGGGGAGCGGGTCTGGATAATTGGAAAAGGTAAACGGGATATGAGCGAGCATAGAGCAAGAATAAATTGGGAGAAGAGCAGCGAGAGTTTTGATTACGAAGAGTACAATCGTGAGCACGAATGGAGTTTTCCCGGAGGGATAAGCGTGCCGGCCTCGGCGGCACCGGACTTTAAGGGCAAAGCGGATAGAGTTGATCCGGAAGAAGCACTTGTCGCTTCAATTTCAAGCTGTCATATGCTGACATTTCTGGCGATAGCTTCCAAGAAGCGGCTGACAGTCGAGTCTTACGTAGACGAAGCAGTCGGCTATCTTGAGAAGAACGAAAACGGCAAACTGGCGATGACGCGAGCAGTCCTAAAGCCCAAGGTTCAGTTCGCCGAGGACGTCAGTGCAGAAGATCTCAAGACCATGCACGACAAAGCTCATCACAATTGCTTTATCGCGAATTCAGTCCTGACTGAGGTATCGATAGAGTTGTGAGGTGAAGGGGCGAAAGCCCCTTGCACTACATGTTGTCTTGAACGGCCTTGCCGATTTCGGCAGGCGATCGGGTCGTAATAATCCCTGCTTTTTCCATCGCTTCAAACTTAGCGTCAGCAGTCCCCTTTCCGCCTGAAATAATCGCTCCGGCATGGCCCATGCGGCGTCCCGGAGGTGCGGTTGCGCCGGCGATGAAACCAACTACCGGTTTAGTGGCGTTCGCCTTAATCCACTCCGCTGCTTCCTCCTCAGCCGTTCCGCCGATTTCACCAATCATAACGACAAACTTGGTGTCGTCGTCGTTCATGAATAACTCCAGGCAGTCGATGAAGTTCGTGCCGTTGAGCGGGTCACCGCCGATTCCGATACAGGTCGATTGGCCGATTCCGAGATCGCTTAACTGGCCGACCGCTTCATAAGTCAGTGTCCCTGAACGAGAGACGACCCCGACCGAGCCTGACTTATGAATGTGGCCCGGCATAATGCCAATCTTGCACTGGTCCGGAGTAATAACGCCCGGGCAGTTCGGTCCAATCAGACGAGTCTCGCTCTGTCGCAAGTAAGAATTAACCATCAGCATATCGCGCACCGGGATACCTTCGGTGATGCAGACAACCAGCGGAACGCCCGCATCGGCTGCCTCAACGATTGCATCTGCGGCGAATGGAGGTGGAACGTAAATCACGCTGGCGTTGGCGCCGGTTTCCTCGACAGCGTCGCGAACGGAGTTAAAGACGGGTATGCCTTCAGCAGTCTGGCCGCCTTTGCCCGGGCTAACACCGGCTACCATTTGAGTTCCGTATTCGCGGCAGGCCAAAGTGTGAAACATACCGGTCTTACCGGTCATGCCCTGCGTAACGACTTTTGTGTTCTTATCTACAAGAATTGCCATCGTAATCTCTCTCTACTGCACAGCCGCTACGATCTTCTCCGCCGCATCGCCCATGTTCTCAGCCGGAGTGATCTTAAGCCCCGACTTCTCTAGTATCTCTCGGCCAAGCTCGACGTTTGTCCCGCGCAGGCGCACAACCAGCGGCACCTTGATGTCGAGCGTCTTGGCAGCTTCCACTACCCCTTCTGCGATAACATCACAGCGCATGATTCCGCCGAAGATGTTAATCAAAACACCTTCAACTGCTTCGTCGCTCAGAATTAAGCGAAAAGCTTCGGTAACCATTTCTTTGGTGGCTCCACCGCCGACGTCGAGGAAGTTTGCCGGCTCACCGCCTGCCTGCTTGATGATGTCCATTGTTGCCATTGCCAGACCGGCACCGTTAACCATGCAGCCGATATTGCCATCGAGTGCGATATAGCTGATGCCGACTTCCTTGGCGACAAGCTCTCGCTCGTCAATTTCGTCGTAATCCATCATCGCGCGCGCTTCCTTCTGGCGAAACAGCGCATTGTCGTCGATCGACATCTTCGCGTCGAGGCAGATAAACGAACCGTCTTCGGTTTCAATCAGCGGGTTAATTTCAAGCAGCGAACAGTCAAGACCTAGGAACGCTTCATACAGCGACGATAAGACCTTTGAGAGCTTTCCAATCTGCGACTTGTCCAGACCAAGAAAGAAAGCGACTTCTCTGCAGTGAAAACCCTGGAGCCCGCACTCAGGTCGGATGTCGACTGTGCGCACCTTCTCCGGAGTTTTCTCTGCGACCTCTTCGATCTCCATCCCGCCTTCGGCACTGGCGATAATCGAAACGCAGCCGTTGTCGCGGTTCATGATGAAGCTCAAATAGAACTCCTTCTTAATCGCGGCACCGGCCTCAACCCAAACCTTGCGCACCAGACGACCTTCAGGTCCGGTCTGCGGAGAAACGAGCTTCATGCCGATAATCTGCT